>DATBOK010000261.1:0-4429 GCA_036553845.1 Casimicrobiaceae bacterium
GCGCGCGCTGCCGGAGACACAGCCGGTGCCGCCACCGCGGCGACCGGGGTTCCGCAGTGCGGGCAGAACTTCATCCCATCGGCGACAAGCCGACCGCAATTGGCGCAAAACATCGGTCTCTCCCGTTCCGGACGTGGACGCGATTGTGCACTGGCCGGTCACGGCCTTCAACGACAAGTCCCGGCCACGCCGCAAGCCAGGGTGCGTACCGGGTGCCGCTGCTTGCGACCGGCCGCGGTCGCGGCGCCCTGAACGGATTGCGCCGCCTCGCCCGATACCTGGCGCAGCCCTGACCTAAATGACGGCAGGCGGCACACCGGATGCCGTCCGGGCCGTACTGCACAGGAACGGACAAGGGATGGTGCCGCGCGTTCGGTGTAAGCGATTACTCTCCGATCACGTCACACCGCATGGCACTATCGGCGCCGGTGCATCGGACAGGACCCACTCCGGCGATCGCCTGGCCCGGAGCGTGTAGGGCACACCGTGCTACCGGTATGATATTTGCATACGAAGGCGAGGGTATGATGGCAACCCCGGGCGCCTGGGGTCCGCAGCGCCGGCAAAGCGCGCGGGACAACGCGCCACCGGCGATCGGCAGGGGGAAATCGATGACTCGCTACGGCTTCAACATTCGCACGCGCAGCGGCCAGCGCGTCGACAACATCTGCATCATGGCGGCAAGTCGTGACGACGCCGAGCGTCGGCTGCGACAGATGTACCACCACTGCCAGGTCGTTAGCTGCAACAGCGAGTCGGTCCGCCGCAGCGATCCGCTGGACATCGAAGGTGTCATCAGCATCATCAGCAACGACGCCCCCGGCGTGCCGACCATCGCGCGCTCGATGCTACGCAAATCCAGCAGCCACTAGCTCGTCGACCAGAGCCTTGTAGTCGCGCGCACCGGCGCTGGCCGGGGCGTAGCGGAACACGTCGAGCTGCCGCGCGGGACTTTCCGCCAGGCTCACGTTCTCGGCGATCCTGGTCGCGCAGATCTCCTCGGGCCGAAACGCCATCGCCATCAGGTCGGCGACCTCCGAGCTCATCTTGCGGCGGGCGTCGAAACGAGTCAGCAAATAGCGTCGCGGCAGGCGCGCCTTGAACACCGGCTCGAGCGCGTTCAACGCGCGTTCGACCTGCTGCGCCCCCTGCATCGCCAGGTAGTCGGCGGAGACCGGGACGAGCACCAGGTCGCAGGCAAAGATCGCGTTCAGCGACAGCACGCCCAGCAGCGGGCAGCAGTCGATGACGACGGGGCCGGGCGCAATGCCGGGCGCGCGCAGCGCGGCGCGCAGACGCGTCACCACATTGACGCCCTTGCCCAGCAAGGTGTCGAGCTTGGAGAGATCGAGATGGCCGGGACATACCATGACACCGCTTTGCGCGATCTCGGTGACGTCGGCGAGCGGCCGCTGCCGCACGAAGAACGAATACACCGAGTCGTCGGCGAGCCGCGGGCGTATCCCGAACACGCCCGACAGGTGCGCCTGCGGGTCGAGGTCGATGGCGAGCGGCCGCTGCTTGCGCTGCGCGATGCCGGCGAGCAGGTTGAGCGCGGTCGTCGTCTTGCCGACGCCGCCTTTCTGGTTGAACACGGCAATGACGGTCATTACGGCTGCTTGTCGAGTCGGACGATCTCCCCGACGATCGTCGGAGGCTCGCATGGGAATGAAGCGGGTCTGCCGGGCATTTTCGCATGGAAACTGCAAGCGACGCGACACCGGACGCGCATGGCGCCGCGCAATCGCGGCAATGCGGGCAAAAATGCGATAATTCGCGCCTGATGCAATCGTCGCTGCAAGTCGCCATCCTCGCCGCCGGACAGGGCAAGCGCATGCACTCGGCGCTGCCCAAGGTGCTGCACCCGCTCGGCGGCCGGCCGCTCCTGGCGCACGTGCTCGCCACGGCGCGAAAGCTCGAGCCACGGGCGATTTGCGTCGTGGATGGCGAAGGTGAGCTGCGCGAGCGTTTTCCCGACGCCGACCTGGTCTGGGCCCGGCAGGATCCGCCCCGCGGCACCGGCGATGCGCTCCGGTGCGCGCTGGCGAAACTCGGCGCCGACGGCGTGACGCTGGTCCTCTTCGGCGCCGACCCGCTGGCGCGGCCCGAGACCTTGCGCGACGTCGCCGATCGCGCGCAGGATGGCATCCTGTCGCTGCTGACGGTCGAGCTAGACGATCCGGGCGGGTACGGACGAATCGTCCGCGATTCCAGCGGCAGGGTCATCGCGATCGTCGAGCACAAGGACGCGACGCCCGCGCAACGCGCCATCCGCGAGATCAACACCGGCATCATGGCCGCGCCGACCGCCGCGTTCGCCCGCTGGCTGCCGCACATCGACAACCGCAACGCCGGCGGCGAATACTATCTGACCGACGTGATCGCGCTGGCGGTCGCCGACGGCGTGGCCGTCGAGACGGCGCACCCGGCGAGCACCGACGAGACGCTCGGCATCAACAGCAAGCGGGACCTGGCGCAGCTCGAACGGATTTACCAGCGCGCGCAGGCCGATGCGCTGCTCGACGCCGGCGTGACCCTGGCCGACCCGGCGCGCATCGACGTCCGCGGTACGCTCACCTGCGGCCGTGACGTCAGCATCGACGTCGGCTGCATTTTCGAAGGCGAGGTCGCGCTCGGCGACGCGGTCAACGTCGGCGCGCACTGTGTGCTCAGGGACGTCAAGGTCGGCGTCGCGACGGCGATCGCGCCGTATTCGCACATCGAGGGTGCCGACATCGGAGCGGGCTGCCGCATCGGCCCGTACGCACGCATCCGCCCCGGCACCGCGCTCGCGGACGAGGTGCACATCGGCAATTTCGTCGAGGTGAAGGCGAGCGCCCTGGGCGAGCGCAGCAAAGCCAATCATCTGGCATACGTCGGCGATACGACGGTCGGCCGCGACGTCAACATCGGCGCCGGCACCATCACCTGCAACTACGACGGCGCCAACAAGCATCGCACCGTGATCGAGGACGACGTGCACATCGGCTCCGACACGCAGCTCGTGGCGCCGGTCACGATCGGCCGCGGCGCGACGATCGGGGCGGGGACGACCGTATGGCGCGACGTCGAGGCCGGCGCACTCGCGGTCAATGAGAAGTCGCAAACCAGCACGGCCGGCTACCAGCGGCCGCGCAAGAAGGACGGGACATAACGCCATGTGCGGCATCGTGGGCGCGGTCGCGCGCGAAAACGTCGTCCCGATCCTGATCGAGGGCATTCGCCGCCTCGAATACCGCGGCTACGATTCGACCGGCCTCGCGGTGATCAACGGCGGCCTGCACCGCCTGGTCAGCACGGCGCGCGTCGCCGACCTGGCCGCGCAGGCGCGAGCGACGCAGATCGCGGGCACCACCGGCATCTCGCACACGCGCTGGGCGACGCACGGCGCGCCGACGCAGGCCAACGCGCATCCGCACGTCAGCAGCGGCGAAATCGCCGTCGTGCACAACGGCATCATCGAGAACTTCGAGCCGCTGCGCGCACGGCTGCAGCAGCAGGGCTACGCGTTTGTCACCCAGACCGATACCGAGGTCATCGCGCACCTGATCCACGCGCATTACGACGGCGACCTGCGCCTGGCGGTGGCCAAGGCGGTGGCCGAGTTCCACGGCGCGTACGCGATCGCGGCGATGACCACGCGCGAGCCGGGACGCGTCGTCGGGGCGCGGGCCGGAAGCCCGCTCCTGGTCGGCGTCGGCGAGCGCGATCACTTCCTCGCATCGGACGCCAGCGCGCTGGCGCCGGTCACGCGGCGCGTCGTCTATCTCGAGGAAGGCGACATTGCCGACATCGGCCGCGATGGTTATGCGATCTACGACGACAGCGGCGCGCGCGTCGCGCGCGAGGTGGTGACTGTCAAGACCTCGGGCGACGCGGTCGAGCTGGGCCCGTACAGCCATTTCATGCAGAAAGAGATTTTCGAGCAGCCGCGCGCGATCGCCGACACCCTGGAAAGCGTCGGCGGCATCGGTCCCGAACTGTTCGGTGAGGGCGCCGCAGAAATGCTGGCGCGTGTGGATGAGGTTCGCGTGCTCGCCTGCGGCACCAGCTTCTACTCCGGCATGGTCGGCCGCCTGTGGCTCGAGTCGGTCGCCGGTATTCCGGCGCAGGCCGAGATCGCGAGCGAGTACCGCTATCGCGACAGCGTCCCGCGTCCCGACGCACTGGTGGTCGTCATTTCGCAGTCCGGCGAAACGGCCGACACGCTGTCCGCCCTGAAACACGCCAAGGCGCTCGGCCATCGCAACACGCTGGCGATCTGCAATGCGCCGACGAGCTCGATGGTGCGCCAGACCGCGCTGACCTACCTGACGCGCGCCGGCGTCGAGATCGGCGTCGCGTCGACCAAGGCGTTCACCACCCAACTGACCGCGCTCTTCCTGCTCACGTTGACCCTCGCCAAGCTGCGCGGCCGCCTCGACGTCGC
>DATBOK010000155.1:0-46912 GCA_036553845.1 Casimicrobiaceae bacterium
ACATGCAAGGCATCATGATGTCAACGAGGCGAATGGGCCTCACCGGAAATGGCGGCGAAATCGATTCGTCGCTACCCGAGCAGATCGCCCGAAACCTTGCGTGCGCGCGCGGCGCGCGCCATCGCGCGGCGCTCGTCATCCGCGTTGCCGAGGCGCGCCTTTTCGCGCGCAAGCATCGGCTTGAGATAGCGCCCGGTATAGCTCGCCTCGACGGCGGCGATCGCTTCCGGCGTTCCCTCCGCGATGATCTGGCCGCCACCGCCGCCGCCCTCGGGACCGAGGTCGATGATCCAGTCGGCGGTCTTGATGACGTCGAGATTGTGCTCGATCACCACCACGGTGTTGCCGTGGTCACGCAGGCGATGCAGCACGGTGAGCAGCAACTCGATGTCGTGGAAATGCAGTCCCGTGGTGGGCTCGTCGAGGATGTAGAGCGTGCGGCCGGTGTCGCGCTTCGATAGCTCCAGCGCGAGCTTGACGCGCTGCGCTTCGCCGCCCGACAGCGTGGTCGCCGATTGGCCCAGCGTGATGTAGCCGAGGCCCACGTCGAGCAGCGTCGCGAGCTTGCGCGCCACCGACGGCACCGGCTCGAAGAACGCGAATGCTTGCTCGACCGTCATCGCCAGCACTTCGTGGATGTTCTTGCCCTTGTAGCGGATCTCCAGCGTCTCGCGGTTGTAGCGCTGCGCGTGGCAGACGTCGCAAGGCACGTAGACGTCCGGCAGGAAGTGCATCTCGACCTTGATGAGGCCGTCGCCCTGGCACGCTTCGCAGCGGCCGCCCTTGACGTTGAACGAGAAGCGGCCGGGTCCGTAGCCGCGCTCGCGCGCTTCCTTCACCTGCGCGAAGAGCTCGCGGATCGGCGTGAAAAGCCCGGTGTACGTCGCCGGATTCGAGCGCGGCGTGCGCCCGATCGGGCTCTGGTCGACGCTGATCACCTTGTCGAAATGCTCGAGTCCGTCGATTTCCGCGTAGGCCGCGGGCTCTTCGGCGCTGTCGTAGAGATGCCGCGCGACCGCGTGATAGAGCGTGTCGTTGACCAGCGTCGACTTGCCGGAGCCCGACACGCCGGTGACGCAGACGAACAGGCCCACCGGCAGCTCGAGCGTGACATCGGCGAGGTTGTTGCCGCGCGCGCCGGTGATGGTCAGCAACTTCGCGCGGTCGGGTCGGTGCCGCAGCGGCGGCATCGGAATCTGGCGATGGCCGGCAAGGTACTGGCCGGTGAGTGAATGCGGCGCGCGCCGGATGTCGTCGGGCGTGCCTTGCGCGACGACCTGTCCGCCGTGCTCGCCCGCGCCCGGTCCCATGTCGACGACGTAGTCGGCGCTGAGGATCGCGTCGTGATCGTGCTCGACGACGATCACGCTGTTGCCGAGGTCTCGCAGGTGCTTCAGCGTCGCCAGCAATCGATCGTTGTCGCGCTGGTGCAGGCCGATCGACGGCTCGTCGAGCACGTACATCACGCCGGTGAGGCCCGAGCCGATCTGCGACGCGAGGCGGATGCGCTGTGCCTCGCCGCCGGACAGCGTTTCCGCGGAGCGGTCGAGCGACAGGTAGTCGAGGCCGACGTTGTTGAGGAAGGTGAGCCGCGACAGGATCTCCTTGACGATCTTGTCGGCGATCGCGGCGCGCTGGCCGTCGAGGCGCAGCGCGTCGAAGAACGCGAACGCCTCCTTGAGCGGCCATTCCGAGATCTCGTAGATCGCGCGCTCGCCGACCTTGACGTGGCGTGCGTCGCGCTTGAGGCGCGTGCCGCCGCACTCGGGACACGGCTTGCTGTTGAGATATTTCGCGAGCTCCTCGCGCACCATCTGGCTGTCAGTCTCGCGATAACGCCGCTCGAGATTGGGCACGATGCCCTCGAACGCGTGCTCGCGGGTCACGGCACGCCCGCGATCGGACAGGTAGACGAACGGGATCTTGTCGGTGCCGGAGCCGTACAGCACGATCTGCTGCACGCGCTCGGGCAGCCGCGCGAACGGGCGGTCGAGGTCGAAGGCGAGGTGCTTGGACAGGCTCTGCAGCAGGTGAAAGTAGAACTGGTTGCGGCGGTCCCAGCCCTTGATCGCACCGGACGCGAGCGACAGCTGCGGAAACGCGACCACACGCTTCGGATCGAAGAAGCTGATCGCGCCAAGCCCGTCGCAGCGCGGGCAGGCGCCGGCCGGATTGTTGAACGAGAACAGCCGCGGCTCGAGCTCCGCCAGCGAGTAATTGCAGATCGGGCACGCGAACTTCGCCGAGTAGAGGTGCTCGTCGCCGGAATCCATCTCCACCACCACCGCGCGGCCGTCGCCATGGCGCAGCGCGGTTTCGAACGACTCCGCGAGGCGCTGCTTGAACTCGGCGGCCACCTTGAGGCGATCGACGACCACCTCGACCGTGTGCTTGGTGTTCTTGCTCAGCTTCGGCACGGCGTCGATCTCGTACACCTTGCCGTCGACGCGCACGCGCACGAAGCCCTGCGCGCGCAGCTCGATCAGGAGCTCGGCGTGCTCGCCCTTGCGATTGACGATGATCGGCGCGAGGATCATCAGCTTGGTGTCGGCCGGCATCGCCAGCGTCGAGTCGACCATCTGCGAGATCGTCATCGCCGTCAGCTTCTGCTCGGGGTGGTTCGGGCAGTAAGGCTCGCCGACGCGCGCGTACAGCAGGCGCAGGTAGTCGTGGATCTCGGTAACGGTGCCCACCGTCGAGCGCGGGTTGTGCGACGTCGCCTTCTGCTCGATGCTGATCGCCGGCGACAATCCCTCGATCAGGTCGACGTCGGGCTTTTCCATGAGCTGCAGGAACTGGCGCGCGTACGCCGACAGCGACTCGACGTAGCGGCGCTGGCCCTCGGCGTACAGCGTGTCGAATGCCAGCGAGCTCTTGCCCGAGCCCGACAGGCCGGTGACGACGATCAGCCGGTGGCGCGGCAGGTCGAGGTTGATGTTCTTGAGGTTGTGCGTGCGTGCGCCGCGGATGCGTATCGAGTCCATGTTCCCGCTGGTCGGCCGAATTCGCGAAGGTCCGCCGCCCGCCGCCTGGGCGGATACCCGGGGGCTGCCTGCCTCGGCCGTCGGTCGTAGTGCGGCGAGGCGAACCTGTTACTATACTTTCTTTCGAACGTCCGTTCACCCTGGCCGTCGCGGCCGCGTGCAAAAACGGCCCCTGCGGGCCGCCGTCGCGGCGCCGGACGCCGGGCCGGACTGCCCCAAAACGAAGGGTCGGCGCCGCCTGCCGCGCGCCCGCACCCCACGCTGGAGATCGGACCCATGGCATCGGTCAACAAAGTCATCCTGCTCGGCAACCTCGGCAGGGATCCCGAAACCCGCTACACCACCAATGGCGACGCCGTGACCAACCTGCGGATCGCCACGTCCGAGCAGTGGAAGGACAAGGCCGGAGAGAAGCAGGAGCGCACCGAATGGCACAGCGTCGTGCTGTTCGGGCGCCAGGCCGAGGTGGCTGGCGAGTACCTGAAAAAGGGCCGCTCCGTCTATATTGAGGGCCGGCTGCAGACTCGCAAGTACACCGACAAGGAAGGCGTCGAAAAATACGCCACCGAGATCGTCGCCGACCGCATGCAGCTCATCGGCGGCGCGCGCGAAGGCGGCAGCGGCGGCGACGCCGAATTCGCCGGCGCGCCGACGGGCGGCGGCCAGCGGCGCGAAAGCGGTTCGGGTGGTGGTGGTGGCGGAGGCGCTGGCGCCAGGCCCGCGGGCGGTGGCGGCGCCAAGAAGGGCGTCGACGACTTCGACGACGACATCCCGTTCTGACGGGGCGACGCTACGACTCGAATCCATGCCGCGCCCTGCGCGCGGCGTGCTCCGTCGACCCGAGAAACGCCAGCACGTCGCGCACGCGCGGCGACTGACGCGTCGTGGTACATGCAGCGCCTTCGAAGACCGTGATCGCGGCGATGTCGGCGGGCAACGGTCCCGCGATCGCGATGCCGGTCACCCCCACCAGCTCGCTCATCTGCTGAAAGCCGATATCGGCATCGCCGCGGGCGAGGAGGCTCGCCACGCTGGTGCCCGGCGGCGCGAGCACCAGCCGCGGCGCGATGCGCTCGGCGATCGCCCAGCGGTCGAGCAACGCCAGCAGATGCTGGCCGCTCGGCCCCGTCGAATAGGCGACACGGCTCGCCGTGAGCACGGCGTCGCGTACCGCTTCCGCGGTCGCGATTCGAGGCAGCTTTCCGCCGGGTGCCACTGCCATCGCCATCGCGGCGCGCGCAATGGGCACACAGGTTGCCGGATCGACGCGGCTCGCCAGCGCGAGCCGGCTCATCGCGGTCTCGGCCACCACGACGAAATCGAGCAGCTCGCCCTCCGCGACACGGCACGCGGCGTCGACGCCGCCTACCGAATCGATGTCGACGCGCACGCCGAGCCGCGCATCGCAGGCCGGTGCGAGCTCCGCCAGCAGCCGGCTCACGGCCATCGATGAAAGCCCAGTGACGCGCGGAACGTCGGGGCGCGCGTCCTGACGTGCGGGTTGCGCGCGCTCAGTCAACGTACCTGAGCCCCGCCTTCTGCAACGGCTCGCGCATCGCGTACAGGTCGAGCCCCAGCACGCCGGAGGCGAGCTTCGCGCGCTTCGCCTCCTCGTTGGCCTCGCGCGCGCTCGCCGCCGCGCGCACGTCGGGCGCACGCGCGCGCGGCACGACCACCACGCCGTCGTCGTCGCCGACGACGAGATCGCCGGGCGTGACCAGCGCGCCCGCGCACACGACCGGGATGTTGACGGAGCCCAGCGTGGCCTTGACCGTGCCCTTGGCGGACACCGCGCGGCTCCACACGGGAAAGCGCATCGCCGCGAGCGCCGCGGTGTCGCGCACGCCGCCGTCGATGACCAGTCCCGACGCGCCGCGCGCCTTGAAGCTCGTCGCGAGGAGATCGCCGAAATAGCCGTCCGTGCACGGGGCGGAGATCGCGGCGACGACGATGTCGCCTTCATGGATCTGCTCGGCGACCACGTGCAGCATCCAGTTGTCGCCCGGGTGCAGGAGCACGGTGACGGCGGGACCCGCGGCGCGGGCGCCGGCGTACACCGGCCGCATGTACGACTGCAAGAGGCCGGTGCGACCCTGGGCTTCGTGGAGGGTCGCGGTGCCGAACCGCGCCGCGTCGGCGACGACGGCGCGATCGACGCGCGCGATGTTGCGGTGGACGACGCCAAGCTCGAACACGATCAGGGTCCTTTCGATTTCAGCATTGCATCGAGTCGGGGGTAGACGCGCCGCGCGTTGCCTTCGAAGATCTTGCGGCGTTCGGCCGCCGACAGCGCCGGCTGCGCCTCGATGTAGCTGCGCGTGTCGTCGAACGCCCGGCCGGTCTCGGGATCGATGCCGCGCACCGCGCCGATCATCTCGCTCGCGAACAGCACGTTGTCCACCGGCACGACGCGCGTCAGGAGATCGATGCCCGGCTGGTGGTAGACGCAGGTGTCGAAGTACACGTTGCCGAGCAGGTGCTCGGCGAGCGGCGGCTTCTTCATGTCCTGCGCGAGGCCGCGGTAGCGCCCCCAATGGTAGGGCGCCGCGCCGCCGCCGTGCGGAATCACGATCTTCAGCGCCGGGAAATCGCGGAACAGGTCGCCCTGCACGAGCTGCATGAACGCCGTGGTGTCGGCATTGATGTAGTGCGCGCCCGTCGTGTGGAACGCGGGATTGCAGCTCGTGCTGACGTGGACCATCGCCGGCACGTCGTACTCGCAGAGCTTCTCGTACAGCGGGAACCAGCTGCGGTCGGTCAGCGGAGGGCTGGTCCAATGGCCGCCGGACGGGTCGGGGTTGAGGTTGACCGCGACGGCGCCGTAGCGCTCGACGCATCGCACCAGCTCCGGAATGCAGGTGTCGATCGGCACGCCGGGGCTTTGCGGCAGCATCGCCGCCGGCACGAAGCGGCCGGGGAAGAGCTCGCTGACGCGATGGCACAGCTCGTTGCAGATCGCGGTCCAGGTGCTCGACACCGCGAAATCGCCGATGTGATGCGCCATGAAGCTCGCGCGCGGGCTGAACACCGTGACGTCGATGCCACGCTCGTTCATCAGGCGCAGCTGGTTGGCCTCGATCGACGCCCGGATCGCGTCGTCGTCGATGCAGAGCTCCGAAGGATCGGGCGCCTCGGCCGGGCGTCCGATGGCGGCGACCTGGCGGGCGCGCCACTTCTCGAGCGCGTCGGGCGCCGTCGTGTAATGACCGTGAATGTCGATGATCATGGCGTGCCCCCGCCGATCGGCTCCGCACGCTCGTCCGCGCGAGTGGCGCTCGCGCTGGTCCGCTCGTCGTTGCCCGCGGCGCCCGAAGCGACAGGCGCCGGTCCATCGCGCGCGATGCAGTCGGCCATCTGGCGCCAGGGCCCGTCGCCGGCCGAGGTGCGGAACACGCCGGCATGCGCGAGATCCGCAACCCATTGCTGACGTTCGGCGATCGCCTCGGTCATCAGCGGGGCGAGCCCCGCCTCGCGTACCGTCGCCGCCGCTTCGCGCATCTCCTCCGCGCGACGCTTGCCGTGCTGGATCACCCTGCTGAAGAAATAATCGCCGTTGCGCTCCCAGTCCATTCCCGGAAACGTCTCCGCGAGCGACGCCAGCACCGGCTGCTCGACACCGTAGCGGCGCGCGGTCACGTAGCTTTCGATGACGAGCGCTTCCATGCCCTTGATGATCACGCTTCGGCACATCTTGATCGCGGAGGCGACGCCGTACGCTTCCGAGGCGACTTCGACGGCAAAGCCCAGCGATGAAAGCACCGGCGCGAGGATGGCGGCGTGCGGCCCGCCGAGCAGCATGGGCACGGCGATGCCGTAAGGGGGCACCGACGTCATGACCGCCGCCTCGACATAACGGCCGCCGGCGGCGGCGATGACGGCCGCGCACTCGGACTTGGTGCGCGGCGACGCCGAGTTGACGTCCAGCACGAACGCGCCGCGCCGGAGCGCCGGCGCAATACTGTCGACCGCCGCGCGCGTGCGGCTCGCCGTCACGGCCGAGAGCACCAGATCGGCGCTGCCGACGGCACCGGCCACGCCGTCGCCGAGGAGCACGCCCTTATCCTGCGCACGCGTGCGCAATGCCGGGGCCTGCGTGACGTCGCCGAGCAGCGTGTCGTAGGCCACGACACCGGCGACGCCGCGCGCGACGAGCGCGCGTCCGAAAATGCCACCGACCTCGCCGAAGCCGATCATGGCGATCCGCAGGTCCGCCACGCCAGGAAGGGTGGTAACGCCGCGCGCGGAAGACTGCTTCGCATTCATCGTCGATCCCCTCACGCGCCCTTGCGGTCCCACGCCGGTTGCGACGCACCGCCGCCCGCCACCGAATAGAGCGCGCCGGGCGCGTTGCGCGTCTTCTGGAACGCCTCGAGCGTCTCGCCGCGCATCGCCGCGTAGATGTGCAGGTTCGACACGCCGACCACTGCGCCGAGCTTCTCCAGCATGAAGAAGATCACGCCGTAATGGATCATGCCGCGCCAGTCGCGGCGCCGCACGAGATCGCGCTCGGCTTCGGTCAACCCCGCGTCGGCGAACGACGCTTCGGGATCGGCGAGGAAGCGCGCGCGATGCGCGGGATCGACCATGCGGTGCAGGAAGTCGTTCAGCCGGTACGCCTTGCGGCTGCGCGCGAAGTCGAACGGATAGGTGCCGGGCAGGCGCTCGACGCCGGCGAGCTGGCGCTCGCCCTCGGCGCGCGTGCGCGCCAATGCCGCCTCGTCGCGCGTGGCGTCGACGTCCTCGTAGATCGCCGTGGCGATGCCCGTCATCGACGGCAGGTAGTAGCTGCGATGCAGGCAGCGCACCTTCGGCGTCATCGCGCCGCGAACGACCAGCCACATGATCACTTCCGCGCCCTCGAAGCCGCCGCGCTCGGCGAGCTCGGCGTGCGTCATCGCGGCCAGCTTCCCGGGATCATTCTCGTAGAGGTCGAGGAACTCGGCATCCCACGCGGTGTTGTTGAACCCGGCGCGCTCGCCATGCACCTGGTGCGACAGTCCGCCCGTGGCCACCAGCACGACACCGATGTCGTCGGCAAAGCTCTCGATCGCGGCGCGCAGCGCCTGGCCGAGGCGATAGCAGCGGCGTGCCGTGGGAATCGGGAACTGCAGCACGCCGACCTGCAGCGGCAGCAGCGCGCAGGGCCACGCGGGCTCGTGCGGCAGCATCATCGACAGTGGCGAGAAGCAGCCGTGGTCGAGGGCACGCTTCTGGAACACCGAGAGGTCGAACTCTTCGGCCATCAGCACCGACGCGACATGCGCGGCGAGCGCCGGCGCGCCGGCGATCGGCGGCAGCGCGCGCGCGCCGCCGCCCTCGTCGGCGACTTCCCAGGCGTCGCCCATGCCGAGCGCGAACGCCGAGTAGTGGTCGAAGAAGAACGAGGTGATGTGGTCGTTGTAGACCAGGAACAGCACGTCGGGCTTCCTGTCCGCCAGCCAGCGCTGGATCGGGACATAGGCCGCGAAGATCGGCGCCCATGCCGGATCGTCCTGCTTCTGCTTGTCGTAGGCGAAGCCGATCGTCGGCGTATGCGAGGTGGCGACGGCGCCCAGTATCCTGGCCATGGCGTTTCCTTCACGAGTGAGCCGCACCCTCGCCGATGGCGAGCAGGCGGTCGAGCGCGGCGCCGTCGGCGAGCAACGCGGCGCTCCGCTCCCGATGCACGATGCGACCGCGCTCCAGCACGATGGCGTCGTCGGTGATCGGCAGGATGCGCGACGGATTCTGCTCGACGATGATCGCCGACATCCCTTCGTCGCGCACGATGCGGGCGAGCGCCGCGAGCAGCTCCTTGACGATGAGCGGCGCGAGACCCTCCAACGGCTCGTCGAGGAGCAGCAGTCGCGGATTCAGCACCAGCGCGCGGCCGATCGCGAGCATCTGCTGCTCGCCACCGGAGAGCTGCGTGCCGAGGTTGGCGCGGCGTTCCGCGAGCCGCGGGAACATCGCGTAGACGCGCTGCGGCGTCCACGGCCCGGGGCGCGCCACCGCCGTCAGGTTCTCGTCGACGGTGAGCGAGCGGAAGATGTTGCGCTCCTGCGGTATCCAGCCGACACCGGCGGCCGCGCGCTGTTCGGGGCGCAGCGTCTCGATCGCCCGGCCTCGCAGGCCGATGCGTCCGCCACGCCGGCGCGTGACGCCGACGAGCGTGGTCAGCAGCGTGGACTTGCCCATGCCGTTGCGTCCGAGCAGGGCCAGCGAGCGTCCTTCGTCGATGCCAAAGCCGACGTCCTCGATGACGATCGCCTCGCCATAGCCGGCGGTCAGGCCTTCGACGCGCAAGAGCTCAGCCATGCGCCGCCTCGCCGAGATAGGCCGCCCTGACGGCGGGATCGCGCGCGACCGCGTCGCGGGCGCCTTCGACCAGTATCGCGCCATCCACAAGCACCGTGATGTGCGTGGCGAAGCGGAACACCAGTTCCATGTCGTGCTCGATCAGGAGCACGCTGACGTCCGCCGGCAACGCGCCCAGCGTGTCGAGTATTTCCGCCGACTCGCCCGCCGGCACGCCGGCCATCGGCTCGTCGAGCAGCAGGACGCGGGGGCGCGCGGCCACCGCGATGGCGATCTCGACGAGGCGCTGTTGTCCGTAGGCGAGGTGCAGAACCTTGCGATGCGCGACATCGGCGAGATGGAAGCGTCGCAGCAGCTCCGCCGTCTCGTCCACCACCTCGGCCATGCGGCCGAGCGGACGCCACATGCGCCGCGCCAGCCCGCGCCGGCGCGCGACCGCAAGCGCGATCGTCTCCTCGGGCGTGAAGCTGGCGAAGAGCTGGTTGATCTGGAACGTGCGCGCAAGCCCGCGGCGCACGCGCTGGTACGCGGGGACGCGCGTGACATCGACGCCGTCGAGCTCGATCGTGCCGCTCGACGGCTGCAGCGCGCCGGTGAGCAGGTTGACGAGCGTCGTCTTGCCGGCGCCGTTCGGGCCGATCAGCGCGCGCCGCGCGCCGGGCTCGAGCGCGATCGACACGTCGCGCGTCGCGACGATGCCGCCGAACTGCTTGCACAGCGCGCGTGTCGTCAGCACCGGCCGCAGCACGGGCTCGCTCGCCGTCGCACTCACGCCGGGCGCTCCGCCGGCCTGGCGCCGCGACGCGACCACGCATCGCGCAGCCAACGAAATGGCGCCACCAGCCGATCGTGGCCCATCAGCACGATCGCCACCAGGATGAGGCCGAGCCAGAACTGCCAGTACTGCGGCGTCCACGCGGACAGCACGTTCTGCATGACGCGGAACACCACGGCGCCGACGATGCCGCCATAGAGGTACCCCGTGCCGCCGATCACCAGCACCAGCATCACGTCGGCCGAGCGGTCGAATCCCAGCACGTCGAGTGACGCAAATGCCGTCGTCTGTGCCAGCAAGGCGCCTGCCGCGGCCGCCATCGCGCCGGCGATGGTGTAGACGATCGCGAGGTCGCGCCCGGCATCGACGCCGATCGCCTGCGCGCGCAGCGGATTGTCGCGGATCGCCCGCAGCGAATAACCGAATGGCGAGAACGCGATCCGGCGCGCCAGCAGCGTGAGCAGCAGCAGTACCACGAGGCTGTACGCGGAAGCGACCTTGCCGTCGAGGCCGAAGCTGAATCTGCCGAGGAGCGGCCCGATCACCACTCCCTGCAATCCATCGGCGCCACCCGTCAGGCGATCGAAGCGATTGGCGAGCTCGTAGAGGATGGAGGCGACACCCAGCGTGACCATCAGGCGCGTAAGGTCGGATCCGCGCAGCACGAGCACGCTGGTGGCGAGGCCGAGGACCGCGCCCGCCGCGAGCGCCACCACGAGGCCCGCCAGCGGATCGTGAACCGCGTATTTGGCGAAGAGCGCCGCGACATAGCAGCCGAAGCCGAAGAACGCGGCGTGGCCGAGCGACACGATGCCGGCGTAGCCCAGGATCAGGTCGAGCGACACGGCAAAAAGCGCAAGGATGGCGATTTCGTTCCACAGCGCAGCCTGCTGCGGAAACACGAAGAGCGCGGCCACCGCGATTCCCCACACGGCGTACTCGTAGCCTTTCCAGCGCGCGACCTGCGCGAGCGCGCCGCCGCGACCGCCGGCCCGCGCGGCGGGGGGTGCCGCAACGACGCTCAACGGGCGCGCGAACAGGCCCTGCGGCCGCAGGAACAGCAGCACGATCATCGCCGCATAGATGATGAAGGCGCCCATGCTGGGGATGTAGTACTTGCCGGCGACGTCGGCGACGCCCAGCAGCAGCGAGGCGATCAGGGGGCCGATGATCGTCGTGGTCCCGCCCACGGCGACCACAAGCAGGAAGTAGATCATGTACTTCAACGGGAACGTGGGGTCGAGGCCGAGGATCTCGGCGCCGAGCGCGCCGCCGAGGCCCGCGAGACCGGAGCCGAACGCGAAGGTCGCGAGGAACACGAGGTTGACGGGGATGCCGAGGCCGCGTGCGGTGCGACGGTCGTCGACCGCGGCGCGCAGCTGGCTGCCGAAGCGCGTGCGGGTCAGCGTCCATTGCAACGCGACGGTGACCGCGACGCACAGCACGATGATGAAGAGGCGATACACGCCGATGCCGACGCCATGCCATTCGAATCGCGCCAGCAGCCATGGCGGCAGCTTGACGAACACCTGGGTCGCACCGAACGCGAAATCGGTGGCGGCGACCGCCATGAACACGAGGCCGATGGAGAACAGCACCTGGTCGAGGTGCGGCCGGCCGTACAGGCGCCGGTACAGCGTCGGCTCGAGCAGCGCACCGAGCGCCGCCGCGAACAGGAAGGCGAGCGGCAGCGTGGCGAGGAAGGGCACGCCCATGCGGTTGGACAGCACCGACGCGAGGTAGCCGCCGGCCATCGCGAACGCGCCATGCGCGAGGTTGACGAAGTTCATCAACCCGAGCGTGACCGCGAGCCCGCTCGCGATCAGGAACAGCAGCATTCCGTAGGCGACACCGTCGAAAAGGATGGTCAGCATGGAATCGGTGGGGGCGTCATCGCACGTGCGCCGCACGCCGCGGCGCGCAGGCCGGCGTGCATCGAGCAAACAGGATCATCGCCAACGGGACAATGCCCTGCCGCGTCCCATGCGCACGACGCCCCAGCCGCTGAGACGCAGCGCGCGATGAGCGTCGGCGAACGCCGACGCTCGATCGCAAGCCGCTATTTGTGCATTGGGTCCTTGACGTTCGGGATCGTCGCGAACTCGACGCTGTAGAGCTCGCCGTTCACCCGCTCGACCTTGCGCATGTAGACGTTCTGGATCGGGTCGCGCGTCGCGGGATCGATGGTCACCGGCCCGCGCGGGCTCTCGAACGACTGGCCTTCCATCGCCTTCATCAGCGTCTCGCCGTCGGTGCCGCCCCCGGTCTTCTCCAGCGCCGCGTAGATCATGCGCATGCCGTCGTAGCCGCCCAGCGAGTGGAAGTTGGGGCGCATGCCGTTGAGCTTCCTGTACGCCTCGACGTACGCCTTGTTCTCGGCCGACGGGTGCGCGGCCGAATAATGGAACGACGTGATCACGCCGAGCGCGACGTCGCCCATGTCGTTGAGGATGTCGTCGTCGACGACGTCGCCGGTGCCGATCAGCCGGATGCCGCTCTTGTCGAGGCCGCGCTCGGCGAACTGCTTCATGAATACCGAGCCCACGCCGGAAGGCACGAACACGAACACCGCGTCGGGCTTGAGATCGCTGACCTTCTGCAGGTAGGGCGCGAAGTCGGGATTCCTGAGCGGCACGCGAATCGCGTCGATTACCTGCCCGCCCACCTCACCGAAGCGCTGCTTGAACGCGGTTTCCGCATCGATGCCCGGGCCATAGTCGGTGACCAGCGTCACGACCTTCTTGATGCCGTTCTTGGCCGCCCAGTCGGCGAGCGGCATCGTCACCTGCGGCAGCGTGAATCCCGCACGTATCACGAAAGGCGACTTCTCGGTGATCGACGACGTGGCCGCGGCCATGACCAGCTCGGGGACCTTGGCCTGCGTCGCGATCGGCACCGTGGCAAGCGCCAGCGGCGTCAGCCCGAACCCGGCCAGGATGTTGACCTTGTCGTTGACGACGAGCTCCTGCGCGATGCGGCGCGTCGTGTCCGGCGTGCCCGCATCGTCCTTGAGGATCACCTCGATCTTCTTGCCGGCCACGGTCGTGCCGTGCTGCTGCATCCACAGCTTGACGGCACCGTCGATCTGGCGGCCGGTCGAGGCGAACGGCCCCGTCATCGGCAGGATCAGCCCGATCTTCACGGTGTCCTGCGCGGCCGCCGGGCCGGCGGCGAGCGCCAGCGCGACGAGCATGAGCTTCATCCAGCGGAAAGACATCGCTCCTCCTGCGGGTGGTGGCGTCGCGGCGCGCCGTCGAGGTTTGCGCGCGCCTGCCGCGTCCGCCGGCGCGCGCCCGCCGCGCGGCGAGCGCGCGACGGTCCTTCGTTCACGGATGGCAGTGTAGGCCCGGCCGCGGCCTCCCGGTTAATGAAATAATGGGCTCCATTCATGCCAGTTTTGGCATCCCCTCCGATACGGGTTTGCGCGATGGCCGAATTTTCCCCGCCGGGCTGGTTCCTGCGCTCGCGCCTCAAGATGCGCCACATCCAGCTCGTCGCCGCGGTGGACGAGGCACGCAGCATCCACAAGGCGGCGGCGCGGCTGCGCATGACGCAGCCGGCGGCGACCAAGCTGCTGGCCGAGCTCGAGCACCTGCTCGAGGTGCGGCTCTTCGAGCGCAGCACGCGCGGCATCATCCCGACGCCGCACGGCGAGAGCCTCGCGCGACATGCGCGCGCCGTGCTCGGCACGCTCGATCACGCACGCGACGAGATGACCGCGCTCAAGGCGGGCGCCACCGGCAAGCTCGCGATCGGCATGCTGCTGGTGGCGGCGCCACTGCTGCTGCCGCGGGCACTCCTCGCGTTCAAGCGCCGCAATCCGCGCGTCACCGTGCAGCTGCAGGAGGGCAACCTCGGAACGCTGCTGCCGCGCCTTTCGCGCGGCGAGCTCGACCTCGTCGTCGGCCGCCTCACGTCGGATTTCGCGACGACCGGCCTCGCTTTCACGCACTGCTACGACGAACCGATGGCGGTGGTCGCGCGACTCGGTCACCCGCTGCGGCGCCGGCGCAATCTCGCGCTCGCCGACCTCGCCCGCGAGAGCTGGGTGCTGCCGCCGCCCGAGGCTGCGTTCCGCCAGCGCATCGACGCGGCGTTTCGCCGCGGAGGCGTCGACCCGCCGGCCCAGCTCGTCGAGTCGACGTCCTACCTCGCCAATACCACGCTGCTCCAGGAATCGGACATGCTCGGGGTGATGCCCCGCAACGTCGCGCGGCATTACGCCCGCGCCGACGCGCTCGCGGTGCTCAACGTGCAGTTGCCGTTGCCGTCCGGTCCGGTGGGGGTCATCACGCGCACCGACCATCCGCCCAGCGCGGCGTTCGAGGAAATGCTCTCGGCGCTGCGCGCCGCCGGGCGCTCGCTCGCGGCGCGCGTGCGCTAGACGCCGCCCCAGATGTCGCGTGCCGTCTCCACCACCAGCGCGAGCTTGGCGGTCTGCGATTCGGTGGCGATGTCGTTGCCGTGCACGGTGCTCGAAAATCCGCACTGCGGCGAAAGGCAGAGCTGATCGAGCGGCACGAGCTTCGCGGCCATGTCGACGCGGCGCTTGAGGTCGTCCTTGTGCTCGAGCGTTCCCACCTTCGTGCTGACCAGGCCCAGCACGACGGTCTTGCCCTTCGGCACATGCCGCAGCGGCGCGAAGTCGCCGGAGCGCGCGTCGTCGTACTCGAGGAAGTAACCGTCGACGCCGAGCTCGTTGAACAGCACTTCCGCGACCGGCTCGTAACCGCCCTCCGCCGCCCATGCGCTCTTGAAGTTGCCGCGGCACAGGTGCACGCACACCGTCATGTCGGCCGGCTTCCTGGCGATTGCGGCGTTGATGAGCCGGGCGTAACGCCGCGGCAGCTCGTCGGGATCGTCGCCGCGCGCACGCGCCCCCTCGCGCATTGTCGCGTCGCACAGGTACGCGAGGTTGGTGTCGTCGAGCTGCAGGTAGGTGCAGCCCGCAGCGGCGAGGTCCGCAATCTCGTCCTGATAGGCCCTGGCGACGTCGGCGTAGAACGCTTCGAGATCGGGATACGCGTCCTTGCTGATCGCGCCGCGTCCGCCGCGGAAATGCAGCATCGTCGGCGACGGGATGCTCACCTTCGGCGTGCGGGTCACGACCGATCGCAGGAATTCGAAATCGCGACGCTGGATGGGCAGATCATGGCGCACGCGATCCGTGACCTGCATCACCGGCGGCGCGAAATCGACGTTGCCTGCCGCACTGTGGAAGCTGACGCTGATGCCGCCCTTGGTGGTGACACCGGAAAGCTTCGTCAGGAAATCGATGTGGAAGTACGTGCGGCGGAATTCGCCGTCGGTGATCCCGCGATAGCCCAGGTTCTCCTGATAGCGGACGATGTCCCGGATCGCCTCGTCCTCGGCGTCACGCAATGCGTCGGCCGACAGCGTGCCGGCCTTGTGCCGCTCGCGCGCGTCGAGCAGCTTCTTCGGGCGCAGGAAACTGCCGACGTGGTCGGCACGAAACGGCGGCGCGTTGCGAACGGCGGGTCGGGCAAGGGTGGCGGCGGTCATCGGCAATCCTCGACGGGGTTTCGCCGAAGATTACAACGAAGTGCCGTCGCCGCCCTGCGCGCGCTTTGCGCGCGCGCCGCCACGCTTATTTCGCGGGCTTGTCCGGCGTCACTGCGATGGCCACGGCCTCGACGTAGGTCGCCTGCACGCGATCGCCCTTGGCCATCATCTTCAGCTGCTCGGGATCCTGCACCGGCAGCGTCACCGTGCGCTTCGGTCCGCGCAACGTCACCGTATGGTTCTCGGGATCGACCGCCATCACCTCGGCCATGATGGTGACCTTGCGACCCGACACCGCGGCCGGTTTCTCGCCCGGCTTCGCCGACATGGCGCTCTCGTGCTCGGAGCGGGCGACGGGGGCGGTGCTGCCCTTGTGCAGCTCGAGCGTCAGCGCCTCGGTGTAGCGCGCCGTGACGTGATCGCCGACCTTCATGTGCGCGAAGTTCTTCACCTCGGGACCTGCGGTGACGACGACTTCGCGGCCTCCCTCGCCAACCATCGTGACCTGGCGCGTCTTGTGGTCGATCGCCTTGATCGTCGCGTGCACTTCCACCACCTGTGCACCGCCCGCCATGCCCGGGGCCGTGCTGACGACCGCGGAACCTGTCTGCGCTTGCGCGGAAGCCGCCGCGAACGCGACGACGCCAACCATTAACCAGAACTTGTTCATCGTTTCACTCCTGTGTGATGGGTGTTGAGCCGTTGACAACCTGGACGGTCCGTCAGGGCTTGACTTGCGTCCACGTCGAATCGGGATCGAAGAGCTTGATCTTGGGTGCGAGCTCCCCGGTGTGGCGACCGATGTCCTTCTGGTACACGACGCCATCCTGGTTGATGATGAACGTCATGATTCCCGTGTCCTCGTAGACGGCGGGGTACGCGAGCACGCCGAAGCCGCCGATCATCTCCCCGCGCACGATGTACTTGCGCGCGCCGCCCTTCGCGTTCGGCCCCTGCTCGGTGAGGATGCGGAATCGATACCCGTGGTACGGCGTGTTCTTGCCGTAGCCTTCCTGCGTCGCGCGCGCGGCGAGCGGTCCGAGCGGGCTGTCGGGCTCGCCGGCCTTGGTCGCCCAATACAGGCCGTCGTGATGGCCCGGGCCGCTCAGGAACTTGCGCGCATATTGGGTGAACTTGCCGTTGCGCGGCTCGCTGGCGTAATCGAACTGCGCGTCGGCGATCGCGCGGATCGCGTTGATCGCATCGAGCTCGTTCTCGCCGATCCTGCGCGCCACGATCTCGCGGGCGCCGGCGGCGCTGTCGAGCGACCAGCCCGACGCGCCCTTGACCGCGGGGACCGGAAACGGCCAGTCGTCGTTGCCGACGACGAGCTCGGCACGCGCATCGCCGGTGCGGTTGACGACGTGCTTCTGCGCATAGGACTCGACGAAGTGGTCGCGCGCATTGCGGTCGCGCACCGGATCGCCGGAGTTGACGATGCGCGTCCCGTCGGGACCGAACAGCTCGCCGAGGGCTTTCGCGTCTCCCGCCTTCGCGGCGTCGGCCACCGCCTGGAACAGCGCGTCGGGCGTGGGATACGCCTTGGCGCCCGCGGCCACGGCGCCAGCGGCGAACGCCATGGCTGCAGCGAACGCGATTGCCGTCGCCAGCCTGCCCATCGATAGTTCGATCATGAACGTTCCCGGTGTGCGTGAGTTCATCGTGGTCTCGTCGCGATCAACGCCGCCCGCCGCCGCCACGGCCGCCGCCGCCACCGCGTGCGCCGCCGCCACCGCCGCGCGCCGCGCCACCACCACCGCTGTTCATGCTGCGATTGCCCATGCTGCTCGAACCGCGATTGGAATAGTCGCGTGTCTGCGCGCCATTGTTCACATTGAAGCTGCCGCCGCGATCCGATGCATGATTGCCGCCGTAATTCGTCGAACCTGCGCCCCCGCCCCCGCCACGATTGGCGGCGGAAGGGCTGGTGGTCGGCGAGGGGCGATTGCCGCGATTGGCGTCCTGGCCGAGCCCCGAATTGCCGTTGAATCCCTGGCCGCCGGGCGAGCCCTCGCGTCCGCGATATTGCTCGCGCGCCTGCGCCGCCTGGCGATCCGACGCGCCGTACTTCTGCCGCGCGCCGTTGTCGCGGTATGGCACGCCGTCACGATGCGCGCTGTTGTGGTTCCAGTTGCTGTTGTTGATGTTCGTCTTGTTGAAGTTGTTGTATTTATTGACGTTGATGTTGACGTCGTGATTGTTCCAGTTGAAGCCGCCCCACAGCGCCGCTCCTGCAGCGATGCCGACGCCCCAGAACACCCCGTTGACGAAGGAGGCGCCCGGGTGCACCCAGTACGGCGGGTAATAGGGCGGATAGGTCGGGTACCACCACGGGCCGTAGACAATCGTGGGGTTGTACGTCGGCACGTAGACCACCTGCGGATTGGCGGGCTCGACGGTGATGTAATTGTTCTCGACGACCACCTTCTGCTGCTCGTTGGTCTTGAGGTTGCCCGCTTCCTGCGCCTTCTTGCGCAGGTTCTGCACGGTGTCCATCACCTGCTGCTGCTGGCCGAGGAACGCGTCGCCGAGCTGCTGCGTCCACGCCAGGTCCTTGTTCATGCGATCGAGCACCTCGGGAAACGCCGCCAGCGACTTGACGCTCTCGTCCCATTTCTGCGCCTTGAGCGCGTCTTCGAGTGCCGTGCCCTTGAGCGACGTGTTGGCCTTGGCCCAGCGATCCGCCTCGACGATCTCGAGCGGATACGTCGACGCCATCAGCACCTGCGACAGCAGCGCGTCCGGATAGAGCGCGATCGACGCCAGCATCTGGTCGAGCTGCTCCTGGGTGAAGCCCTTCGACGCAGAGGCATCCGCGGACGCCGGCGCTGCGGCAGGTGCCGGCGGCGGCAACTGCGACAAGGCCGGCGGGACGATCATGGCGGCCATGAGCAGTGCGGCGGCAGTCGCTTGCAACATCGACCTCATCATCACCCTCCCGGGTGCAGCGAAGCGCGGCGATCGTGCCGCGCGGCGGATCATACGTTATCGCTGCATTGCGGCCATTCTAACCTCGATTGGCGCGGCGAAAACGGGGTCGCGGCCGCCCTCCGCTGCCGCGATCACGCCGCCGCCGAGGCACGTCTCGCCGTCATACAGCACGAGGTACTGGCCCGGTGTAGGCGCCCATTGCGGCGCGTCGAACGCCGCGCGGATGGCCGCACCGTCGACGCTCACCGCGCAGCTCGCATCGGGCATCCGGTAACGCGTCTTCGCCGCCAGACGCGCCGGCAGCGCGGGCGGCGCCCCCGCGATCCAGTGCACGTCGAACGCGGCGACGTCACGACGATGCAGCAGCGGATGCTCGTGGCCCTGCACGACGACGAGGCGATTGCGCTCGAGGTCCTTGCCGGCGACGAACCATGCGCCGTCGCGCGCCGACTTCACGCCGCCGATGCCGAGGCCCTGGCGCTGTCCCAGCGTGTAATAGGCGAGGCCGGCGTGCTCGCCGACGCGGGCGCCGTCGGGCGTCACGATCGGTCCCGGCGCGCGCGGCAGGTAGCGCGCGAGAAAATCGCGGAACGGGCGCTCGCCGATGAAGCAGATGCCGGTCGAGTCCTTCTTCGCATGGGTCGGAATGCCGACGCGCTTCGCCAGCGCGCGCACGTCGCGCTTGTGCATCGCACCCAGCGGAAACAGCGCCGGGGCGAGCTGCGCCTGCGTCAGCCGGTGCAGGAAGTAACTCTGGTCCTTGCCGCGATCGGCGGCCTTGCGAAGCTCCACGCGGCCGGCCACCGTCCGCACCTGCGCATAGTGGCCGGTGGCGATGCGCTCGGCGCCGAGCGATCGCGCATGCGCGAGGAAGGCCGCGAACTTGATCTCGCTGTTGCACAGCACGTCCGGATTGGGCGTGCGTCCGGCGCGGTAGTCGGCGAGGAAATGCGCGAACACGCGCTCGCGGTACTCACGCGCGAAGTTGACCGCCTCGAGTTCGATCCCGATCACGTCGGCGACCGCCGCGGCGTCGACCAGGTCGGCGCGCGACGTGCAGTACTCGTCGGTATCGTCGTCTTCCCAGTTCTTCATGAACACGCCGACGACGTCGTGGCCCTGCTCCTTCAGCAGCCATGCCGCGACCGACGAGTCGACGCCGCCGGACATGCCGACGACCACACGCACGGCGCTCACGCCGGGCCTCCGAACGTGGCGATCCAGTCGAGCGGCAACCGCTGGCCGCCGAGATAATCGTCCACGCACCGCATCACCAGGGGCGAACGGTGACGCGGCACGCAGGCACGGATCTGCGCGGGCGTCATCCACACGGCGCGCACGATGCCGTCGTCGAGCGCGCGCGCGGGTTCGTGGACGCGCGGTATCGCCGCGAACGCGATGCGCAGGTAGGCGCGCCGGCTGTCCTGCGGCTGCCACAGGTAGACGCCGACGAGATGGGTGACCTCGACCCGCCACGCGCTTTCCTCCAGCGTCTCGCGCACGGCGCCGGCCGCGAGCGTCTCCGCGGCCTCGAGGTGGCCGGCCGGCTGGTTGAACCGCAACCCGCCGCGCGTGCGCTCCTCGACGAGCAGGAACTGCCCGTCGCGCTCGACGATCGTGGCGACGCTGATCGCGGGCCGTTGCCGGGAGATCGTGGTCATCGGGGGCGCGCGCATAAAAACGAAAAGGCAGGGGATCGCCCTGCCTTTCCGTCGGCTCGAGCGTCTCTTGCGATTAAGGCTTCGAGGCCTTCTGCATCGAGTTTTCGTTGGCCGGCGTGCCCATCGTCGGCGGCGCCTTCTTCGTCGCGCTGTCGGCCTTGGAGGCTGCGGTGTTCTGCTCGGCCTTCATCGACGTCGTCGCGCCCGTGTTGGCGTTGGCCGCCTTGGACGTCGTGTCCTTGGCCATGTCCTGCTTGTGCTTCTTGTTCTTGTTCTTCGCGTGCTTCTTGCTCTTGTCGACGTTCTTCTGCGCCTCGTCGGCCTTCATGCCCGACGTCGGTTCCGCGGCCTTCGTCGTTTGCTGGACCTGCTGCTGCTTCATCTGGTTCGTGTCGGCGGCCGGAGTCTGCGCGCCGGCCATCGCGGCAAAAGTGCCGGCGACGAGCGCAATGATGAGCTTGTTCATGGCTTGTTTCCTATTCCCAAGTAGTAGTGACAAATGTCGGTTGTGGACCAACGGTTCGAATGCTGGAGAGTCGCCCCGTTCCTGCGATTGCTTACGCGCCTCCCGCGCGTGTACAAAAGCGAATGGCAAAGCCAGTCAATATTACACCAAAACAATGGCTTGGGCAATTACTCGTGGTTAGCGCCGCCGTGTGTGGCTACTTGACGGCCGGCGCCGCGACGCCGGCTGCGGGTGTCGTCGGCGTGCCCTGAGCCTGCGCCGCCTTGGCCGCCTTTTCCGCCTGCTTCTGGGCACGCTTCTCGGCGCGCTTCTTTTCGCGTGCGGTGCGCTTGTCGGTGATCTCCTTGGCGCGCGCCTCGTCCACGGGCGGAGGGGCTGCCTTCGTCGTGGTGCCGTGAGCCTTCGTGGTGGGCTTGGCGGTCGCAGTCTTCGACGTGGTCTTGGCGGTCGCGGTCTTCGAATGCGTATTGGCAACCGGCGTCGTCGACTTCGGCTGAGCCGCATCCTGGGTCGATTTGGCTGCCGGTGCCGCTGGAGTCGCGGCGGCGGCCGGGGTGGTGGTGGTCGTCGCCGGGGCGGGGGCCTGTGCCGACGCCGTGGCCGCGAGTGTCGCCGCGGCCAGCGCTGCGAAGAGGTTCTTCATGCCTGGGGGAATCCTGTCGAATGGCGAGCGCTCCAAAAGGGAGCGTCTGCGCCAATAACGCCGGTCGTCGAATGCGCGTTGACAGTCGATCGTCAGTGTCGCCCTGCCACGACAGCGCACCGGCGGCGACACCCCCTAAGGCGGCAAGCTCGCCGTGGCCATCCAGGCGCGCAGCAACGGCACCGTGATCGCGCGGCGCGTCGACAGCGAATGGCGGTCGAGCGCCGCCAGCGTCGAGGTCAGCGAGCGCATGTCGCGCCGACCATGCGCGAGCAGGTAGGCGATCACGTCGTCGCCGAGATCGAAGCCGCGCTGGCGCGCGTGGGCGATCAGCGCCGCCGCCTTGTCGGCGTCGGCCAGCATGCGAATCTCCAGCGTGAGTCCCCACCCAAGGCGGGTGCGCAGGTCGTCGCGCAGCGCCAGGCGCGAGGCGGGCAGCCGCGCCGCGGCGACGAACGTGCCGCCATGCGCGCGCACCGCGTTGAACAGCGTGAAGAGCTTCGCCTCCGCGGCCGCGTCGGCACGATCGACGTCGTCGACCGCGACTGCGGCGAGGGCATCGCCGACCTCGACGTCGGCAGGCGTGGCGAAATAGCGGGCGTCGCGGCCGCCACCCTGCGCGGCCGCCACATAGGCACGCAACAGATGAGTCTTGCCGGCGCCCTCCGCGCCCCACAGCAGGACGCTGTCGCCGATCGTGCCCGAGGCCGCGCGCACGAGCGTCGTCATGGCCTCGGCATTGGGGCCGACCACGAAGTTGGAGAAAGCCGGCGCCTCCGCCTCGACCAGCGCGAGCACGAGCTGCTCGGACAACGCCTCAGTCCTTCTGGTAGATCGGGCTCGCCACGTACGCGGCGCGCAGCTCGCGCAGGCCGACCAGCATCGCGGCGGACGCCGGCAGCGCGAGCAGCACGCCGGCGAAGCCGAACAGCTGGCCGAACGCGAGCAGCGCGAAGATCACGGCCAGCGGATGCAGGCCGATGCGGTCGCCGACGAGATAGGGCACGAGCACGTAGTTTTCGAGAAGCTGGCCGATGCCGTACACCGTGGCGACCGCGATGAAAGCCGGCCAGCCGGTCCACTGCAGCACCGCCGCGACGAGGCCGAGCGTGAGGCCGAGGCCGAAGCCGACATACGGTATGAATACCAGCAGGCCGGTGAGGATGCCGATCGGCAGCGCATGGTCGAGCCGCGCCAGCGACAGCGCAATCGAGTAGTAGAGCGCGAGCACGATCATCACCGACAGCTGTCCGCGCAGGAATTCGGCGAGCACACTGTCGATGTCGCGCATCACGACGACCGTCTGCTCGTCCCAGCGCCGCGGCACGAGTTCGAGGAAGCGGCCGGCGATGAGATTCCAGTCGCGCAGCAGGTAGAACATCACCACCGGCACCAGCGCGGCGTTGACGAGCAGCGTGACGAGGATCAGGCCGCCCCTGCGCACGCCCGACAGCAGGTGCATCGTCACGGCCCGCACGTCGGCGGTGTTGTTGGCGACGTAGTCGCGCACCGACTGCGCGTCGATCGACAGCGTGACGTCGAAATGCTCCTCCACCCACGGCGTGATGCGCGCCATCGCCGCGGCGAAGAGATCGGGAAGCTTGTGGCTCGCGGTGATCACCTCGGCCTGCACCAGCGGCGTCAGCACGATGAACAGCCCCGCCATCAGCACCATGAAGATCAGCACGACGACCAGCGCGCCGATGGTGCGCGATACGCGGCGACGTTGCAGGCGGTCGACGACGGGCTTGCCGAGGTAAGCGACGATCGCGCCGATCAGGAACGGCGTCAGGATCGGGCCGAGGAAGTGCAACGCCAGCACCAGCACCAGCAGCGCACCCGCCACCCATAGGTAATGGCGCCAGGCGACCGGCCGCTTCGCCGGCACGGGCGGAACAGGGTCGTCGGCAGGGCGGAGAGTGTCCATTTCCGGTAGAATTCGCGCCCGTCAGCGACGGATGCAGGCGCCGCACTTTACCGCGTCTTGGCGCCGTTTCCCAACTCCACGCGTCCGCCCATGCCCGACCTTCCGCCCGCCTCGCTGTCCTACCGCGACGCCGGAGTCGACATCGACGCCGGCGACGCGCTGGTCGAGCGCATCAAGCCGTTTGCGCGGCGCACGATGCGACCCGAAGTACTGGCGGGCATCGGCGGCTTCGGCGGCCTGGTGGAGATCGGCAAGCGCTTTCGCGAACCCGTGCTCGTCGCCGGCACCGACGGTGTCGGCACCAAGCTCAAGCTCGCGTTCGCGCTCGGTCGCCACGACACGATCGGCATCGACCTCGTGGCGATGAGCGTCAACGACATCCTCGTGCAGGGCGCCGAGCCGCTGTTCTTCCTCGACTATTTCGCGTGCGGCAAGCTCGACGTCGATGTCGCCACCGCCGTGATCAAGGGCGTCGCCAGCGGCTGCGAGACGGCCGGCTGCGCGCTGATCGGCGGCGAGACCGCGGAGATGCCCGGCATGTACGCCGACGGCGAATACGACCTCGCGGGCTTCGCCGTGGGCGTCGTCGAGAAGTCGCGCATCGTCGACGGCCGCAGCATCGCGGCGGGCGACGCCGTCATCGGCCTCGCGTCGAGCGGTCCGCATTCCAACGGCTATTCTTTGATCCGCCGCATCATCGACGCCACGGGCACGAGCCTCGACGCCCCGCTCGGCGCCGCCACCCTGGGTGACGCCCTCCTCGCGCCGACGCGCATCTACGTGAAGTCCGTGCTCGCCCTCATGTCGCGCATCGCCGTCAAGGGCATGGCCCACATCACCGGCGGCGGGCTGCTCGAGAACGTGCCGCGGATGCTGCCCGCGCCGCTGGCGGCGGCGCTCGACCGGCGCGCGTGGCAACGCCCCGCGGTGTTCGACTGGCTGCAGCGCGCGGGCAACGTCGCCGATGCCGAAATGCATCGCGTGTTCAATTGCGGCATCGGCATGGCGATCGTGGTCGCACCCGCCGATGCCGATGCGGCAATCGCGTCGCTGGTCGCCGATGGCGAGCGCGCGGCGCTGATCGGGCGCATCGTGCCGCGCGCCGACGGCGCCGCGGCGACGGTCGTCGCCTAGCCGCCGCGGCGCAGCCCGCGACCGCACCGCATCGTGGCTCTCGCGCGCATCGTCGTGCTGATCTCGGGGCGCGGTTCCAACCTCGGGGCCTTGCTCGATGCCGAGGCGCGCGGAGCGCTCGCCGGCACCATCATCGCGGTGATCAGCAATCGCGCAGACGCGGGCGGGCTCGCGCTCGCCGCGGCGCGGGGCGTGGCCACGGCGCTCGTCGACCACAAGGCTTTCGACTCCCGCGACGGCTTCGACGCGGCGCTCGCGGCGGAGCTCGACCGCCACGCGCCCGACCTCATCGTGCTGGCCGGCTTCATGCGCGTGCTCGGCGCCGCGTTCGTGCAACGCTACGCCGGTCGCATGATCAACATCCATCCATCGCTGCTGCCCGCCTACGCCGGCCTCGGCACCCATCGCCGCGCGCTGGCGGACAAGGCGGCCATGCACGGTTGCACCGTGCACTTCGTCACGCCGGACGTCGATGGCGGACCGGTGATCCTCCAGGGCCGCGTGCCGGTGCTGGCGGACGACGACGAGGCGCGCCTCGCGGCGCGCGTGCTCGAGGAGGAGCACCGCATCCTGCCGCGCGCGGTGAACCTGTTCTGCGAGGGTCGCTTGCGCATTGACGATGGACGTGTCCAAATCGAGGCGCCGCGCCCGGGCTAGCAGGCGAGGCCGCTTGCGTTTGGGCGCGCCGGCGCCCACCTACGAAGGATCGCGCCCGCGCTACCACGGGCAGACATTCATGCAGACGCTCGCATCGCCACGAGGCTTCCGTTCCGCCCTTCCTGCCGCCCTGCGCGCGCGCCGGGCGCTGTGGTATGCACTCGCGCTGTCGCTGGCGGTGCACCTCGCGTTCACGCTATGGCCGGCGACGCTGCCCGTCGACCCCGACGACGTGCCGCTGACGGCGACGATCACCGAGCTGCCGCCGCCGCCGCGGCCGGTCGCCATGCCGCTGCCGGTGCAAGCGCCCAAGCCCGCCCGCCATGTGGCCCGCACTGCGGTTCCGGCCGGTCACGCCACGAGCGAGGCGCTGCGCCCCGTCGCGACCGAAGCGGCGCCCGATGTCGCGGCTGTGCCGCCGGCTGCGCCAACCGCGAGCGCCGCGCCGCTCACCGAGCCCGTCGACGGGCCGCCGCCGGCGCCGCCTTCGGGCAAGGCACTGCCGCCACGCGTCGATCTCGCCTACAAGCTCTACCTCGGCAACCACGGCTTTCTCATCGGCGATGCCACCTATCGCTTCGAGCATTCGTCCAATCGCTACCGGATCTACACGGTGGGCCGCGCACGGGGCCTGGCGGCGCTGCTGATTCGCGGCGAAGGGCGGCTCGAAAGCCGCGGCCTCATCACCGACGAGGGGCTGCAACCGGTCGAATTCGCGTTCGAACGCAGCGACACCGGCAAGCGCGAGGAGGCGCGCTTCGACTGGGAAGCGGGCATCGTCACGCTCAACGGCGACAAGACCGCGGCCATCGACACGCCGATGTTCGATGCACTGTCGCTGATGTGGCAGTACTACTTCACGCCGCCCGATGCGCGCAAGGTCGCGTTCTCGCTCGCCACCACGCGGCGCGTGACGCGCTACACGGTGACGCACGAAGACAACGAGACGATCGCGTGGGGCAGCGGCACGATCGATACCGAACGGTGGCATCGCGTCAGCGACGACGGCCGCAACGACTCGTATGCGTGGCTGGCGCCGAGCCTGCGCTATCTGCCGGTGAAGATGCAGATCTCCGGCCCGCGCGGCACCGTCGACATCGTGCTCGACGCGATCCGCGTCGATCCCTCCGCGAAGGCGGCCGACAACGGCTGGGCGCCGAGCATTTCCGGCGGCACCGCGAACCTGGCGCCGCCGCCGCCCGGCGTCGCGCCGCCGCCCACCGAGTTCGCGCCCGGCGCGACCTTTCCCACCAACACGGGCGGATGATGGCGAAGCCGCGCACGCGGATTTTCGCCAACCAGGTCGCCGGCCTCGCCGCCGCGATCGGCGAGCTCGCCTCGCTGGCGCATCCGGCCGACGCGATGCTGCATCACTTCTTTCGCGCGCACCGCGAGATCGGCGCGCAGGATCGCGCGTTCATCGCCGAGGGCGCGTTCACCTACCTGCGGCGACGTCGCTCGCTGACGGCGCTCGCGCAGTCCGACGATCCGCGGTTGCTGGCCCTCGCCGTCGTCGTTCGCCACTTCCACGCCACCGTGCGCGATCTCGAGGGATTCCTCAACACCCGCGAGTCGGTATGGCTGGCGGCGTTCAAGTCGCGCCTCGACACGCCGCTCGATCCCGTCGTCGACGCCGACCTGCCCGACTGGTTGTGGGACCGCCTCGGCGTGATTCTCGGCGCCGACGCGCGCGACGCGTTCGCGCGCGCGTCGCTGCAGCAGGCGCCGCTCGACCTGCGCGTCAATCCCGCCAAGACGACGCGCGATGCCGCGCTCGCGGTGCTGCGAGGCGAAGGGCTCGAGGCAAACCCGACGCCGTTCTCGCCGCTCGGCATCCGCATCGACGGGCGACCGGCGCTGATGCGCCACCCGCTGTTCGAGGACGGCGCGATCGAGGTGCAGGACGAAGGCAGCCAGCTCATCGGCTACATGCTCGCGGCGCGGCGCGGCGAAATGGTCGCCGATTTCTGCGCCGGCGCCGGCGGCAAGACGCTGCTGCTGGGCGCGCTGATGCGCTCGAGCGGCCGGCTGTACGCGTTCGACGTGGTGGCCCGGCGGCTCGCCAACCTGAAGCCACGGCTCGCGCGCTCGGGCCTGTCCAACGTGCATCCGCAACTGATCACGGCGGAGCGCGACGCGCGCGTGAAGCGGCTTGCCGGCAAGATGGATCGCGTGCTGGTGGACGCCCCATGCACCGGCTTCGGCACGCTGCGCCGCAATCCCGACCTCAAGTGGCGGCACGACGAAAGCGACGTCGCCGAGCTGGTGCAGCGCCAGGCGTCGATCCTCGCCGCGGCGGCGACGCTCGTCAAACCCGGCGGCCGGCTCGTCTACGCGACGTGCAGCGTGCTGCCCGAAGAGAACGACGCGATCGTCGACGCGTTCCTCGGCGCCCACACGCACTTCCACGAGGGCGATGCCGCCGCGGAGCTCGCGCGCGCCGGCATCGATCTCGACACCGGCGCACGCCTGCGCCTCGCACCGCAGCAGCACGGCTGCGACGGGTTCTTCGCGGCGATCCTCGCGCGACGTTGAACGCGGGCGCTCATTCCCGCGGGTGCCGGAGCAGGCAACGGCGTCGCCGCCGGCGATGCTAGACTTTTCGCATGGTGCTGCATTCGATCGACTGGTCGCGGATCGAGCTCGAGATGTCGGAGCCGCGAGGATGGCTGCAGCTCGCCGTCGTCGCCATCGCGATTGCCATCGCGTGGCTGGTCGATCGCCGCGTCATGAGCTCGCATCGCGCGCCCCGTCATCCGGATTCGCGGATCTCTGGCTCGCTGGTACGCGTCATCTTCCCGCTCACGGCGTGGCTGCTGCTGTGGCTCGCGCGCATCGCGATGCGCCGCAGCGGGTCGACGTTCTTCCTCGACATCGCGATGCCGCTGATGATGGCGCTGGTGGCGATCCGCATCGTCGTTTACGGCCTGCGGCGGATGTTTTCCGGCGCGGCGTGGCTCAAGACGTCGGAGCGCACGATCGCGTTCGCGATCTGGGCAGTGGTCGTGCTCGGCTTCATCGGATTCCTGCCGGAAATGCTCGACAACCTCGCGTCCCTGACGATCCCGCTCGGCAAGGGCGGCGTGCCGCTGCTGAACTTCCTCGAAGGCGCGCTGGTGGTGGCCGGGACGCTGATCGCCACGCTCTGGATCTCGAGCTTCCTCGAGCAGCGGCTGATGCGCGCGAGCTTCGACCTCAACCTGCGCGTCGTGCTCGCCAAGCTCCTGCGCGCCATGCTGCTCACCGTGGCGACGCTGATCGCGCTGCAATGGATCGGTTTCGACCTCACGCTGCTGTCGGTCTTCGGCGGCGCGCTCGGCGTCGGCATCGGCCTCGGGCTGCAGAAGCTCGCGGCGAACTACGTGTCGGGCTTCGCGATCCTGTTCGACCGCTCGATCCGCATGAGCGACCGCATCACGGTCGCCGACCGCACCGGCATCGTCACCCGCCTCACCGCGCGTTACGTGGTGGTGCGCGACCTCGACGGCACCGAGAGCATCGTGCCCAACGAGATGATGGTCACCAGCATCGTGCTGCGGCATCCGCCGGTCGGCGAGGTGCGGATACCGCTGCCGGTGCAGGTGGCGCCCGACGCCGACGTCGAGCGCGCGCTGGCGCTGATGGAAGAGGCGGCGCGCACCGATTCGCGCGTGCGCACCGGCGCCAACCCGCCACGGGCGCTGCTGCGCGGCTTCGGCGAGACCGGCGTGCGCCTCGAGCTCGGCATCTGGGTGCAGAACGCGGAGGTCGTGCGCACCGACGGCGACAACATTCGCAGCGCGGTCAACCGCGCGGTGCTGGCGGCATTCCGCGAGCACGGCATCCCCCTCGCGCCGCCGGCGACGCCCTGGCTGGCGGGCACCGGCGGGGCGGGCGCGGGGGCGAGTGGGCCCGGCGCGACGGGCGCGACCGCTTGATCCGGAGCCGGCGGCCCGCAAATTGCCTGTACGTCGGGCGCTCCGCCGGCAGCACAATGGCGTAAAATGCGCGCGTGTCCGCCAGCGGCGGTCGATCCCAAACCTACTCCTATATAAATCAATGCTCAACGACGTACTCTCCCTGCTGGCCCGTGGTATTTCCCCCCTTCCGTGGTGGGGATACGTCGTCGTCACGCTGGCATTCACCCACGTCACGATCGCCGCGGTGACGATTTACCTCCACCGCAGCCAGTCACATCGCGCCCTCGACCTGCATCCCGCCGTCGCCCACGTCTTCCGCTTCTGGCTGTGGCTGACCACGGGCATGGTCACCAAGGAATGGGTGGCCATCCATCGCAAGCATCACGCGAAGGTGGAAACCGCCGACGACCCGCACAGCCCGGTTGCCCACGGCATCGACAAGGTCTTCTGGCAGGGCTCCGAGCTTTATCGCGTCGAGGCGAAAAACACCGAGACGCTCGCCAAGTACGGCCACGGCACGCCGGACGACTGGCTCGAGCGCAAGCTCTATTCGCGCTTTTCGTGGCAAGGCGTGGGCGTGATGATGGTCATCGACCTCGTGCTCTTCGGCTCGGTCGGCTTGACGATCTGGGCGGTGCAGATGCTGTGGATCCCGGTCACCGCGGCCGGCATCATCAACGGCATCGGCCACTACTGGGGCTACCGCAGCTACGCCTGCGCCGACGCGTCGACCAACATCGTGCCGTGGGGCATCCTCATCGGCGGCGAAGAGCTTCACAACAACCACCACGCGTATGCGACGTCGGCCAAGCTGTCGTCGAAGTGGTACGAGTTCGACATCGGCTGGGCTTACATCCGCATCCTCGCCGCGCTCGGCCTCGCCGACATCCGCAAGGTCGCGCCCAAGCTCAAGAAGGCGCCGGCCAAATCGGCGCCGGACCTCGCCACGCTGCAGGCGATCATCACGCACCGCTATCACGTCGCGACCGCCTACGCGGGCACGCTCAAGACCGCCTGCGCCGCGGAGCTCGCCGCACTGCGCGCGCGCAACGCCAAGGCCAAGCTGCCGAGCGCCGGGCGCATCAAGCGCTTCCTGACCACCGGGCCCTCGGGCTGGTCGCAAACCGACCTCGAGCACGTCGAGAGCACGGTGGCGCAAAGCCACGTGCTGGCCAAGATCGTGGCCATGCGCGCCGAGCTGTCGGCGCTGTGGGAGCGCTCGACGGAATCGTCCGAGCAGCTGCTCGCCAAGCTGCAGGACTGGTGCCACCGCGCCGAAGACTCGGGCATCCCGCCGCTGGTGCAGTTCGCGCACAAGCTGCGGCGATACGCGTAGGGGATGCGCGCGGCGGCGCGCATCCTGCCTCCCTACCTCCGGGTGCGCTCCCGCCACGCGGCGAAGTCGCGCGTCGTCTGCTCGTCCGTCGCGGGGTAGAGGCCGAGGATCGAGCGGCCCTTGGTCACCTCCTCCGTGACGAAGTCCTCGAACGACGTCATCCCGGTCGCCTCGGCGGCGATCTCGTCGGCAATGTTCGCGGGGATCACCACGACGCCCTCCGCGTCTCCCACCACCACATCGCGCGGGAAAACCGGCGCATCGCCACAGCCGATCGGAACATCGATGTCGATCGCCTGGTGGATCGTGAGATTGGTCGGCGCCGCCGGACGTGAATGATAGGCGGGGATCGCGAGCTTCGCGATCTCCGGCGAGTCGCGGAACCCGCCGTCGGTGACGATGCCGGCGACGCCGCGCACCATGAGGCGCGTGACGAGGATCGAGCCCGCCGACGCCGCGCGCGCATCCTTGCGGCTGTCGATCACCAGCACGGCGCCTTGCGGACACTCCTCGATCGCCTTGCGCTGCGGGTGGCCGCGGTCGCGGAACACGCTGATCGGATTCAGGTCCTCGCGCGCGGGGATGTAGCGCAGCGTGTACGCCTCGCCGACCATGTTGGGCTTGCCGGGCGCCAGCGGCCGCACGTCCTGGATGTACTGGTTGCGCAGGCCGCGCTTGAACAGCGCGGTGGTAAGGGTCGCCACGCTCACCAGGGAGAGCGCGGCGCGCGTTGCAGCAGAAAGTGCCATGGTCAGTCGCTCGTCATGCGGAAAATGCGTCGCGCGAACGCCCCGGCGCTCGCCTTGCGCCGCCCGGCGCGCAGTCAGTAGATGTCGGGCTCCGCCACCGGCGCGCCGAAGGCGGTTTCCAGGAAGTCGAAGTCGCAACCCTCGTCGGCCTGGCGGATGTGGCGCGAAAACATGTATCCGTAGCCACGCTGGTAGCGCGGCGGCAGCGGCCGCCACGCCGCCTTGCGACGCGCGAGCTCCTCGTCCGAAACCTCGAGATGGATCGTGCGCGCGGCGACGTCGACGCTGATTCTGTCGCCGTTGCGCACCAGCGCGAGCGGGCCGCCGATGTAAGCCTCGGGCGCGACGTGCAGGATGCAGGCGCCGTAGCTGGTGCCGCTCATCCGCGCATCGGAAATGCGCACCATGTCGCGCACCCCGGCCTTCACCAGCTTCACTGGGATCGGCAGCATGCCCCACTCCGGCATGCCCGGCCCGCCGAGCGGACCGGCGTTGCGCAGCACCAGCACGTGGTCGGCCGTGACGTCGAGGTCCTCGCGCTCCACCGCCGCCTTCATCGAGGGATAGTCATCGAACACGAGCGCCGGCCCCGTGTGCTTGCGCAGACGCGGCTCGCACGCGGACGGCTTGATCACGCAGCCGTTCGGCGCGAGATTGCCTTTGAGCACCGCCAGCGCGCCCTCGCTGTAGATCGGCTGCGCGAGCGGGCGGATGACGTCCTCGTCGTACACTTCGGCGCCGGCGATGTTGGCGCCGAGCGTGCGGCCGTTGACGGTCATCGCATCGGCGTGCAGGTGACCGGCGATGCGCGCGAGCAACGCCGGCGCACCGCCTGCGTAGAAGAAATCCTCCATCAGGTACTTGTCGCCGGAAGGCCGGATGTTGGCGAGCACCGGCACCTTGCGGCTCGCCGACTCGAAATCGCCGAGCGTGATGTCGACGCCGGCGCGTCGCGCCATCGCGATGAGATGGATGATCGCGTTGGTCGAGCAGCCCATCGCCATCGCCATCGCGATGCCGTTCTCGAACGCGCGGCGGTCGAGGATTTGCGACGGCACGAGGTCCTCCCACACCATGTCCACCGCGCGGCGGCCGCACGCCGCCGACATGCGCACGTGGCCGGCGTCGGCAGCCGGGATCGACGACGCGCCCGGCAGCGTCATGCCGATGGCCTCGGCGATGCCCATCATCGTCGCCGCCGTGCCCATCGTCATGCACGTGCCGTGGCTGCGCGCGATGCCGCCCTCGATCTCCGACCATTCCTGCGCGGTGATGTTGCCGGCACGGCGCTCGTCCCAGTATTTCCACACGTCCGAGCCCGAGCCCAGCACCTTGCCCTTCCAGTTGCCGCGCAGCATCGGTCCCGCCGGCAGGTAGATCGCGGGCAGCCCGGCGCTGATCGCGCCCATGATGAGCGCCGGGGTGGTCTTGTCGCAGCCGCCCATCAGCACCGCGCCGTCGACCGGATGGCTGCGCAGCAGCTCCTCGGTTTCCATCGCCAGCATGTTGCGGTAGAGCATCGTCGTCGGCTTGACCATCACCTCCGACAGCGACAGCGCGGGCAGCTCGATGGGCAGGCCGCCCGCCTGCTCGACGCCACGCTTGACGTCGACCACGCGGTCCTTGAAGTGCGCGTGGCACTGCTGCAGGTCGGACCACGTGTTGACGATGGCGATGATGGGCCGGCCCACCCAGTCGTCCGCGTCGTAGCCCATCTGCATCATCCGCGAGCGGTGGCCGGCGCCGCGCATGCTGTCCTCGGCAAACCAGCGCGCGCTGCGCAATTCGGCGGGAGTCTTGCGGGTCATCGTCGGTGCGGATTCGTGGGGACGGGCCGTCATCGTAGCCCGAACCGCGCCGGGCGCGCGGCGGAAACGAAAACGGCCCGCGAGGGCGGGCCGTGTCGGTGGTGCATGCGCGGCGCCTGAGACGGCTCGCGCTGGTGCGGGAAACCGGCTACTTGAGCTTGGTTTCCTTGTAATCGACGTGCTTGCGGGCGACGGGATCGAACTTCTTGATCACCATCTTCTCCGGCATCGTCTTCTTGTTCTTGCTGGTCGTGTAGAAATGGCCGGTGCCGGCCGAGCTTTCGAGCTTGATCTTTTCGCGCATGTGCGTGTCTCCCGGCGGCGCGTCAGACGCGCTCGCCCTTGGCGCGCATGCCGGCGAGGACGGTGTCGATGCCGTTCTTGTCGATCGTGCGCAGTGCGTTGGTGGTGAGGCGCAGGCTCACCCAGCGGTTTTCGCTTTCCACCCAGAACCGGCGGCGCTGCAGGTTGGGCAGGAACCGGCGCTTGGTCTTGTTGTTGGCATGCGACACGTTGTTGCCAACCATGGGACGCTTGCCGGTGACTTGACACACTCGAGCCATCGCTCGCTCCTTCGGATTCGGTTGCCGGGCCTCGAGGGTTCGCGCTGCAGGCTCCGAGGCACCGCTCGCGCGCTACCCACCCGACCGTCGGGTCGAGGCGGAAAAGCCGTTGATTATGCCCCAAAACTCCGCATGGATCAAGCGGTTACCCCTCGCCGACCAAGCCCCTCGCCAAGCCGTCGCCGGGGCCGTAGACTTGGCGCCGCTCCACGGGGTGCAGTCATGCAGGCGGGCCGGCTGAATAGCCGCCCCCGCGGGACTTGCAGGATCCCGTCGACCCGACAACCCCGGTACCGGTTCCTACGCCCATGCCTGTCACTTCCCGCAAGGTTTCCACGCGCGCAGCCCAGCTGCGGCCGTCGGCCAAGTCGGCGACCGCGCGTCGCTCAGTGCCTTCACGCAAGGCCGGCACCGGCAAGCCGGCGCATGCGCCGCAGTCTGCATTGCTGCGCGTGCTCGACCTCGCCCGGGCCGGCGTGCACGCGCAGGCCATCGCCGAAGCAACGACCGCGCTCGATGGCGCCACGCTCGATGCCACCACGCGCATGGATCTCCTCGATGCGCGTGCCGAAAGCGCCCTGGCCATCGGCGCATTCGAGCGCGCGGCGGCCGACAGCACGGAGATGCTGGCCATCGCCGATGCCGCCAAGGGCGGCAAGGCGTTCCGCGCAAGTCTCGCGGCGACTGCACTGCGGCGAAAGTCATTCGTCACCGCCTTCAAAGGCGAATGGTCGGCGGCGCTGCGTGAGGCCATGGCGGCCGTCGACGCCGCACGGCAATCCGGTCAGGCGTCGACGATCGGACTAACGATGCTGACCTCGGCCGAGACCGGCTTCCGCAGCAATGCGGCGGAGGCGATGGCAACGGCCGTTGCGGCCGCAGCCCATTTCGAAGCCGCGGGCGACGAAGCCAACTTGGGGCGTGCGTTCTGGGTCATGGGCGTCTGTCACCGCCGGCGTGGCGCGGCGGACGAGGCCCGCCTCTGCGCCGAAAAGGCGATCGCGCTCGCCCGGCGCACGGGCGATCACCTGGGCCTCGGATACGCCTACAACAACGCGGCGAACCTGAGCAAGGACATCGGTCAGCAATTGGAGCGTTATCGTCTCGCGCTCTCGGCGTTCGAAAAATCCGGGTATGTCATCCGCGGCAACGTCTCGCGTTTCAACCTCGCGCTCAGCTACGCCCGGCTCGGCCTGCTGCACCGCGCCAAGCGCTTGCTCCAGCAGACGGCGGCCAGCTACGTTCAATCCGGCGCGGTGATGGAGGCTGTTAACTCCAACCTGGCGATCATCGAGATTTGCGACGATCAGGGCGAATTCGCCGAGGCGCGGGCAATTCGCGACGAGTGCCGCGCCGTCGCCGGCGCGCTCGTCGACGAGCCGTCGTTCAAGTGGAGCTGGATAACCACTGGTGCGCATATGGCCGCCGCCGCCGGCGACCATCGCACCGCGATCAAGAACCTCAAGCAAGCGTTCGCGACACTGCCTCCAGGATCCGGCAAGCTGATGGTCGTCTCGGGGCTGGCGTCGATTGCGAAGTCACAGCTGGCTCTCTCCGATGCCAAAAGCGCGCTGGCGACTACACGTCGCGCGCTCCGACTGGTAGCGAAACACCATCTGGTCGGTGACGTGGATTCCCCGCTTCTGCAGTTCTGGCTACAGCATTTCGAGTCCCTGCGCGCGAATGGCGAGGCAGAGGCGGCGAGTGCCGCGCTCGAGGCGGCGTACGTCGACATGTGCGCCCACATCGGCGTCATCCGCGACGAGGGATTGCGCCGCAACTACCTCAACAAGCTTCCCGACCATCGCGCCATCGTCCGCGAATGGATCGCCGACTGCCGCTCGCGGCGGCGGCCGCCGGCGCAATGGCGTGCGCACCTGGTGGCGGAGGTCAATCCGCGCGAGCCGTTCGAGCGCCTGGTCGAGTCCGGCATGCGCCTCAATGCGCTGCCCGGCAGCGCGGATATCCTGCGATTCCTGATCGAGGAAGCTGTCGAGCTTTCAGGCGCCGAGCGAGTGCTGCTGGTGCTGGAAACGGAACAGGGCCCGACGCTCGCCGGCAGCGAGGTGCCTCCTGCCGAAGACGCACAAGCACTGTTGCGCAAGGCACTTCCACTCTTCGCGCAGGCCCGCATTTCGCGCGCGCCGTCGCTCTCCTTTACACCGCCCAAGAGCGCTGAACTTGGCCAGCGCTCTCGCATCGTGGCCCCATTGGTCGCGCAGGGCGAGGTGCTCGGCTATCTGTACGCCGACATCGACGGCATGTTCGGCCGTTTCCACGAAGGCGACAGCGACCTGCTCGGGCTTCTCGCGAGCCAGGGTGCGATCGCGCTGGCCAACGCACGCGCGGCCGAAGACCTCGAGCGCAAGGTCGACGAGCGCACCGAGGCGCTGCGCGCATCCAATGCGGCCACAGAGCAGCGCGCGCGCGAGTTGGCGCTGATCAACAGCATCCAGCAGGGGATCGCGTCCGAGCTCGGCTTCCAGGCCATCATCGACCTCGTCGGGGACAAGTTGCGCGAGGTTTTGGACACTCCGAATATCGGCATAGGCTGGATGAACCATGAATCCGGCGTCTTCGAGTGGCTCTATGCGTTCGAGCATGGCCGGCGTCTGCGCATTGCCCCACAAGTGCCGAGCCCGGATGGGCACCTTCGCCGCATCCTCGATTCGGGCGAGGCGCAGGTGGCCAACAGCTTCGCCGAGCAGGTTGCCCTGGGAATGGGAGGCGTGGCACCGGGCACGGACGAGTCGCAATCGATCGTGCGCATGCCGATCATCGGCACCAGCCGTGCGCTTGGCGTCATCCAGCTCGAGAACTACGAGCGGGATAACGCATTCGGTGAATCCGAATTGCGGTTGCTTTCCACCGTGGCCTCGTCGATGGGCGTCGCGCTGGAGAATGCGCGCCTGTTCGACGAGACGCAGCGGCTGCTGAAAGAAACCGAACGGCGCGCTGCCGAGCTCGCGGTAATCAACCGGATCCAGGAAGGCATCGCTGCCGAGCTCGACTTCCAGTCGATCGTCAACCTCGTGGGCGACACGCTTCGTGAGGTATTCCATACCGGCGATATCGGTATCGGCTGGCTCGACGACAAGACCAACCGCTTCGGGTACCTGTACGCGTACGAGCACGGTCGCTCGATCCTGCCCATTCCAGACATCGAGCTGAAACCAAGCGACTCGATTTGGCGGATCCTTGAATTGCGCGAGGTGCTGAACGCCAATACTCGCGAGGAGCAGGCCGCGGCCGGCGTTCGCACGCCCGTCGCGGGCACCGATCATGCGCTGTCGATGGTGCGCGTGCCGGTCATCGGCACGAGTCGCGCGCTCGGCCTCATCCAGCTCGAGAACCACGAGCGCGAATACGCGTTCGGCGAATCCGAAATCCGGCTGCTGACCACGGTCGCTGCGAGTGTCGGCGTCGCGCTCGAGAACGCGCGCCTGTTCGACGAGACGCAGCACCTGCTCAAGGAAACCGAGCAGCGCGCTGCCGAGCTCGCCGTGATCAACAGCATCCAGCAGGGCGTCGCCGCCGAGCTCGAGTTTCAGGCAATCATCGACCTCGTCGGCGACAAGCTGCGCGAAGTCCTGAAGTCCGGCGAGATCGGCATCCGCTGGTGGGACGAGGCCAAAGGCCTCATCCACTATCCCTACCAGTACGAGCGCGGCGTACGTCTCACCGGCATCCCACCAAATGCGCCGGCGCCCGGGGGACGCTGGTTCCGGATGATGAAGACGCGTGAGCCGGTCGTCATGAGCTTGCAGGAAGCGCGCAGCGCGAACGTCAGGATCGTCCCCGGCACCATAGAGCCCAAATCGGTGCTCTCCGTGCCGATCTTCGCCGGCGACCGGATGCTCGGCTCGATCCACCTCGAGGATCTCGACCGTGACGACGCGTTCGGCGACGCGGAAATTCGGCTCGTATCGACGGTAGCGTCCAGCATGGGCGTCGCCCTCGAGAACGCGCGACTGTTCGACGAGACGCAGCACCTGCTGAAGGAAACCGAGCAACGCGCCGCCGAGCTCGCCGTCATCAACAAGATCCAGGAGGGCATGGCGGCCGAGCTCGACTTCCAGGCCATCGTCGACCTGGTCGGCGACAAGCTGCGCGAAGTGTTCCACACCGGCGACATCGGCATCTGGTGGTGGGACGAGAGCACGCGCCTCACGCATCCGCTTTATGTCTTCGAGCACGGCGCGCGGCTGACAGGCGATCCGTTCCCGGTCACGCCGGGCGGCGCCGCCGATCGCATCGTCAGCGGGCGCGAAATCCTGGTGGCGGGTACCCGTGCCGAGCAGCAGGCGCTCGGATTCGTCCTGATGCCGGGGACCGACCCGAGCCATTCGATCGTCGGCGTGCCGATCGTCGGCGGCGACCGCGTGATCGGCTCGATATTGATCGAGAACCACGAGCGCGAACATGCGTACGCCGACGCCGACGTGCGCCTGCTTACCACGGTCGCCGCGAGCATGGGCGTCGCGCTGGAGAATGCGCGCCTGTTCGACGAGACGCAGCGACTGCTGAAGGAAACCGAGCAGCGCGCCACCGAGCTGGCAGTAATCAACAGCGTGCAGCAGGGTGTCGCCGCCGAGCTCGACTTCCAGGCAATCGTCGACCTCGTCGGCGACAAGCTGCGTGACGTGTTCCACACCGGGAACATCGGCATTCGCTGGTGGGATGCCGAGGCGGGACTCGTTCGCTACCTATATGAATTCGAGTACGGCAAGCGATTGGAAATGCCTGCAAATCCACCTACGCCAGGCGGGATTTGGGAACGGATGATGGCGAACCGCCAGCCATGGGTCGCCAACAATGCTGCGGAGATGGGCGGCAAGATCAAGGTCGTTCCCGGCACCGACATGTGCAAGTCGATCGTCCAGGTGCCGATCCTCGCCGGCGAGCGCATGCTGGGTGCGATCTCGCTGGAGAACATGGACCGCGAGAACGCCTTCAGCCCGGCCGATGTTCGGCTGCTGAGCACGGTGGCTTCGGGGATGGGCGTCGCGCTGGAGAATGCGCGGCTGTTCGCGGAGACCCAGCGGCTGCTGAAGGAGACCGAACAGCGCGCCGCCGAGCTGGCGGTGATCAACAGCGTGCAGCAGGGCGTCGCCGCCGAGCTCGACTTCCAGGCGATCGTCGATCTCGTGGGCGATCGCCTGCGCGAAGTCCTGCATACCGGCGACATCGGCATTCGCTGGTTCGACTACGACAAGCACATCGTGCATTACCTGTACGAGTACGAGCACGGCGAGCGCCTGAACATACCTTCCGCGGCGCCCAGCACGCCGTGGGAAAAGGTCACCCAGCGCCGCGAGCCGCAGCTGGTCAACACCGCCGCGGAGATGGCGAATATTGGCCTCGTTCCCGGCACCGACCGCGGCAAGTCCAGCCTGCAGGTGCGCATCGTCGGCGGCGACCGCGTGCTCGGCAGCATCATCATCGAGAACTACGAGCGCGAATACGCGTTCAGTGAATCCGACGTCCGCCTGCTGACCACCGTGGCGTCGGCGATGGGCGTCGCGCTGGAGAATGCGCGGCTGTTCGACGAGACGCAGCGCCTCCTCAAGGAGACCGAGGAGCGCGCCGCCGAGCTGGCCGTCATCAACGGGATACAGGACGGCATCGCCGCCGAGCTCGACTTCCAGTCGATCATCGACCTCGTCGGCGACAAGCTGCGTGTCGTCTTCGCGGTCGGCGACCTCAGCATCGCCTGGTACGACGCGCAACGCGACCTGCTTTCGCATCTCTACACCTACGAGCTCGGCAAGCGCATTCAATTCCAGCCGTCGAAGCCCCTGGTCGACGGCCCCTTCCGGCGAATCGTCGAGACGCGGCGGCCGATCATCGCCAACTCGCGCGCCGAGCTCGATGCCGCCGGCTTCCGCCAGATCGAAGGCACCGCCGAGTCGTTCTCGCTGGCGCTGGTCCCGATCGTCGGCACCGGCGCGGTGCTGGGCTCGATCCAGGTCGAGAACTACGAGCGCGAGAACGCATTCCGCGATTCCGACGTCCGCCTGCTGACGACCGTGGCCTCGGCGATGGGCGTCGCGCTCGAGAACGCGCGGCTGTTCGGCGAGACGCAACGCCTGCTGAAGGAGACCGAGGAACGCGCCGCCGAGCTCGCGATCATCAACAGCGTGCAGCAGGCGCTGGCCGCCAAGCTCGACCTGACCGGCATCTACACCGCGGTCGGCGACAAGATCCGCGACATCTTCGGGGACGCCGACGTCGAGATCCGCGTGCACGATCCGGCGACGAATCTCGTCCACATTCCGTACATATACGAGCTCGGCAGGCGGATTGCCGTCGAGCCGGAACCGCTGGGCAATCGCGGCTTCAGTGCCCACGTGATGCGTACCGGCGAAAGCCTCGTCATCAACGAGCGCCTGCCCGAGGTGATGCAAGACTACGGCAGCACGATCGTCGAGGGAACCGAGAGCGCCAAGTCGATTGTCTTCGTGCCGCTGCGGGCGCAAGGCACGACGCGCGGCCTGATCTCGCTGTCCGACATGGCGCGCGAGCACGCGTTCACCGATTCCCATGTGCGCCTGCTGGAGACGCTGGCCAACAGCATGAGCGTCGCGCTCGACAACGCGCGCCTGTTCGACGAGACGCAGCGCCTCTACAAGCAGAGCGAGCAGCGCGCCGCGCAGCTCGCGATCGTCAACAGCGTCCAGCATGGCGTCGCCGCCGAGCTCGACTTCCAGGCGATCGTCGACCTCGTCGGCAACAAGATCGCGGCGATCTTCGACACCAAGGACATGTCGATCGCGATGCACGACCGCTCGACCAACATGATGACGATGCCGTACTACCTGGAGCACGGCAACCGATTCGACATCGAGCCCGTTTTGCTCACGCGCGGCTTTACAGCGGAAGTCATCCACGCCGGGAAGCCGCTCGTCATCAACCGCGATCTCGCCGCACGCGCGGCCGAGCTTGGCTCCACGATGATCGGCGACGTCGACAACCCGGTCATCCCGTCCAGCTACCTCGGCGTGCCGATCCTCAAGGGCGACGAGGCATTCGGCGTGGTCGCCGTCTACGCCGACCGCGAGGACGCGTTCTCGGACCAGGACGTCAATCTGCTGGCCACGCTCGCCAACACAATGGGCGTGGCGCTGGAAAATGCGCGCCTGTTCGACGAAACGCAGCGCCTGCTCAAGGAGACCGAGCGTCGCGCCGCCGAGCTGGCGGTGATCAACAGCATCCAGGAAGGCATGTCGGCGAAGCTCGACTTCCAGGCCATCGTCGACCTGGTCGGCGACAAGCTGCGCGAAGTGTTCGACACGCAGGAGATCGGCATTCGCTGGCACGACGACAAGACCGACCGCATCCACTATCTCTACGAGTACGAGCACGGCGTCCGGCTGTCCCTGCCACCCATGATTCCCGATGCGATGGGCACCTGGCGCGTCCTGCGCGAAACGCGGGCACCCCTCGTGCTGAACACGCTGGCGGAAGCGAAATCCCGCGGCATCCGCGTGGTGCCCGGCACCGACGCCAGCCGCTCGATGGTGGGCGTGCCGATCCTCGGCGGCGATCGCATCCTCGGCATGATCATCCTCGAGAACTACGAGCGCGAGCATGCCTACAGCGAGGCCGACGTGCGGCTTTTGTCCACCGTCGGCGCGACCATGGGTGTCGCGCTCGAGAACGCGCGCCTGTTCGACGAAGCGCAGCAGCGTTCGCGCGAAACCGCCGCACTGGCCGAAGTGGGCCGCGACATCTCGTCGACGCTCGACCTGGCCACGGTGCTTGACCGCATCGCGCGACACGCCCGGGAATTGCTGCGTTCCGACAACAGCGCGATCTTCCTGCCGACATCGGAGGGGGAGATCTACACGCCCATCGTCGCCATCGGCGACATTTCCGAGGCCATCAAGTCGACGCAGATCCATGCCGGCGTCGGCATCATCGGTAGCGTGATCGCGAGCGGAAATGCCGAATTCATCAACGACACCAACACCGACACGCGCGCCGTCAACATCGCCGGCACCGTCAACGAGGAAACCGAGCGCCTGATGGTGGCGCCGCTGGTGATGGGCAAGGCGGTGAAAGGCGCGATGGCGGTATGGCGTACCGGCGGCACGCCGTTCGAATCCGGCGAGCGCGACTTCCTGGTCGGCCTGTCCCAGCAGGCCGCGGTGGCGATCGAGAACGCGCGCCTGTTCGCCGAGTCGCAGAAGCGCGCCAGCGAGCTGGCCTCGATCAACAACGTCTCCGAGCAGCTCGCGCGGCTCACCGACCAGAAGAAGATGCTGGAAGTCGTCGGCGACCAGATCCGCCAGGTGTTCGACTCCGACATCGCCTACATCGCGCTGCACGACCGCGCCAACGATCTCATCGTGTTCCCGTACAGCCACGGCGAACTGCACACGCCCATGCCCTACGGCCACGGCATCACCAGCCGCATCATCGCCACCGGCAAGGCCGTGATCCTCAACAAGAACCTGAGCGTCGCCGGACAGCAGTATGGCGCGCAGATCGTCGGCAAGGAGCCGCTGTCGTACATGGGCGTGCCGATCCAGTTCGGCGGCCGTTCGCTCGGCGTCATCAGCGTGCAGACCACGACGCGCGAGAACGCGTACGGGCCCGACGACGAGCGCCTGCTGGCGACGCTAGCCGCCGGCGTCGGCGTGGCGCTGCAGAACCTGCGCCTGTTCAACGAGGCGAAGGAGGCGCGGCTCGCCGCCGAGTCCGCCAACGAGGCGAAGAGCTCGTTCCTGGCGACGATGAGCCACGAGATCCGCACGCCGATGAACGCGGTGATCGGCATGAGCGGACTGCTGCTCGACACCGCGCTCACCCCCGAGCAGCACGACTACGTGGCGACGATCCGCGAGTCGGGCGACGCGCTGCTGACGATCATCAACGACATCCTCGACTTCTCCAAGATCGAGGCCGGGCGGATGGACATCGAGACCCAGCCGTTCGACGTGCGCGACTGCGTGGAGTCGGCGCTCGATCTCGTCGCCGCGCGTGCCGCGGAAAAGCGCCTCGAATGCGCGTACGTGTTCGAGGGCGACGTGCCGCCGGCCGTGGCGGGCGACGTCACCCGCGTGCGCCAGGTGATCCTCAACCTCCTCAGCAACGCCGTGAAGTTCACCGACCACGGCGAGGTGGTGCTGACCGTCCACGCGCAGCCCGCCGGCACCGGTCGCGTGGCGCTGACGTTCGCCGTGCGCGACACCGGCATCGGCCTGTCGCCGGACGGGATGCAGCGGCTGTTCCAGTCGTTCTCGCAGGCCGACTCGTCGACCACGCGCAAGTACGGCGGCACCGGCCTCGGCCTCGCGATCAGCCAGCGCCTCGCCGGGCTGATGGGCGGACGCCTGTGGGCGGAAAGCGACGGCCCCGGACAGGGCTCGACGTTCCGCTTCAGCATCGAAGTGGCGCTCGCCGAGCTGCCCGCCACGCGCAGCCGTGATTTCGTCGGCGTGCAGCCCGAGCTCGAGGGCAAGCGCGTGCTCATCGTCGACGACAACGCCACCAACCGGCGCGTGCTGACGCTGCAAAGCGGCAAGTGGGGCATGCATCCCACCGCCACCGGCTCGCCGCGCGAGGCGCTCGACTCGATTGCCCATGGCGCCGCGTTCGACGTCGCGATCCTCGACATGCACATGCCCGAGATGGATGGCGTGGCGCTGGCGCGCGCGATGCGCGCGGCGCGTCCCAATTTGCCGCTGGTGCTATCGAGCTCGCTCGGACGCCGCGAAACCGGCAACGCCGAGGAGCGCCTGTTCGACGCGTGGCTCGCCAAGCCCATTCGCCAGTCGCAGCTGTTCGACCTGCTGGTCGGATTGTTCGCGCAGGACGAGGCGCCGACACCCGCGGCACCCGCCGCGAGGTCCGGGCTCGATCCGCAGATGGCCGCGCAGCACCCGCTGCGCATCCTGCTCGCCGAGGACAACGTCGTGAACCAGAAGCTCGCGCTGCGCATCCTGCAGCAGATGGGCTATCGCGCCGACCTCGCGTCCAACGGCATCGAGGCCGTGGAGTCGGTGCGCCGGCAGGTGTACGACGTGGTGCTGATGGACGTGCAGATGCCGGACATGGATGGCCTCGAGGCCAGCCGCCAGATCACCGCCGGCGCGGAACCCGCGAAGCGACCGCGCATCGTGGCGATGACCGCCAACGCGATGCAGGGCGATCGCGACATGTGCCTGGAAGCCGGCATGGACGACTACCTGACCAAGCCGATCCGCGTCGACCGCCTCGTCGACGCTTTGAAGCGCGTGCAGCCGCGCAAGACGCGCTGACAGGCGCCGTCACATCAATCAACCCGCAACCTTCTTCCCGACCCACACCCGAATGCAAGACGATCCCATCGACAAGGCGGTGTTCACCGCGCTCGAAGACACCGCCGGCGCAGAATTCGTGGCCGAGCTCGTCGGCACCTTCCTCGACGAGGCCCCGCCGATGCTCGCCGAGATCCGGCGCGCGCGCGACGACGGCAGCGCCGAGCGTTTCCGCCGGGCCGCGCACTCGCTGAAGTCGAACAGCAACACGTTCGGCGCGCTGGCGCTGGGACGCATGGCGAAGGCGCTGGAGCTGGGCGGCATCGCTTCGGTGGGGCACGGCGAGTCGCCGACGCTCGAGGACCTCGACCGGGAGTACGCGCGGGTGGCCGCCGCGCTCGCGAACCTGCGACATGTCTGACGCGAATCGCGGCGCCGCGCGCCTGCTCATCGTCGACGACAACAAGGTCAACCGCCTGTTGCTGTCGCGCAGCGTCGAGCTGCAGGGGTACCAGCCCGCAGTGGCCGAAAACGGCCGCATCGCGCTGGAGATGATGCGCAAGGAGGCGTACGACCTCGTGCTGCTCGACATCGAGATGCCGGAGATGGACGGCTTCGACGTGCTGGAGGCGATGACCGCCGATCCGCAGCTGCGCGACCTGCCGGTGCTCGTCACCTCGTCGGTCGAGGGCACCGACAGCGTCGCGCGCTCGATTACGCTCGGCGCGGTCGACTACCTGACGAAGCCCGTCAACCCGGTGCTGCTGAAGGCGCGCATCGCGGCGACGCTCGAGAAGAAGCGCCTGCGCGACGACCTGAAGGCGATGGTGCGCCGCTTCGCCACGTCGCAGGTGGCGCAGGACGTGCAGCAATCGGGATTCACGCTGGGCGGCAAGCGCGTGGCGGCGTCGGTGATGTTCGCCGACATCCGCGACTTCACGCCGCTGGTCGAAGCGCAGACGCCCGAGGAGACGATCGACCTCCTCAACACCTGGTACACGCTGATGTTCGACGCCATCCAGGGCCACGACGGCGTCGTCAACCAGATGATCGGCGACGGCCTGATGGCGATCTTCGGCGCGCCGCTGCCGGTGGACGACCACGCCACGCGCGCGGTGAAGGCGGCGCTCGAGATGATCGACCTCGTCGAGATGTTCAACGCCGAGCGCACCGCCGGCGGCAAGCCGCCGATCCGCATCGGTGTCGGCATCGCCACCGGCGACATGGTCGCGGGCTACACCGGCACCAGCAAGCGCGCCACGTATACCTGCGTGGGCGACACCGTCAATCTCGCCGCGCGCCTTGAAGGCCACACCAAGGCGGCACAGCGCTCGATCCTGATCGACGGCGCCACGCGCGCGGCGATCGGCAACGCGTTCGTGCTGGAAGCGCTGGGCGCGGTGCAGCTCAAGGGCAAGGCGGCGGCGGTCGAGGTTTACGCGGTCTCGCTGTAGCGCCCCGGACGCCACCCGCAGGGCGTCGCATTCCCGTCACCGCGCCTTCGTCGCCCGCCGGACCGAAGTGCCCGTACCGCCATTGGCCGCTGCGGCGACATCGCGATAGGTGCGGAGCCTCAAATCAGCCCGCGCTCGGCGAACGACAGCACTGTAGGGCCGGCGACGACGAAATGGTCGAGCGTGCGCACGTCGACCAGCGACAGCGCCGACTTGAGCGACTGCGTCAGCAGCTCGTCGGCGCGCGACGGCTCGGCGACGCCCGACGGGTGGTTGTGGGCGAAGATCACCGCCGCGGCGTTGTAGCCGAGCGCCGCCTTCACCACTTCGCGCGGGAACACGCTGGTTTGCGCCAGCGTGCCGTGGAAGAGCTCGTCGGCCGCGATCAGGCGGTGCTGGGTGTCGAGGAAGAGGCCGATGAACACCTCGACCGGGCGCGCCGCCAGCACCAGCCGCAGGTAGTCGCGCACCGCTTCGGGCGACGACAACGCGGCGCCGCGGGCGAGGCTTTCGCGCAGCGCGCGGCGCACGATCTCCACCGCCGCGCGAATCTGCGCCGCCTTGGCGGGTCCGATGCCGCGCACGCGTGACACGGCCTGCACGTCGGCTGCGGCCAGCCCGGCGAGACCGGAGAAACGCGCGATCGCCGCGTGCGCGACGTCGCTGGCCGACTGGCCGCGCACGCCGACGCGCAGCATCACCGCCACCAGCTCGGCGTCGGTGAGCGCGGCCGCGCCACGCTCGAGCAGCCGCTCGCGTGGGCGTTCTCGGTTGCCCTGGGTGGAATCCATCGGTCTCGATCGCAAGCAAAGGGAGCGGCCATGTAACCGCATCCCCGGCCGCGCGACGATCGACCGAATGGCCGATCAGCTGCCCGTGGTTCGCGCGAAGGCGGAAATCCCGCCGCGACGTCGCGTGATGCGTGCCTCCCGGTTTGCCGGGGATGACGGCCCTTCGGACTACACCACGCGCCGCAGCACCGCGCCTTCGCGGGCGCCGCGCACCCACGGCGACGTGCGCATCCACGGCCCGACGTCGGCCACGGCGAGCGGTCGCGCCAGCAGGTAACCCTGCACGCGGTCGCAGCCGAGGCCGCGGAGCCGCTCGAGCGTCGCCTCGTCCTCGACGCCTTCGGCGACCACGGTGAGCCCGAGGTTGTGCGCGAGGTCGATCGTCGAGCGCACGATCACGGCGTCGCCGCTGTTGTGCGCCATGCCGACGATGAACGTCTTGTCGATCTTGAGCTCGTGCACTGGCAACCGGCGCAGGTACGCGAGCGACGAGTAGCCGGTGCCGTAGTCGTCGATCGCCAGCCGGCAGCCCAGCGCATGCAGGCGCCGCAGGTTCTCGAGGCCGTTGTCGGGATCGTCGAGAATCGCGCTCTCGGTCAGCTCGAGTGTGATCCAGCTCGCCGCGCAGTGATGCTTCTTCAGCAGCGTGCCGAAGCGCTCGGGCAGCTCCACGTCGAGCAGGTCGCGCGCCGAGATGTTGATCGAGACGTTCATCGCCAGGCCGTCGCGGCGCCATGCCGCGCACTGTGCGATCGCGTGCGCCATCACCCACTGCGTGATCGCGCGGATGTAGCCGGTCTGCTCGGCGAACGGGATGAATTCCACGGGCGACACGAGGCCGCGCGTCGGGTGCCACCAGCGCACCAGCGTCTCGGCGTGCAGCTCGTGCGTGTCGCCGGTCGCGGCGATCGGCTGGTAGAGCAGCACGAGCTCGTCCTCGTCGACGGCCTTGCGCAGGCCGCTCATCAGCGACAGCCGGTCCTTGCCGTGCTCGCCGTGCTGGTGGTCCCACCGCGCGAGGCCGAGGTTGCCCCGCTTCGCCGCATACATCGCGATGTCTGCATGGCGCA
>DATBOK010000198.1:0-23019 GCA_036553845.1 Casimicrobiaceae bacterium
TCGCGGCCAACCTCGCGCGGCCATGATCCGCCTCGGCGAGGTGGTCGAAGGCCGCGACAACAACGTGCGCGTGCTGCGCCACGTCGCGGCGCTGATGGTGATCGTGTTCCATTGTTTCGCGCTCACTGCGGTTCCCGACGACGACCCGCTGCACCGGCTGGTGCCGGACGCGACGCTCGGCACCCTCGGCGTGCAGATCTTCTTCGCGCTGTCCGGCTTCCTCGTCACGCAAAGCTTCCTCGCCCATCGCGACCTCGGCGCGTTCGTCGCCGCCCGCGTCCTGCGCATCTATCCGGCGCTGGTCGTGGCGACGCTCTTCACGATCGTGCTCGCGTCCTTCACGTCGACGCTGCCGCTCGCCGATTACTTTGCCGACCCGCAGACGCGACGCTATTTCTGGCAGACCGCCACCGGCTACGCGGCGACGGGCCCGCTGCCCGGTGCGTTCGCGCACAATCCCTATCCTCACGCGGCGAACGGCTCGCTGTGGACGCTGCCGATCGAGTTGCGCCTCTATGCCGTGCTCGCGGTCGCCGGCGTGGTCGGCGTGCTGGCCCACCGCCGTGTCGCTGCACTGGTCGCCGCAGTGCTGGCGATGCTGCTGGTGCACGCCCCATGGCCGCTGTCGCTGGTGTTCGACGTCGTGCCCAATCGCAGCCTGCTGCTGATCTTTCTCGGTGGCGCGCTGGCCTACATCTGCCGCGATGCGGTGCTGCTGTCGCTCGTGGCGGCGGCGGCGGCCGTCGCGTTGTACCTCGCGGTGCCGCGCGGATTCGTGCATTCAGCGCTGACGCTGCCGATCGTCGTGTATACGGTGCTGGTGGTCGCGTACCACCCGCGCCTGCGCATCGAGCGCCTCGCACGCGGCGCCGATTTCTCGTACGGCCTCTACGTCTACGCGTTCCCCGTCCAGCAGACCATACTTGCCACCTTTGCCGGCATCGGCGCGTGGACGCTGCTCGTCGCGACGCTGCCCCTGGTGGCCGCGATGGCGGCGTTGTCGTGGTTCGGCATCGAGCGCCCTGCGCTCGCCTTAAAATCGCGCTTTAGCACCCCGGCCGGATCGCTGCCATGAACGACACCACCAGAACCTCCGCCGCCCTGGGCGCGCGCCTGCGCGAGCTCTCCTGCGCCGACGACTACGATCCCAACTCGATGCCGGTCGAGCGTGCGCGCACGCTGATCCGCCAGTTCCTGACGCCGGTGACGGCCACTGAGCGCGTGCACATCCGCGCCGCGCTCGGCCGCACGCTCGCCGCGGACGTGATCTCGCCGATCGACGTGCCCGGCCACGACAATTCGGCGATGGACGGCTGGGCAGTGCGCTTCGCCGACCTCGCGACCGCGGGCGAGACCACGCTTGCGCGCATCGGCGAATCGTTCGCCGGGCGTCCGTTCACCGGCGAGGTCAAGGCCGGCGAGACGGCACGCATCTTCACCGGTGGCGTGATGCCGCGCGGCACCGACACCGTCGTCATGCAGGAGCGCGCCAGCGCCGAGGGCGACCGCGTACGCATCGCGCAGGGCGCCGTGCAGAAGCTGGGGCAGAACCGGCGCTTCGCCGGCGAGGACTTGAAGGCCGGCGGCGTGGTGTTCGCCAAGGGCCAGCCGCTCTACCCGGCCGAGATCGGCATGCTGGCGTCGCTCGGCATCGGCGAGATTCCGGTGTTCCGCCGGCTGCGGGTCGCGTTCTTCTCCACCGGCGACGAGCTGGTGTCGATCGGCACGCCTCTCGCGGACGGGCAGATCTACGACAGCAACCGCTACACGATCCACGGCATGCTCGCGAGGATGGGCCTCGACACGCTCGACATGGGCGTGGTGCCCGATGTGCCGGAAGCGCTTGAGCGCGCGTTCGCCACGGCCGCCGCGAGTGCCGACGTCGTCATCACCTCGGGAGGCGTGTCGGTGGGCGAGGCCGATTACGTCAAGACGCTGCTCGACAAGCTCGGCGAGGTCGTGTTCTGGAAAATCGCGATGAAGCCGGGACGCCCGCTCGCCTACGGGCGGATCGGCGACGCGCACTTCTTCGGGTTGCCCGGCAATCCGGTGAGCGTGATGGTGACGTTCTACGAATTCGTGCGCGACGCGCTGCTGCACCTGGCGGGCCGTCGCGAGACGCCGCCGCTGCCCCTGATGAAGGCCATGCTGACGGCGCCGATCCGCAAGGTGCCGGGGCGCACCGAGTTCCAGCGCGCGATCCTCGCTCGCGACGACGCCGGCAATGCGGTGGTGCGCGTCACCGGCGACCAGGGATCGGGCATCCTGTCGTCGATGTCGCGCGCCAATTGCTTCGTCGTGCTGGGGGCCGAGGTCGGCAACGTCGACGCCGGCAGCGTCGTCGACGTGCAACTGCTGGAGGGGCTGGTCTAGCGTCGTCTCAGAAGTAGCGGTGGCGGTCGATCTCGCGCATCCGCCGTTCGAGGTCCGACAGGTCGCTCGCCTGTGCGAGATAGCGCTCGCGAGCGATCGTGCGCTGGTCGGCGAACCAGTCGTCGAGGCGCTCCAGCCACGAACGGCGCGGCTTCGCCGGCGTGGGCGACTCGACTTGGGGCGAGGCGGATAGTGCGTCGGTCAGGAGCGCGTAATAGGCGCTCCAGCCGTCGACAGGGGCGGTGGTTCTCATGGTCGTGTCCTTGCTCTTGTTGCGGGGTTGAGGCAGCGTTTTGCTGCACTGCACACAAGCAATGTAGCGACCAGGTGGACCGAAATCCAATCGTGGTTTCCAATCAAGGGCATAAGTCCCACGAATGCGGATATTGCGTTGCAATATCCCTGCCAAACTGATATCTTTCAGAGACTTATGGAGCTCTATCAATTGCGCGGCTTCGTCGCCGTCGCCGAATCCGGGCATCTGACGCGGGCCGCGGACCGGTTGCACGTCAGCCAGCCCGCGCTTTCCGCCCAGGTGAAGGCGATCGAGGACGAGCTCGGCGTGACGCTCTTCGAGCGCACGCCTTCGGGCATGGCGCTGTCGGCCGCCGGGCGCCAGCTGCTGCCCCACGCGCAGGCCGTGCTGGCCGCGGCCCAGGCGCTGCGCAACGCGGCCCATGCCATCGAAGGCGAGATCGCCGGTCACGCGCGGGTCGGCACCGTCGCCGATCCCAAGTTCGTGCGCCTGCCGCAGTTCCTGGCGCGTGCCGTTGAGCGCCATCCCCTGCTGGAGATCATGCTGCAGCACGAGGTGTCGGGCGAGGCGTTCGACAAGGTGCGCGACGACGCGCTCGACGCGAGCTTCTACTATGGCGATCGCACCCATCCGCACGTCGCCGGCGTGCATCTCACCGATTTCGCGTACCGGATCGTCGCGCCCATCGCCTGGCGCGATCGGGTCGAAGGCGCGAGCTTCCACGAGATCGCCAGCCTGCCGTGGATCATGACGCCGGAGATCAGCACGCACCGCGCGCTCACGCGGCGGCTGTTCGACGAGAACGGCGTCGAGCCCGCGACGCGCGTCGAGGCGGACCACGAGGCGGTGATCAGCTCGCTGGTGGTGGCCGGCCTCGGCGTGTCGCTGATGCGCGAGGACATCGCGCGGGCGCAGGCGAAGGCTGGCGAGATCGCGCTTTGGAACGGTCCGCGACTCCTGACGTCGCTGCAGTTCCTCTATGCGCGCGAGCGCGAGGACGAGCCGGTGATCGCGGCGCTGATCGAGGTCGTGCGCGACGTCTGGCCGGCCAACGTGCCCGCGCTGGTGCCCGGTTGAACTCCGGCGCCGCGGCCATGCTCGAATCGCTGTAAGGTATTCGCGGCCGCCCGCGTCCAATCGCAATCGCCGTCCGTATCGGAGAAAGACCATGTTGACCCGTCGCCAGGCCCTCTGCACGCTCTTCGCGCTGCCCGCGCTCGCGCGCACGTCCGCCGCACGCGCGGAATACGCGGCGGGCACGAGCAAGCAGGGGGTCGAGATGCTGCAGATGCAATGGCGCAAATACCTCGCCAAGAATGCCGACGTGGCGACCGACGCCACGCCGCTCAAGCTCTCCGACGAGGAATGGCAAAAGCGCCTTGCGCCGGATGCGTATCGCGTGCTGCGCCACCAGGGCACCGAATACCCGGGCACGAGCCCCCTCAATCGCGAGAAGCGCGACGGCGTGTTCGTGTGCGCGGGCTGCGCGCTGCCGGCCTACACGTCGGCCATGAAATTCGACAGCGGAACGGGCTGGCCGAGCTTCGTCACCTCGATTCCCGGTGCGCTCGACATGGGTCGCGGCAGCAAGTCGGTGTTCGTCGGGCTCGAAGTCCATTGCGCGAAGTGCGGCGGCCACCATGGCCACATCTTCGACGACGGGCCGCAACCTCTCGGCGACCGCTGGTGCATCAACGGCGTGGCGCTGCGCTTCATCCCCCTCGCCTGACGCCCCCCGCGCCGGTCGCGGCGCGCGGACTCTCGCCGCGCGCCATCCCCGGTCGGCGCGACAATTCGACACAGCGCGCGCACGCGCGGCGGCCGGGGACTGCCGCGACTCGCTTATAATTCGCGGCTATTGCCGTGAATCAATTCATTTCCGCCTGATCATCCCCATGACGAATCGAGGCGCCGCCGGCGTCCGCGGTCGCCGCTTGCCCGGCGCGCGCATCCTCTGTTTGATGTCGCTCGCGCTGGCGGTCGGCGGCTGCGGCAAGAGCGCGAGCCAGGATCCGCCTGCCGCCGCCCCGGCCGCGCTGGCGGTGAAGGCCATGGCGATGACGCCGAGGAGCGTGCCGGTGGCGTTCGACGTCGTCGGCCAGACCGAGGGCGCCAAGGAAGTCGAAGTCCGCGCGCGCGTGGCCGGCATCCTGCAAAAGCAGCTCTATCGCGAGGGTGACACGGTGCGCGCAGGCGCGCCGATGTTCGAGATCGACCGTGCGCCCTACGAGGTCGCGCTGGACCAGGCGAATGCGGCGCTGGCGCAGGAGCGCGCCAAGCTCGCGCAGGCGACCCGCGACGAAGCGCGCTTCCGCGATCTCGTCGCCGACAAGGCAGTGAGCCAGAAGGACTACGACGACGCGCTGTCGCAGAAGGATCTGGGCGCGGCCGCGGTGCAGCAGGCCGAGGCGAAAGTGCGCGAGGCCAAGCTCAACCTCTCGTACACGCTGGTCGCGGCACCCGTCGCCGGCATCTCCGGGCGCGCGCAGCGTTCGGTGGGCAGCCTCGTCACCACCGACGCCAGCGGCAGCCTGCTGACCACGATCAACCAGCTCAACCCCATCTGGGTGCGCTTCAGCCTCGGCGAAACCGACCTCGCGACGGTGCCCGGCGGCAAGCTGGCCCGCGCTACCGCCGTGGTCGAGCTGACGCTCGCCGACGGCACGGCCTATCCCGCCAAGGGACGCCTCAACTTCGCCGCCAGCGAGATCGACGCGCGGCTGGGCACGCAGCAGCTGCGCGCCGAGTTCGACAATCCGCGCGAGGACCTCGTGCCCGGCCAGTTCGTGCGCGTGCACATCACGGCCGGCCGCCGCGACAACGTGTTCCTGGTGCCGCAGGCGGCAGTGATGCAGACGGAAAAGGGCTATTTCGTGTTCGTCGTCGGCAGCGACGGCAAGGCAGCGGAGCGGCCGGTGGAGACCGGGGCCTGGATCGGCAGCGACTGGGTGATCCGGAAGGGCCTCGCCGCTGGCGACCGCGTGATCGTCGACAACCTGCTGCGCCTGAAGCCCGGCGTGGCGGTGACGCCGACGCTCGTCGCCGACGCCGCGGCGCCCGTGCCGGCACCGCGCGCGCCGCCGCAACCGGCGACCGGCGCCGCGAAGTACTGACGCCCGCCGCCGCGTCGCGCGCCACCGATGCTGTCGCAATTCTTCATCAACCGCCCGATATTCTCGGGCGTCATCGCGATCATCATCACGCTGGCGGGGCTCATCGCGTCGCAGTCGCTGCCCATCGCCCAGTACCCGGAGGTCGCACCGCCCACGGTGACGATCACCGCGACCTACACGGGCGCCAGCGCGGACACGCTGGCCAAGACCGTGGCGGCGCCGATCGAGGAGCAGCTCTCCGGCGTCGAGAACCTCGTCTACTTCAGCTCGAGCTCGGCGTCCAACGGCACGCTGACGATCACCTGCACGTTCGCCGTCGGCGCCGACGGCGACAAGGCGACGATCGACGTCAACAACCGCGTGCAGATCGCGCAGCCGCGGCTGCCGGACGACGTACGGCGATCCGGCGTCATCGTGCAGCGGCGGTCGACCGACATCCTGATGTTCGTCGCGCTGAGGTCCGGCGATCCGCGCTACGACACGCTCTACCTGTCCAACTTCGCCACCGCCAACATCCTCGACGACCTGAAGCGCGTGCCGGGCGTGGCGGACGCGCAGGTGATCGGAGCGCGCGATTACTCGATGCGCATCTGGCTGCGTCCCGACAAGATGGCGCAGCTCGGCGTCACCGCGAGCGATGTCGCCGCCGCGGTCGCTGCGCAGAACAACCAGTACGCAGCCGGCAAGATCGGCCAGGAGCCGGCGCCTGCCGGCCAGTCGATGATCTACACGGTCACCGCGCGCGGGCGGCTGCTCGAGCCCGACGACTTCGGCAACATCGTGCTGCGCGCCAACGGCCCCAACGGCGTGCTGCGCGTCCGCGACATCGCGCGCGTCGAGCTCGGCGCGATCAACTACGACGCGGCGACGACGCTCGACGGCCAGCCGACGGTGGGTGTCGCGATCTACCTGCAGTCCGGCGCCAACGCCCTCGCGGTCGCCGCCGCGGTGCGCGCGCAGATGGACGACATCAAGTCCCGCTTTCCTGAAGGCGTCAACTACCTGATTCCGTTCGACACCACGCGCTTCGTACAGGAGTCGATCCACGAGGTGGTGAAGACGCTGCTCGAAGCGGCGGCGCTGGTGATCCTCGTCGTGTTCCTGTTCCTGCAAAGCTGGCGCCCGACGCTGATCCCGATCATCGCCGTGCCCGTGTCGCTGATCGGCGCCTTCGCGGGCCTCTACGCGTTCCACTTCACGATCAACACGCTGACGCTGTTCGCGATCGTCCTCGCCACCGGCATCGTCGTCGACGATGCGATCGTGGTGCTGGAGAACGTCGAGCGCCTGATGAGCGAGCACAAGTTCACGCCGCGCGCCGCCGCGATCGAGTCGATGCGCGAGGTGACCGGCGCGATCATCGCCATCGAGCTCGTGCTGTGCTCGGTGTTCATTCCCGTGGCGTTCCTGGGCGGCCTCGCGGGCAAGCTCTACCAGCAATTCGCGGTGACGGTGGCGACGACGGTGGTGATCTCGGGCGTGGTCGCGTTGACGCTCACGCCGGCGCTGTGCGCGCTGATCCTCAAGCCGGCGCACCAGGAAGTCCCGCTGTTCCGCCCGTTCAACCGCGGCTTCGCGTGGCTCACGCGCACCTATATCGGCGGCGTGAATGCCGCGCTGCGGCGCTCGATCGCCTCGCTCCTCATCTTCGCGATCATCATTGGCGCGGGGGTCTTGCTGTTCAAGAAGGTGCCGGGCGCGTTCGTACCGTCCGAGGACCAGGGCTATTTCATCGCGTCGATCACGCTGCCCGACGGCGCCACGCTGCCGCGCACCTCGGTCGCGAGCGCCAAATTGCGCGAGATCATCGCCGCCGATGCCAACGTCGAGCACGCGTTCGTGCTGAACGGCGTCGACTTCATCGGCGGTGGCAACAAGACCAACGCGGCGACCGTGTTCGTGACGCTGAAGCCCTGGGACGAGCGCAACGAGTCGGCGGACGACATCATCCAGTACGTGCGCACCAAGGCGCCGACGATCACCGACGGCAACGTGCTTGCGTTCAGTCCGGTGCCGATCCGCGGCATCGGCACCACGGGCGGCTTCGAGCTCTACGTGCAGGACCGCACCGGCGGCGACGCGCAGAAGCTCAATGCGGTCGTCCAGCAATTCGTCACGGCCCTGCGTCAGCGCGGCGACCTCACCGGCGTCAACACGTTCTTCCGGCCCACGGTGCCGCAGCTGCTGGTCGACGTCGACCGCGAGAAGGCGGTGGCGATGGGCGTGCCGATCAACGATCTTTTCGCCGCGCTGCAGAGCACGATGGGCGCGCTCTACGTCAACGACTTCAATCGCCTCGGGCGCACGTTCCGCGTGCAGCTGCAGGCCGAGGGCGCGTTCCGTGCGCGCCCCGAGGATCTCGGCAACGTCTATGTGCGCTCGACGACGACCGGCGAGATGATCCCCGCCAAGAGCCTGCTCGAGATCCGTCATGTGGTCGGCCCCGAGCAGCTCGAGCGCTACAACGGCTTTCTCGCCGCGAAGGTCATCGGCAGCAACCCGCCGGGTGTCAGCACGGGCCAGGCGATCACCGCCGTCGAATCGGTGGCCGCGGCGTCGCTGCCGCCGGGCTACACGATGGAATGGACGGGCCAGGCATACCAGGAGAAGCGCATCGGCTCGGCGGCCGTGGTCGCGTTCGTGTTCGCCATCATCATGGTGTTCCTCATCCTCTCCGCCAACTACGAGCGCTGGTCGCTGCCGATGGCGGTGTTGCTCGCCGTGCCGTTCGCGCTGTTCGGCGCACTGTGCGCGGTGGTGCTGCGCGGCATGAACAACGACGTCTATTTCCAGATCGGCCTCGTCGTGCTGATCGGGCTCGCCGCGAAAAACGCAATCCTGATCGTCGAGTTCGCCGCGCAGAAGCAGGCCGAAGGCATGCCGAAGCTCGCCGCCGCGGTGGAAGCGGCCCGGCTTCGCTTCCGCCCGATCGTCATGACCTCGGTCGCCTTCGTGCTCGGCGTGCTGCCGCTGGTGCTCGCGACCGGCGCCGGTGCCGCGGCGCGCCGCTCGATGGGCACCGGCGTGTTTGGCGGTATGCTGGCGGCCACGTTCATCGCCACGATTTTCATTCCGCTGTTCTACGTGCTGCTGCGCAGGCGCGAGTCTGCGCCGGCGCCGCAGTCAACGCCCGAGCTCGTCGAGGAGCCGGCATGAGCGCGGCGCGCGGGAGCGCTCCGGCGGTCCGGCGCGGAGCCGTCGCGCTCCTCGCGCTGGCCTGCGCCGGCTGCATGGTCGGCCCCGACTACCAGCGTCCGGTGATCGAGCTGCCGCACGCGTATGCGGACGCGCCACCCGCGAACACCGTGGCGCCCACGGTCGCGCCGCAATGGTGGTCGCTGTACCGCGATCCCGATCTCGACAACCTCGTGGCGGCGGCAATGGCGGCCAACACCGACCTGCGCATCGCCACCGCGCGCGTCGACGAGGCGGAATCGATCGCGCGCCAGGTCGACGCCGCGATATTTCCGGAGATCGACCTCGGCGCCGCGGGCTCGCGCACACGCTCCAACCCGGCGCTGCTGACGCCGGGCTCGCAGCCCCTCGCCAATAACTTCCGCGTCGCGCTTTCGACCTCGTTCGAGATCGACTTCTGGGGCCGCCTGCGGCGCGCCGCCGAGGCCGCACGCGCGCAGGCGCTCGGCTCGCACTACGCGCGCGACGTCGTCGCGCTGACGCTCGCGGGCGACGTCGCGCAGACCTACTTCGCGCTGCGCTCGTTCGACGCGCAGATCGCCGCCACGCGCGAGACGTTGCAGTCGCGCGAGCAATCCGCGGCGCTGGTCAACCGCCGGGCGCGCGGCGGCGTCGCCTCCGATCTCGACGTCGCGCAAGCCGAGGGCCTGCGCGCGCAGGCGGCGGCGCAGCTCAAGCTGCTGGTGCGCCAGCGGGCGGCGGCGCTGCACATGCTCGGCACGCTCACCGGACGCCTCGACCTCGCCATCGCCGAGGCCGGCATCGACGCCATTCCGCTGCCGCCGCAACCGCCGCCCGGTTTGCCGTCGGCGCTGATCGAGCAGCGTCCCGACGTGCGCAAGGCGGAGCAGGACCTGGTGTCGGCCAATGCCCAGATCGGCGTCGCGAAGGCGGCGCTCCTGCCGACGATCGACCTGACCGGCGATCTCGGCGCGCAGAGCGCGAGCCTCGCCAGCCTGCTGCAATACGGGTCGCGCATCTGGTCGATCGGCTTCGGGCTCGCGCAGCCGATCTTCGACGCCGGGCGCCGCCAGGCCGCCGTCGAGGGCCAGGAGGCATTCGAGCGCGAGACGCTCGCCGCGTACCAGAAGTCGCTCGAGACCGCGTTCCGCGAAGTCGCCGACGCGCTGGTCGACATGCAGCAGACGACCGCCGCGGCCGCGGACTATGACGCCAACCTGGTCGCCGCGCGCAATGCGCTGCGGCTCGCGACGCGCCGCTACGAGGCCGGGCTCGCGCAGTTCCTCGATGTGCTGGATGCGCAGCGAACCGTGAATACGGCGGAGCTCGCGCGCATCCTCAATCGCCAGGCGCAGCTCGCGGCGAGCGTCGACCTCATGAAGGCGCTGGGCGGCGGATGGACGGCGCGCGACGGGATGGCCGCGCGGTAGGGCCGACTTGCGCAGATGGCCGCTGGCGCGGCACCGATCCCGCCAGTGCGCACGCGCAAGATTGCGCCGAAGCGGCCTGCTGACCTAGAGTCGAGGTTCGACGCCGCAGGCGCAGCGCGAGGGCGCGCTCCGGACCATGCGGCGCAAACGAAGGAGGCGCAGTCCGGCATGCCGCACACCTATCGCATCCTGAGCCTCGGCGCGTCGTACGGATCGCTGCTCGCGATCAAGTTCGTCGCCGCCGGCCACGACGTCATGTTCGCCTGCCTGCCCGCCGAGGCCGAGGCCTTCAACCGCGACGGCGCGCGCGTGCGGATGCCGGCGAAGGGCCGCGAAGGGCTGGTGGAAATCGATTCGCGTCGCCTGCCGGGGAAGCTCGCTGCTGAGGCGCCCGATCGCATCGACGCCGCCGGCTACGACCTCGTCGTGCTGGCGATGCCGGAACCTCAGTACCGCGCCGCCGGCGTGCGCGAGCTGCTCGCGGCCGTGGCGCGCGGTGGGATGCCCTGCATGTCGATCATGAACATGCCGCCGCTGCCGTATCTCGCGCGCATCCCCGGCATCGCGCTCGACCCCTTGCGCCCCTGCTTCACGGACGCGACCGTGTGGGATGGCTGCGATCCGGCGCTGATGACGCTTTGCAGCCCGGATCCACAGGCGTTCCGGCCGCCCGACCAGCCGGTCAACGTGCTGCAGGTGCGCCTGCCGACCAACTTCAAGGCGGCGCGCTTCGCGGGCGACGCACCGACGCGGATCCTGCGGGACCTCGCCGCAGGGATCGAGGCCGCGCGGTTCGACGTCGATGGGGCGAAGATCGAGCTGCCGGTGAAGCTCAAGGTTCACGACTCCGTGTTCGTGCCACTGGCGAAGTGGAGCATGCTGCTCGCTGGCAACTACCGCTGCGTCGGCAAGGACGGCATGCGCTCGATCCGCGACGCCGTGCATGGCGACCTTGCCGTGTCGCGCACGGTGTACGAATGGGTGATGCGGCTTTGCGAGTCGCTCGGCGCCGCGCGCAGCGACCTCGTGCCGTTCGACAAGTACGCCAACGCCGCGCTGTCTCTCGAGAGCCCGTCGTCGGCGGCGCGCGCGCTCGCCAACGGCGCGCGCGACATCGAGCGCGTCGACCGTCTCGTGCAGGCGCTCGCTGTGCAGAAGGGCATGCACTCGGCCGAAGTCGACGCCATCGTGATCGCGGTCGACGGCTGGCTCGCGAAGAACCGCGCCAGGGCCTGAGGCCGGACCGCCCGCGCGACAGGGCGCCGCCGCCGGGATCGCGTGGCTAGCGCCGGCTCGCCGACAGCACCCCCGGCACGTCGCGCACCAGCGCCAGCGCGCGCTTGAGCGCGGCGACGCTGCCGACCTCCACGGTGAACGCCATCCGCGACTGCAGGTTGCGCGTCAGCGTGCGTGCGGCGGTGACGTTGATCTTCTCGCGCGAGAACACTTCGGAGATGTCGCGCAGCAGGCCCTGGCGGTCCATCGCCTCGATGACGACGTCGACCGGAAACACGTCGTCGCGCGCGAGGCCCCAGTCGGCGTCGATCAGGCGTTCGGCCTCGCGCTCGCGGATGCGCGCGACGTTGGCGCACGCGGCTCGATGGATCGTCACGCCCTTGCCTCGCGTGATGAAGCCCACGATCGGGTCCGGCGGTGCCGGCTTGCAGCAGCGCGCGAGTCCGGTCATCAGGCGATCGACGCCGACGACGAGGATCCCGCCAGCGGAGGCGCCGGCGCGGCTCTTGCGCGTGGCCACGGCATCGTCGGCCGCAGGCGCCGTCGCCGCCTGCGGCTGCGCGACCGCGTGGATCGCCATCTGCACCTGGCGGGAGTTGATGTCGTCGCGCGCGAACGCGGCGAAGAACTCGTCCGTCTTGGCGAATCCCGCCTTCGCCGCGACGGCGTCGAGCTTGACGAGGCTCTGGCCGAGCCGCGCGAGCTCGCGCTCCACCAGCGCGCGTCCCTGCGCCACCGTCGCCTCGTGCTGCTGCGCCTTGAACCATTGCCTGACCTTGGCGCGTGCGCGGTGGCTGGTGACGTAGCCAAGCTCGGGATTGAGCCAGTCGCGCGACGGACCACCTTCCTTGGCGGCGACGATCGCAACCTGCTGGCCATTGCCGAGCTTGTAGTCGAGCGGCGCCATCTGGCCGTCGACGCGCGCGCCGCGGCAGCGATGGCCGAGGTCGGTGTGCACGGCATACGCGAAGTCGACCGGCGTCGCGCCTTGCGGCAGGTCGATCACCCGGCCCTGCGGAGTCAGCACGTAGATCGACTCGGTAAAGAGGCTGCTGCGGAACGCCGACACCAGGTCACCGCTCGCCGCGACCGTGTCGCGCCAGTCCAGGATCTGCCGCAGCCAGCCAATCTTCGCGTCGAATCCAGGATCCGCGTGGCGCGACGCATGCCCCTCCTTGTAGCGCCAGTGGGCTGCGACGCCGTATTCCGAATGCTGGTGCATGTCGCGCGTGCGGATCTGCACCTCGAGCGCGCGCCCGTCGGGGCCCGTCACCGCCGTGTGCAGCGAGCGGTAGTCGTTGGCTTTCGGCTTGGCGATGTAGTCGTCGAACTCGTCGGGCAGCGGCGTCCACAGGTGATGCACGACGCCGAGCGCCGCGTAGCAATCGCGCACCTCGTCGACCAGCACGCGCACCGCGCGGATGTCGTACAGCGACTCGATGCCCGCCTGCTTGCGCTGCATCTTGCGCCAGATGCTCTGGATGTGCTTCGGCCGCCCGCTGACGTCGGCGCGGATGCCGGCCGCGTCGAGCTCGCGGCGCAGCATCGCCACCACGTTGTCGATATACCGCTCGCGGTCGACGCGCCGCTCGTCGAGCAGGCCCGCGATGCGCCGGTAGGCCGCGGGCTCGAGCGCACGCAGCGACAGGTCCTCGAGCTCCCACTTGAGCTGCCAGACGCCGAGGCGGTTGGCGAGCGGCGCGAACAGGTCGACGATGTCCTGCGCCGCGCGCCGGCGCAGGGGCTCGTCGCCGGTCATCAGGGAGCGCATTGCCTGCGTGCGCTCGGCGAGCTTGATCAGCACGACGCGGATGTCCTCGACCATCGCCAGCAGCATCTTGCGCAGCTTCTCGGCCTGCGCCTCGCGTTCCGGGCCCGCGGCGTGCGCCGGCGCTGCGCGGATGTCGTCCATGCGCGTGACGCCGGCGACGAGTGCCGCGACCTCGGCGCCGAAGCGCGCGGCGAGCGCATCGGCACCCACGAGGTGCGCCTGCGCGAGCGGCAGCAGCAGCGCCGCGTGCAGCGTGGCGGGGTCGAGCTTGAGCGCGGAGAGGATGGCGGCGCTGCCGACGCCGCGCGCGGCGAGCGGCTCGCCGTCGCCGCTGCGCGCGTCGCCGGCGGCCTCGCGCACGAACGATTCGGTGGCGCCGAGCGCCTCGATGTCGGCCGTCTCGTACGCGCCGCGCAGCAGGTCGCGCCAGTTGCCGGAAGCCACAGGCGCCGTCGTTGCCGTTGCGGCATGCACGAGCGCGACCATGGGTGAATTATACGCGGGGCACCGGAGCGCGCTGGAGCGCGAAGTTCTGTGCTCAGACCGCAAATGCAGGTACGTTCAGCGCCGCTCGACCGCTCGCCCCGTGATGGACGGGTGCGAAGCCGTCCCGGCCGCGAAACGCGCCTTGAAATCCGCGTATGTCGACGCGATGCCCGTCGCGAGGTCGATCGCCGGCCGCCACCCGAGCGCCCGCACGCGCGTGCTGTCGACGATCTTGCGGGGTGAACCATCGGGCTTGCTTGCGTCGAATGCAATATCGCCAATGAAGCCGACAACCCGCGCGAGCAGCGCCGCGAGATCGCGGATCGTCAACTCATGGCCGCTGCCGATATTGATCAGCGGACAGGTGTCGGGTGCCACCAGCGGGGCATAGAGCGCGTCGGGCAGCGTCGCCAGCATCACCAGCGCACGCGCGAGATCGTCCGCATGCAGGAATTCGCGCCGCGCATGGCCTGTGCCCCACACGTCCAGGCGGCGGCCCCCGCGAGCGTGCGCCTCGTGCGCCTTGCGCAGCAGCGCCGGCAGCACGTGACTGGTCGCAAGATCGTAGTTGTCGCCTGTCCCGTAGAGGTTGGTGGGCATGGCCGACAGCCACCGGTGCCCGTACTGGCGGTTGTAAGCCCAGCACATCTCCACGCCCGCGATCTTGGCGACCGCGTACGGCCGGTTGGTCGACTCGAGCGGTCCGCTGAGCAATGCGCTCTCCGCCAGCGGCTGGGGCGCATCGCGCGGATAGATGCAGGAGCTGCCCAGGAACAGCACCCGCTCGACGCCCGCCTCGTGAGCGGCGCGGAAGAGATTGACCTGCAGCGCCAGGTTGCCCATGAGAAAGTCAACGGGCATCGCGCTGTTCGCGGCGATGCCACCCACCTTCGAGGCCGCGACGAACATGACTTGCGGACGCTCGCGCATCAGCAGCGCGCGCGTCGGCTCGAACTCCGCAAGGTCGAGCTCCCGATGCGTGCGCACGATCAGGCGATCGAAGCCCTGTCGCGCCAGCTCGCGGCAGAGGGCGCTGCCCGCAAGTCCGCGATGCCCTGCGACGTAGATCGGCGTCGACTTGTCCATGCCGGTTGTCAATCGCCAAAGGGCGCCGTCGCGCGGCTTCGCCGGCGGCATGCCCGGTGCGCAGCGTCAGCGTGCGCGTCCAAGGCTCTTGCGGATCAATGCCGCGATGTCGCGCATCATCGGCCGGCTGACCGTGCCATTCCAGCGCACGGCGGCAAACAGCGCGCCGAGGACCATGAGCCCGCCATAGGTGCGGCGCAGCCGGTCGCGACTTGTCACGCCGCCCGCGACGGCATGGCCGTAGTTGAACAGCCAGCAGTCGGGCGTGACGCCGAGCTGGTTACGCAGCATCGTATTGATTTCGGCGTGCATGCGAACCCGCGAGCGCATCGTCTTGTTGGCCGGGTACATGCGCGACGCCGCGAGCTTCGCCGGGATCTCGCGCGCCACGAGCCCCGCGCGCGCCATGCGCAACCAGTACTCGTAATCCATGCAGAAATTGAGGTCGGCGTTGAGAAGGCCCACACGCTCGATCGCGCGCCGGCGCAGGAACAATGCCGGCTGGCAGATGTAGCAGGTCGCCACGAGCCGCGCCGGATTCCAGGCTTCGCTGGGAAAGCGCTCGTAAGCCACGCCGTCGATGTCGACGTGGTCGGCCTGCCCGTACACGGCGTCCAGGGTCGAATCCGCGGCGAACGCCGCACGCACGGCGTCGAACGCGCCGGGATAGTAGAAGTCGTCGGAATTGAGCCAGCCGACGATGTGGCCGTCGGAGGCGCGAAAGCCCTGGTTGAGCGCATCCGACTGTCCCCCGTCGCGTCGCGAGACCCACCTCACCGTGGTGCCCCAGCGCCGCAGGATATCGACCGATACGTCCGTGCTGCCGCCGTCGAACACCAGGTGCTCGAAATCGCCTCCGCTTTGCGCACTGACGCTCCGCAGGCATGCCTCGAGAAAGCGCGCCTGGTTGAGCGACGGCGTGACGACGCTGATGCGCATCCGGCCAATCTACACTGCGCCACTCCGCAGCGGCGGCCAGCAGCGCGGCATCACAACCGCTGGCCGGCGATCTTCGCGATCGTCTCGGCGAGCGCCTGCGCATGCATCTGCGCCAGCGCCGCGTCGCGCGCCTCGACCATCACCCGCAGCACCGGCTCGGTGCCGGACGGCCGCAGCAGCACACGTCCCGCGGTGCCTAGCGCGGCGATCGCCGCGCGCTCCGCGCGCGCGACCTCCGCATCGTCCTTCCAGACCACGCCGCGCCGCACCGGCACGTTGATCAGGTGCTGCGGGAACAGCGTCAGCGGCGCCGTGGCTTCGGCCAGCGTGGTCTGCTGCTCGATCAGCGCGCGCAGCACGCCAAGCGCGGCGATGATCGCGTCGCCGGTCGTGTGCTTGTCGAGGCAGATGATGTGGCCGGAGTTCTCGCCGCCGAGGCGCCACGTCTTCTCCAGCATCCGCTCGAGCACGTAGCGATCGCCCACGCGCGCGCGCTCAAGGGCGATGCCCGAGCGCGACAGCGCCTGCTCGAAGCCGAGGTTGCTCATCTGCGTGCCGACCACGCCGCCGGCGAGCACGCCACGATGCTGGTAGTCGCGCGCGATGACGTAGAGCAGCTCGTCGCCGTCGAACATCCGGCCGTGGCTGTCGACCATCACCAGCCGGTCGCCGTCGCCGTCGAGCGCGATGCCGAGGTCGGCATGGTGCGCGAGCACTTCGCCCACGAGGTGCGCCGGCGCCGTCGCACCCACGTCGGCGTTGATGTTGATGCCGTCGGGCTCGACGCCGACGGCGATCACCTCGGCACCGAGCTCGCGGAACACAGTCGGCGCGACGTGGTAGGCCGCGCCATGCGCGCAATCGACGACGATGGTCAGTCCCTTGAGGTCGAGCTCGTTGGGGAACGTGCTCTTGCAGAACTCGATGTAGCGTCCCGCCGCGTCGTCGACGCGGCGCGCCTTGCCGAGCGCCGCCGAAGTCACGCACGCGATCGGCGCCTCCATCGCGCGCTCGATCGCGGCTTCGGTGGCGTCGGCGAGCTTGGCGCCGTTGCCGGCGAAGAACTTGATGCCGTTGTCGTCGAACGGATTGTGCGACGCGCTGATGACAATCCCCGCCGACAGCCGGAGCGCGCGCGTCAGGTGGGCGATGCCCGGCGTCGGCAGCGGTCCGCACAGGTAGACGTCGACGCCCGCCGCCGACAGGCCGGCCTCGAGCGCGGCTTCCAGCAGGTAGCCGGAAATCCGCGTGTCCTTGCCGATCAGCACGCCCGGGCGGTCGCCGCGCGCATGGCCATCGCTGGCCGCCAGCACTTTGCCCGCGGCGAAGCCGAGCTTCATCACCAGCTCGGGCGTGATCGGCGATTCACCCACACGCCCGCGCACGCCGTCGGTGCCGAAATAACGTCGATCCGCCATCAAATCATCCTTCGTTGGCCGCCTGCCAGACGCGTATCGCATCGACGGTCGCGCGCACGTCGTGCACCCGCACGATCGACGCGCCCCGGGCGATCGCCGCCAGTGCGGCGGCGATGCTCGCCGCGAGGCGTTCGCCGACGTCGCGGCCGGTGAGCGCGCCCAGCATCGACTTGCGCGACAGCCCGGCGAGCACCGGATAGCCGAGCTTCGCGATCTCGCGCAGGCCGCGCAGCAGCGAGAGATTATGCGCCAGCGTCTTGCCGAAGCCGACGCCCGGATCGACGACGATGCGCTCGCGCGCGATGCCCGCGGCCAGCGCGGCGTCGGCGCGCACGCGCAGGAACGCGCGCACCTCGCCGACGACGTCGGCATATGCCGGCGCCGCCTGCATCGTGCGCGGATCGCCTTGCATGTGCATCAGGCACACCGCGACGCCGGAGCCGGCGACTGCGGCCAGCGCTCCGTCGGCCGCAAGCGCGCGCACGTCGTTGACCATCGCCGCGCCGGCGTCGATCGCCGCGCGCATCACGCCGGGCTTCATCGTGTCGACCGAGACGAGCGCGCCGTCGCCGGCGAGCGCAGCGACCACCGGCACGACGCGCGCGAGCTCGTCGCGCTCGCCGACGGGGTGGGCGCCGGGACGCGTCGACTCGCCGCCGACGTCGACGATGTCGGCGCCTTCCGCGACGAGCATGCGGCCGTGTGCGATGGCACGCGCGACGTCGACCGCGCCGCGGCCGTCGGCGAAGGAGTCAGGGGTGACGTTGACGACGCCCATCACGCGCGGCGTCGCGAGGTCGAGCTCGCGGCCGCGCAGCGACAGCATCCGCGCCGGATCAGGCCGGCGTGGTCGACGGCTCGGCGCTGCCGGCGGGCGGCGGCGGCGGCGGCGCGGCGGCAGCGCCGGCCGGCTGCTTCGGCAGCCGCGGCGGGCGGCCGGCGATGATGTCGTCGATCTGGTCGGCGTCGATAGTCTCGTACTCGAGCAGCGCCTTGGCCATCGCGTGCATCTTGTCGCTGTTCTCGACGATCAGCTTCTTCGCCACCGCGTATTGCTCGTCGATGATGCGGCGGATCTCCGTCTCGATCTTGAGCAGCGTCTGGCTCGACACGTTGTTGGTGCGCGTGATCGAGCGGCCGAGGAAGATCTCGCCCTCGTCCTCGGCGTACACCACCGGGCCGAGCGCGTCGCTCATGCCGTAGCGCATCACCATGTCGCGCGCCATGTGCGTGGCGCGCTCGAAGTCGTTGGCGGCGCCGGTGGTCTGCTGGCCCATGAACACTTCCTCGGCGATGCGGCCGCCGAACAGCATCGAGATCTGGTTCAGCAGGAACTCGCGGTCGTAGCTGTACTTGTCCTTCTCCGGCAGCGACATCGTCACGCCGAGCGCGCGCCCGCGCGGGATGATCGTCACCTTGTGCACCGGGTCGAGCTTGGGCAGGAGCTTGCCGATCAGCGCGTGTCCCGACTCGTGATAGGCGGTGCTCTTGCGCTCCTCCTCGTCCATGACCATCGAGCGGCGCTCGGCACCCATGATGATCTTGTCCTTGGCGCGCTCGAAGTCGTGCATGTCGACCAGCCGCTTGTTGCCGCGCGCGGCGAACAGCGCCGCCTCGTTGACGAGGTTCGCGAGGTCGGCGCCGGAAAAGCCCGGCGTGCCGCGCGCGATCACCGCGGCGTTGACGTCGGGTGACATCGGCACCTTGCGCATGTGCACCAGCAGGATCTGCTCGCGGCCGCGGATGTCGGGCAGCGGCACCACCACCTGGCGGTCGAAGCGGCCCGGGCGCAGCAGCGCCGGGTCGAGCACGTCGGGGCGGTTGGTGGCGGCGATGACGATCACGCCGGCGTTGCCCTCGAAACCGTCCATCTCGACCAGCAGCTGGTTGAGCGTCTGCTCGCGCTCGTCGTTGCCGCCGCCGAGGCCGGCGCCGCGCTGGCGGCCGACCGCGTCGATCTCGTCGATGAACACGATGCAGGGGGCGTTCTTCTTCGCCTGCTCGAACATGTCGCGCACGCGCGCGGCGCCCACGCCGACGAACATCTCGACGAAGTCGGAGCCGGAGATCGAGAAGAACGGCACCTTGGCTTCGCCGGCGATCGCGCGCGCGAGCAGCGTCTTGCCCGTGCCCGGCGAGCCGACCATCAGCACGCCGCGCGGGATGCGGCCGCCGAGCTTCTGGAACTTGGACGGGTCGCGCAGGAACTCGACCAGCTCGGCCACGTCCTCCTTGGCCTCGTCGCAGCCGGCGACATCGGCGAAGGTGACCGTGTTGTTCGCCTCGTCGAGCATCCTCGCCTTGCTCTTGCCGAAGCTGAATGCGCCGCCCCGCCCGCCGCCCTGCATCTGGCGCATGAAGAAGATCCACACGCCGATCAGCAGCAGCATCGGGAACCAGGAGATGAACACCTGCGCCAGGAAGCTCTGCTCTTCCTCTGGCTTGGCGTCGACCTTGACGCCGTCCTTGACGAGGTCGCCGACCATCCAGATGTCGCCCGGGCTGTAGGTGACGAACTTCTTCTTGTCGGTCGACATCCAGGTGATCTTGCGGCCCTCGATCGTCGCCGACTCGACCTTGCCGGACTTGGCCTGGTCCATGAACTCCGAATACGAGGGGTTGTCGCGAACCGTCTGCCGCGCGTCGAACTGCTTGACGACGATCAGGATCACGAAAACGATGACGACCCAGATCCCGATGTTCTTAAAGAGGTTGTTCAAATGCCACTCCCGGCGGCGGTCGTCGGTCGCAAGTAGGCTGCCGGCGCGACCGCGCGCGAGCAGGCCTCTGATGCCTGGTCCCCTACGTGGGGACATCCATGGCGGATTCTAGCCGGTTCGGGGGCACCCGCCCTCGTCGGCAGGCCCAAGGAAGCCCTTGCCGACCACGAACACTTCCCGGCTGCGATCCCGCGACGCCTTCGGCTTGCGCACGTAGGTCTTGCGGAAGTGGCCGCCCACCATCCGTACGAAGGCGTCGAAACCTTCGCCCTGGAACATCTTGACCGCGAGGTCGCCGCCCGGCTCGAGCCACGCCACGGCAAATTCCAGCGCCAGCTCGGCCAGGTGAACCCCGCGCACGCGGTCGACGGCGTCGATGCCGGAGAGGTTGGGCGACATGTCCGAGACCACGAGGTCGACATTGCGGCCGTCGAGCGCCGCCTCGACGGCCGCCAGCCCCTCGTCGCCGGCGAAATCGCCGCGAATCAGCGTGACGCCGGCGACGGCGTCCATCGGCAGCAGGTCGATGGCGACGATCCGGCCCGAGCGCCCGAGCTTTTGCGCGAGGACTTGGCTCCAGCTGCCGGGTGCCGCACCGAGATCCACCGCACGGATGCCGGGGCGGAGCAGCTTGTCCTTGTCGGCGATCTCGAGCAGCTTGAACGCCGCGCGCGAGCGGTATCCGAGCCGGCGTGCCTCCTGCACCCAGTGGTCGGTGACGTGCTCGTGCATCCACGCCTTGCCGAAGCGGTGCTTGCGGCCGGCAGGATTGAGCGGCCCCGCCGCGGTCTTGCCTTTCATGCGGCCGACATTACACGAAGCCGGCGCGCTAAACTGGCGGCATGACGACACTCGAATCGGCCCAGCGGCGCGCACTTCGCGCCCGGGCGCACCACCTCGAGCCCGTGGTGGCCGTCGGCCAGCAGGGCCTGACTCCGGCCGTGCTGCACGAGATCGACGTCGCGCTGCTGGCGCACGAGCTCATCAAGGTGCGCGTGCACAGCGAATCGCGCGCCGAGCGCGAGGCGATGCTGGCCGAGATCACCGCCAAGCTCGACTGTGCACCGGTGCAGCACCTGGGCAAGCTCCTGATCCTCTGGCGCGAGAACAAGGACAAGCCGGCCGCTCCGGCGCCCGCTGCGGCATCGCGCCCATCCGGCCGCCCGGCGACGCGGCCCGGCGCGCCTCCCGGGGCCGAGGCCTTGCGCCGGCGCACGCGGCCGGGCCAGGACGGCTCGGGCAACGCATTGCCGTATTTTTCGCGTCGCGGTGCCGGACGCTTCGTCGCGGCCACGCCGAACACGCCGACGATCCGCAAGCGCGGTCGCGGCGGCTGAAGCCGGCCGCCCCGAAACCAAATAAAATCAATCGCTTGGCGCGATCGGCTGCACGGATCGCGACCATCGGATCATGCGATTGGGATTTTCGCCGGGGATCCGTATATTGATTGTGCGCCGCACCATTTCGCGGCCGCCTTCAATCGGAGAGCCCCATGCATTCGAACCGCCCGACCCCGGCCGAGAAGTCCATCGAGGCCAGCCTCAACGACGTGCAAATGAGCCGCGCCGACCGCGAAGCGGCGATTCGCCAGTTGCAGATCGCGGACGGGGTCGCCACGGCCATCGTGCGCGGCATCGACTTCCTGCGCGGACTTTCGCCGACGCCGCGCTGATCCCGCACATCAGGCGTAGCGCACGCCTCGTATCTCGTAGCTGCGCACGCCGGCCGGCGCATCGACCTCGGCGACGTCGCCTTCGGACTTGCCGATGAGCGCGCGGGCGATCGGCGAGTTGATCGAGATCTTGCCGTGGCGGATGTCGGCCTCGTCGTCGCCGACGATCTGGTAGGTGCGCGCCACGCCGGAATCGGCGTCCTCGATCGTCACCGTCGCCCCGAACACCACCCGTCCCTCGGCATCCAGCGTCGCCGGGTCGATCACCTGCGCGCCGGCGAGCTTGTGCTCGACGTCGGCGATGCGTCCCTCGATGAAACCCTGGCGCTCCTTGGCGGCGTCGTAGTCCGCATTTTCCGAGAGGTCGCCGTGCGAGCGCGCCTCGGCGATCGCGGCGATCACCGCGGGGCGCTCCACGCTCTTCAATCGCGCAAGCTCGGCCTTGAGGCGGCGTGCGCCTTCGACGGTCATCGGTGTCTTGGTCATGGGTCGTATCGTGTCGTGTCCGGCGGACGCACGGTCGCGCCAGGCGCCGGCGGCCGCAACAGTCAGGTCGTGGCCGCCGATGTCGCGGATATGGCGGCGGGCCTCGCCGACGGCAAGCGCTCGTGCAGCGATTGCAGCGAATAGGGCGCGAGGCTCGCCAGATTGTCGAGACCGATCGCCACGGCGCGCGCGCCCGCGATCGTGGTGAACGTCGGCACCTGGTCGGTGAGCGAGGCGCGGCGGATGTGATAGCTGTCCTGGATCGCCGTGCGCTTCTCCTCGACGGTGTTGATCACCATCGCGATCTCGTCGTTCTTGAGCAGGTCGACGATGTTGGGGCGGCCTTCCGCCACCTTGTTGATCGTGCGCACGGGCAGGCCAGCCTCGGCCAGTGCGGCCGCGGTGCCGCGCGTGGCGATGAGGCCGAAGCCCAGCTTGGCGAGGCGCTTCGCCACCTCCGTGGCGCGCGGCTTGTCGGCGTTCTTCACGCTGATGAACACGTTGCCGCTGGTCGGCAGGCGCACGCCGGCGGCGAGCTGGCTCTTGATGAACGCCTCGCCGAAGGTGTCGCCCACGCCCATCACCTCGCCGGTCGATTTCATTTCCGGGCCGAGAATCGTGTCGACGCCGGGGAACTTGATGAACGGAAATACCGCTTCCTTTACCGAGAAATACGGCGGCAGGATCTCGCCGGCGACGCCCTGCGCCCGCAGCGACTGGCCGACCATGCAACGTGCGGCGATCTTCGCCAGCGGGCGTCCCGTCGCCTTGGACACGTAGGGCACGGTGCGCGACGCGCGCGGATTGACCTCGAGCACGTAGACCACGCCGTCCTGGATCGCCGTGCGCTTCTCCTCGACGGTGTTGATCACCATCG
>DATBOK010000240.1:0-7566 GCA_036553845.1 Casimicrobiaceae bacterium
CCCCGAGCAGGCGATCGTGCCGGAAGGCGACGAGCAGTATGTGTTCCGCGTGATGGACGGCAAGGCGGTGCGCACCAAGGTGGAGACCGGACAGCGCCGCGACGCCAAGGTGGAGATCGTCAAGGGCCTCGGCATCGACGATATCGTCGTCGATGCCGGCCAGATCAAGCTGCGCGACGGCTCCCCCGTGAGCATCCTGCGCCGCGATTCGCCGGTGCAGGCCGCCAAGGACGATCCCCGCGACGGCGCGCGCGAAGCCGATTCGGAGCCGCCGAAGCCCGGTCCGGACACCGCGCCGCCGCGCTCCTGATGCAGCTCCCGGAAATCTGCATCAAGCGGCCCGTGTTCGCCACGGTGCTGTCGCTCGCCATCCTCCTGATCGGCCTCATCTCCTACCAGCGCCTGCCGGTGCGCGAATACCCGCGCATCGACGAGCCGGTGGTGAGCGTGAGCACCACGTATTGCGGCGCGTCCGCCGAGGTGGTCGAGTCGCAGGTGACGAAGATCCTCGAGGACTCGCTGGCCGGCATCGAGGGCGTCGAGGTGATGACCTCGCAGAGCCGCTCGGAGACGAGCCGGATCAACGTGCGCTTCACGCTGAAGCGCGACCCCGATTCCGCCGCCGCCGACGTGCGCGACAAGGTGGCGCGCGTGCGCGCCAAGATGCCGGATACGATCGACGAGCCCGTGATCGCCAAGGTCGAGGCCGACTCGCAGCCCATCATCTACATCGCCGTCGAAGCCGGCTCGCTGTCGGCGATCGAGGCGTCCGACTACGTGCACCGCTACGTCCAGCCGCGGCTGTCGGTGCTGCCGGGCGCATCGGACGTGCGCATCTTCGGCGAGCGCCAGGTGTCGATGCGCGTCAACATCGACCGCACGCGCCTCGCCGGCTACCGCCTGACCGCGCAGGACGTGGAGGACGCGATCACGCGGCAGAACGCCGAGATCCCGGCCGGCCGCGTCGAGTCGTCGACGCGCGAGTTCACCGTGGTGGCCGAGACCGACCTGTCGACGCCCGAGCAGTTCAACAACATCATCGTCGCCAACGTCGGCGGCAACCCGGTGCGCATCAAGGACATCGGCAACGCCGAGATCGGGGCGGTCGACGAGCGCACGGTGTCGCGCTTCAACGGCAAGCCGTCGCTCAACATCGGCGTGATCAAGCAGGCGGTGGCCAACCCGCTCGACCTGTCGAACGCCGTGCGCGCCGAGGTGGTGAGGATGAACCAGTCGCTGCCGCCGGGCATGAAGCTGGTGGTGGCGTACGACACCTCGGTGTTCATCGACCGCTCGATCCACTCGGTGTTCGAGACGATCGGCGAGGCGATCCTGCTGGTGGTGCTGGTGATCTTCTTCTTCCTGCGCAGCCTTCGTGCGACCGTCATCCCCATCGTCACGATCCCGGTGGCGCTGGTCGGCGCGTTCGCGCTGATGTACTTCATGGGCTTCACCATCAACACGCTGACGCTGCTGGCGATGGTGCTGGCCATCGGCCTCGTCGTCGATGACGCCATCGTGATGCTGGAGAACATCTTCCGCCACATCGAGGACGGCATGCCGCGGATGCAGGCGGCGATCACCGGCGCCCGGGAGATCGGCTTCGCGATCGTGGCGATGACCCTCACGCTGACGTCGGTGTTCGCGCCGCTGGCCTTCGCCACCGGTCGCACCGGCCGGCTGTTCATCGAGTTCGCGCTGACGCTCGCCGGGGCGGTGCTGGTGTCGGGGTTCGTGGCGCTGACGCTGTCGCCGATGATGTGCTCGCTGCTGCTGCGCCACCAGGAGCGGCACTCGCGGATCTACAACGTCATCGAGGGCTGGATCGTCGGCCTCACCAACGGCTATCGGCGGGCGCTGACGTGGACGCTGCATCATCGCGCCGTGGTGATGGTGGCATGGGTGGCGGTGTTCGCCACCGGCGCGCTCGTCTTCACGCAGCTCAAGAGCGAGCTCGCGCCCACCGAGGACCGCGGCGTGATCTTCGGCACCATCACGGCGCCGCAAGGCTCGACGCCGCAATACACGGCCGACCTGATCCGGCCGATCGAGCGCATGTACGACGCGGTGCCCGAGGCCGTCGCGTACACGGCGATCTCCGGCTACCCGACGGTGGTCGACGGCACGGCGGTGCTGCGCCTCAAGCCCTGGGAGCAGCGCCAGCGCAAGCAGCAGCAGCTCGCCGAGGAGCTGCGGCCGAAGATGGCGCAGGCTCCCGGCGCGATCGTATTCGCGATCAACCCGCCGTCGCTCGGCCAGTCGTTCCGCTCGACGCCGATCGAGTACATCGTGATGTCGCAGGTGGCGTATCCCGAGCTGTCGCGCATCGTCGATCGCATGCTCGACGAGGTGCGCGCGAAATCGCCGTTCATCCTCAACCTGCAGACCGACCTGCGGCTCAACACGCCGGAGGTGCGCGTCAACATCAAGCGCGACAAGCTCTCCGACATCGGCGTGCCGGTGGACACGCTCGGCCGCACGCTCGAGACCTACCTCGGCGGGCGGCAGGTGACGCGCTTCAAGCAGGAGGGCGAGCAGTACGACGTGATCGTGCAGGCCGCGGCGCCCGACCGCGTGGTGCCGGCCGACATCAGCGACGCATACGTGCGGGCGCGCGACGGCAACATGGTGCAGCTCTCCAATCTGGTCGACGTGCACGAAGGCGTCGCGCCGCAGTCGCTCAACCACTTCAACCGCCTGCGCGCGGTGAAGATCACCGCCACGCTGGCGCCCGGCTACTCGATTGACGACGGCCTGAAGGCGATGGATGCGGCGGCGGCGGCGACGCTGCCGCCCACCGCGCAGACCGACCTCGACAACCAGTCGCGCGAGTTCCCAAGTCGGGCTCGGAGATCTACTTCACGTTCGTGCTGGCGCTGGCGTTCATCTACCTCGTGCTCGCGGCGCAGTTCGAGAGCTTCGTGCATCCGTTCGTGATCATGCTGTCGGTGCCGCTGTCGATGACCGGCGCGCTGCTCGCGCTGTACCTCGGCGGGCAGACGCTCAACATCTACAGCCAGGTGGGCCTGGTGACGCTGGTCGGCCTCATCACCAAGCACGGCATCCTGATCGTCGAGTTCAGCAACCAGCTGCGCGACAAGGGCGAAAGCCTGATGGACGCCGTGGTCGACGCCGCGACGCTGCGGCTGCGGCCGATCGTCATGACCACCGGCGCGATGGTGCTGGGCGCCGTGCCGCTCGCCACGGCCTTCGGCGCCGGCGCCGAGTCGCGCATTCCGATCGGCCTCGTGATCGTCGGCGGCATGGTGTTCGGCACCGCGCTCACGCTGTTCGTCGTGCCCACGGCGTATTCACTGCTGGCGCGCCATCGCCGCTCGGAATCCTTCGACATGGACCCGCACGCAGCGGCGACGCCGGCGCACGCCGACGATTGACGGCGCGTCGGCGGGCGACCGCGGGTCACACCGCGAGGTACGCGCGCTGCTCGGCCAGCGGCGGCGGCGTCCACTGATAGAGCCACGTCTCGCTCAGGGCGGCGCCGTCGAGGCGCAGGAAGAGCCGCAGGTCGACGGGATCCGGCGCATCGTCGGGCCGGATGTCGAACATCACGCGATAGCCGCCAATCGCACGCTGCGGGCGCGCGGACGGGATCTCGATCGCGCCGCGCGAGGCGGTGATCACCGGCTCGACCGCGGCGTCCTTCGGCGCCGCGGCGAGATCGCCGCCGACGAAATCGACCACGAAGCGCCACGCGAAATGACGGCGCGGCTGGCCCACGACGCCGCCGATTCCCGTGTACGTCGCCACGACATGCGCCAGCGCGGGACGCACGGGCGGCTCTGCGCCCCAGTACAGCCGGTACGCGTAGAGCAGTTCGCGGGCCGGTTGCACAGGCGACGACGGCCGCCAGCACGCGACGATGTTGTCGGTGGCCTCGTCCTGCGCCGGATACTCGAGCAGCTGCACGGCGCCAGCGTCGAAGCCGCCGCCGGGGAGCGGCTTCGGCTCGACCCAGGCGCTCGGGCGCAGGTCGTAGAACGCGCCGTCGTCGAGGTAGTGGTCGAACGTGCGATCGCGCTGCAGCAGCCCATAGCCGCGCGGGCGTCGATCGAGGAAGCTGTTGAGACGCGTGCCGGGCGCATTGACGAGCGGTCGCCAGATCCATTCACCACCGCCGGTCGCCATCGCGAGGCCGTCCGAATCGTGGATCTCGGGTCGCCAGTCGCTGCCGACGCGCCGGTCGTTCTCGCCGCACAGGAACATGCTCGTCAGCGGCGCAATGCCAAGATCGTCGATTGCGCGCCGCGGATACAGCGCGGCGTCGATGTCCATCGTCGTCGTGCCGCCAGGCGCGACGTCGAAGCGATACGCGCCGGCGATGCTCGGCGCGTCGAGCAGAGCGTAGATCGTGAGGCGGTCCTGCGCCGACCCCGGGCGCTCGAACCAGAACTCGGTGAACATCGGAAATTCTTCGCCGTTCGGGCTGCCGACGCCGATGGCGAGACCGCGCGCGGACAGGCCGTACTGGCTCTCGGCGCCCACGGCACGGAAATAGCTCGCGCCCAGGAACGCCGCGACGTCGGAATCCCAGTTCGTGTGGAAATTCACGCGGAAACCGGCGAATCCCAGGTCGCGCGGCAGATCGCGCGCGTCGATGCCGGTCTTGCGCATGTCGAACATCGCGGGATCGTAGGCGATTTCGCGCGCGATGCCGCCCGCGACTTCGTGCATGCGCACGCGCTCCCTGTAACGGTAGCCGCGATGGAAGAAGCGAATCTGGAAGCGTGCTTCGCTGCCCGCCCACAGCGCCTCGCGCGGCACGAATCGGATCGCCTGGAACGCGTCGTAGTCGATGCCCGCCAGCGCCGCTGGCAGCACCGTCGACGGCGCCTCGTAGCGGGCCGCCGCCCGATCGCGCGCAATGCCCTTGAGCTTCGCGTAGTCGAATGCCTGCGGCGTGCCGCGCGCGTGCGGCGAAAAGTCGTTGCCGCCTGCTGGCGGCGGCGATTGCGCCCGGCCGGCGCGCGCGACGGGCGCCGCCGCCAGCGCGAGTGCACGTTCGAGAAGCTGGCGCCTGTCGATCATGGCCTGCGGGGACCGGCCGGAGCCTGCGCGCAAACGGGCCCACGCCGGTCTCCCCGAACCCTTTGCGGTCTGCTATCGTGTGCGCGCCGCAATTGCCCTAAAATCGCAACCCGCATCCCATATTCTGACAGTTTCCAGGAGGAGAGATCCATGATGCATCGCACTTCGAGGCTCGTGCAGGTCGCGGCCGCGCTCGCGCTGGCCGGCGCCGCCACGGCCGCCAATGCCGTCACCGAGATCCAGTGGTGGCATTCGATGACCGGCGCGCTCAATACCAAGGTGGGCGAGATCGCCGACAAGTTCAACGCATCGCAGAGCGAATACAAGGTCGTTCCGGTGTTCAAGGGCCAGTACGACGAGTCGATGGCCGCGGCGATCGCCGCCTATCGCGCCGGCAGCCCGCCGCAGATCGTGCAGGTGTTCGAAGTCGGCACGGCGACGATGATGGCGGCCAAGGGCGCGGTCAAGCCGGTCTACCAGTTGATGCACGAAGCCGGCGAGAAGTTCGATCCCAAGGGCTTTCTCGGCGCCGTGTACGGCTACTACGCCGATACCAAGGGCAACCTGATCTCGATGCCGTTCAACAGCTCGACGCAGGTTCTCTACATCAACGACGACGCGTTCAAGAAGGCGGGGCTCGATCCGAGCAAGCCGCCGGTGACGTGGCCGGAGGTCGAGGCCGACGCCGAGAAGCTCAAGGCGGCCGGCGTGTCGTGCCCGTTCACGACGGGTTGGCAGTCGTGGGTGCAGCTCGAGAGCTTCAGCGCCTGGCACAACGTGCCGTTCGGCACCAAGGAGAACGGCTTCGGCGGCCTCGACACGCGCCTCGAGTTCAACGGCCCGGTGCAGACGATGCACATCCAGAATCTCGGCAACTGGGCGAAGAAGGGCCTGTTCGTCTACAAGGGCCGCAAGGACGAGCCGCTGGCGTCGTTCAACAGCGGCGAATGCGCGATGATCACCACGTCGAGCGGCTCGTACGCCAACATCAAGGCCAATGCCAAGTTCGCGTGGCGCGTCGCCACGCTGCCGTACTACGCCAGCGTCAAGGGCGCGCCGCAGAACACGATCATCGGCGGCGCCACGCTGTGGGTGCTGAACCAGAAGGATCCGAAATACTACAAGGGCATCGCCAAGTTCTTCACGTTCCTGTCGTCGCCGGAAGTGCAGGAAGACTGGCACGAGTCGACCGGCTACGTGCCGATCACGCTGGCCGCATACGAGCTCGCCAAGAAGAAGGGACTGTATGAGCAGCGTCCGGGCTTCGACATCGCGATCAAGGAACTGACCAACAAGCCGCCGACGGCCAACTCCAAGGGCGTGCGGTTCGGCAACTTCGTGCAGATCCGCAACATCATCGACGAGGAGCTCGAGAGCGTGTGGAGCGGCCAGAAGACCGCCAAGCAGGCGCTCGACGAGGCCGTGAAGCGCGGCAACGAGCAGATCGAGCGCTTCCAGAAGGCCAACCTGTAACGGTCCGGCGCGCGCGGCGCCGTCGCGGCGCCGCGCGCGGCGAGCCGCCGCCCGCCTGGGCGGCGCTTCGTCGCGGCCGAGGCAACGATGGAAAAGCGGGTCGTCTGGAAGTCGACATGGCTACCGTACGCGCTGGTCGCGCCGCAGATGGCGATCACGCTGGTGTTCTTCTTCTGGCCGGCGAGCCAGGCGCTGTGGCAGTCGATGCTGGTGCAGGACGCCTTCGGGTCGAACACGCAATTCGTCTGGTTCGAGAACTTCCGCGAACTCTTCAACGACCCGCGCTACCTCGCGTCGTTCCGCGTCACGGCGGTGTTCTCGCTGCTGGTCACGGTGCTGGGCCTGTCCATCTCGCTGTTCCTTGCGGTGTTCGCGGACCGCGTGGTGCATGGCGCCCGCATCTACAAGGCGCTGCTGATCTGGCCGTACGCGGTGGCCACCGCGGTCGCCGCGATCATGTTCGTGTTCCTGCTCAACCCGACCCTCGGCGTGCTGACGCACCTGCTGCGCGCGATGGGCGTCGACTGGAACTACCTGCTCAATCCCACGCACGCGCTGATCCTGGTAGTGCTCGCCGCGACGTGGAAGCAGATCAGCTATAACTTCCTGTTCTTCCTCGCCGGGCTGCAGTCGATCCCGCGCTCGCTGATCGAGGCCGCCGCGATCGACGGCGCCGGCCCGATGCGGCGCTTCTGGACGATCGTGTTCCCGCTGCTGTCGCCGACGACGTTCTTCCTGATGGTGGTCAACGTCGTCTATGCGTTCTTCGACACGTTCGCGATCATCGACGCGTCGACCAGCGGCGGCCCGGTGCAGGCGACGACGACGCTGGTGTTCAAGGTGTACCAGGACGGCACGCAGGCGCTCGACCTCGGCAGCTCCGCCGCGCAATCGGTGATCCTGATGGCGATCGTCATCACGTTGACGGTCGTCCAGTTCCGCTACGTCGAGCGGAAAGTGCAGTACTAAAGCGATGCGCCGTTCATGATCGAGAACCGCCCGTGGCTGACGCTGGTTTCGCACGTCGTGCTGGCGATCGGCGTGGCG
>DATBOK010000018.1:0-53055 GCA_036553845.1 Casimicrobiaceae bacterium
TTCGCCTGCGTGCGCTGGCTGATCCGCTACGTCAGCCGCCATGATTTCCGGCCGTTCGCGTGGTATCGGATCGCCTTCGGCATCATCGTTCTCGCCACGGCCTGGAGTGGACTCGTGCAGTGGCCGTGACACGCGGCGCGCGCTGGACCGGCGCGCTGTGCGCAGTAGTCGGCGTGCTGGGCTTCTCGTTCAAGGCGATCCTCGTCAAGCTCGCCTACGCCTGGGATCCATCGCTCGACGCCGTGACACTGCTGGCGCTGCGGATGATCTATGCAACGCCGTTCTTCGCGGTGATGGCGTGGTGGGCCGGCCGCGGGCAGGCGCCCATCGCCGCCTGGGACTGGCGGATGCTGGCGCTGCTCGGCTTCATCGGCTATTACCTGTCGAGCCTGCTCGATTTCCTCGGCCTCGCCTACATCACCGCCGCACTCGAGCGCCTCACGCTGTTCCTGTACCCGACGATCGTCGTGCTGCTGTCGGCATGGTGGCTGAAGAAGCCCGTCACGCGACGTGCGCTCGCCGCGCTGCTGATGTCGTACGCGGGCATCGTGCTGGCGTTCGCGCGCGAGCTGCACTTCGCCGGCGATTCGCAGGCGACGCTGATGGGCGGCGCTCTGGTGTTCGGCGGCGCCGCGCTCTACGCGGTCTACCTCGTCGCCGCCGGACCGGTGATCGGCCGCCTCGGCTCTTCGCGCTTCATCGCCTGGGCGATGCTGGCGTCGACGCTGTTCGTGCTCGCGCAGTTCGCGCTGACGCGTCCCTGGTCGGCGCTTGCGGCGCCGCGCTCCATCCAGTGGCTGTCGCTGACGATGGCGGTGTTCTCAACCGTCTTGCCGACGTGGCTCATTGCCGAGGCGATCCGCCGCATCGGCGCCAGCCAGTCGTCGCTGGTCGGATCGCTGGGGCCGATCTTCACCATCGGCCTCGGCGCGATCATCCTCGACGAGCCCATCCATCGGCTGCAGCTCGTCGGCGCGGCGCTGGTGCTCGGCGGCGTGATGCTCGTGACCGCGAGGCCGACGCCGCGCCGGTGACCGCCGGTGCGTGTCAGAACTGCGGCGGCAGCTCGTTCGCGTCGGCCGCGTTCGACGTGAACGGCACCTCGATATGCACGGGCGGCGTGTCGTTCGACGCTGCCGGGGCGGCCGCCGACTTGCGGGCCGGCGCATCGTCGTACACGGCAGTTACGCTGGCGGTGGACAGGGCCACGTCGCCGGCCACGTAATTCGGCGCGTTGGTCAGCGTCATCACCAGGATCAGCAGCGCGCCCACGGCGAACGCCTTGGCGCCGATCGCCAGCGAGTGATCGATTTCCTTGTTGCGATCGAAATCCGTATTCATCATCGTCTCCGGTGAGTTCGGCGCGGAGTTCTCTCGCACCGGTGCGGACGCCCTTCGCACCCCGGGTCCCTTGGGAGATGCCGCAGTGGCGGGGCGCCCTGCACGCCCCCACTATCGGGTGCCGGCCCTCGCGGCGAGACGGAAGAATCGGAAGCGGATTTGTCGAAAATTCGCGCGTTTGCGTGTCGCTCACCAGCCGCTCGGCAAGCGCTTGTGCAGCGTGATCGTGCGCTCGTTGACCGACAGGTAGCCCCCGGCGACCAGATCTTTCAGGAGCTTGCTGATCATGTCGCGGGAAGCGCCGACGCGATCGGCGATCTCCTGCTGCGTCATGCGCTCCGGAATGACGCGGTCGCCCTCCCCGGGCGGGGCGAGGATGTTGAGAAGCCGTGCAAGTCGACCATAGACGTCGGTCAGAGCGAGGCTCTTGACGTTCTCCGTGGTGACGCGCACGCGGTGAATGAGCTTGCGCACGAGGTGTTCGGCGAAGTCCGGGTGCTCGAGCAGGAATTCGCGCACCCGCGCACGATTGACCACCGCGCAGGTGGTGGGCTCGACGGTGTTCACCGACGCCGAGCGCGGCGAGCCGTCGAGCGCCATTTCGCCGACGTACTCGCCGGGGCCGTGGAAATCGATGACGAACTCGCGCCCCTGCAGGTTGCTCGAGAACACGCGCACGCGGCCGGAGATGATGATGAAGAACGCGTCGCTGCGGTCGCCTTCGTTGATCAGCACCGTATTCTTCGGGAACGTGCGGATGACGCCCGTGCCGGCGATGTCGCGCAGCGTCTGTTCCTCGAGCGGTGCCAGCGGATCGGCGGCGGTGATGGTGGCGGCTTTGGCTGGCGCGGTGTCGGGCATGGTGGATTTCAGGCGTTTTGCCTGCCATCCTAATTCATCGCCGCGTACGAATATAGGGGCGGGTGGCCACGCCCGCGACCGGGCCATTCAGTCGTGTTTGCGCGTGTCGTCGATCACCTTGCCGTCGTTCGGCAGCGAGCCCGGTGCGCGCAACGACGCCTCGCCGCGCAGCTTGGTGACGTCGCGCAGGCTGTCGACGATCGCGCCCGCGAGGGCCGGATCGGCGTGCCGCACCTCGCACACGAGCGTCATGCGGTCGACGCCGTCCGGATTGTCGACGACGAGGCGCGCCTTGAGGATCTCCGAATGCCGGCGCACCACCGCGGCGACCTGCGAAGGATGCACGAACATGCCCTTCACCTTGGTCGTCTGGTCGGCCCGGCCAATCCAGCCCTTGATCCGCAGGTTCGTCCGGCCGCACGGTGACGCGCCGGCAAGGCTGGCCGACAGGTCGCCGGTGGCGAAGCGAACCAGCGGATAGTCGCCGTTGCAAAGCGTGGTCACCACGACCTCGCCCACTTCGCCGTCGCGCACCGGCTCGCCCGTGCCCGGCCGCAGGATCTCGACCAGCACGCCCTCGTCGACGATGAGCCCCTCGCGCGCCGGCGATTCGTAGGCAATCGAGCCCAGGTCGGCGCTGGCGTAGACCTGGTAGGCATCGATGCCTCGCGCGACGAGCGCGTCGCGTTGCGATGGCGGAAAAGGCTCGCCCGACACCTGCGCCTTGCGCAGCGACGGCAGCGCAATGCCGTCGGCATCGGCCCGCTCGAGCAGGATGCGCAGGAACGAAGGCGTGCCGACGTAGCCGTCGGGCGCGAGGTCGGACATCGCCGCGATCTGCTGCTCGGTCTGCCCGGTACCGCCCGGAAACACGCTGCAGCCGAGGGCCAGCGCACCCGATTCGAGCATCGCGCCGGCCGGGGTGAGGTGATACGCGTACGCATTGTGCACGAGGTCGCCGGCGCGAAAGCCGGCGGCGAACAGCGAGCGCGCGAGCCGCCAATAGTCGGCGCCGCGGCCGGCCGGCTCGTAGATCGGGCCGGGCGACGCGAAGAAGTGCGCCGCGCCGCCGCGCGCGACCGCGGCGAGTCCGCCGAACGGGCGCAGCGCCTTCTGCCGATCGATCAGGTCGGACTTGCGCGTGACGGGAATCATCGCCAGCGCCGCACGCGACGTGAGCCCGGCAGGCTCGATGCCGGCGAGGATGGCGGCGAACCCCGGTGCGCGCGCCTTCGCGTAAGCCACTTGCCGCCGCAGCGCGTCGAGCATCGCGCGCTCGCGAATCTCGGGGTCGCGCGTTTCGAGGGTGTCGAAATGCTCGTTCAACATGTACCCCCCCGCAGCGCGCTACGCGCGCCTCCCCCCTCGGAGGGGCGCGCGCCTCGGGGCGGCCCTTCGGCGCTCATCGTGTCTCCCCCCGCAGCACGCTTGGCGCGCCATCCCCCTGAGGGGGGCACGCGCCTTGGGGCGGCCCTTCGGCGCTCACTTCGTTTCCCTCCGATCCACAGGTCCGGCAATCACGCGAGCCACCGCTTGCGGCGGCGATAGTGCTTGATGTCGCGAAAGCTGCGGCGTTCGCCCGACGACAGCCCGAGGTAGAACTCCTTGACGTCCTCGTTGGCGGCGAGCTCGGCAGCGGCGCCGTCCATCACCACGCGCCCGTTCTCGAGGATGTAGCCGTAGCTCGCGTAGCGCAGCGCGATCGTCGTGTTCTGCTCGGCCAGCAGGAACGACACGCGCTCGCGGACGTTGAGGTCGCGCACGATCTCGAAGATCTCCTCGACGATCTGCGGCGCGAGTCCCATCGACGGCTCGTCGAGCAGGATCATCGACGGCCGCGCCATCAGCGCGCGGCCGATGGCCGTCATCTGCTGCTCGCCACCCGAGGTGTAGCCGGCGAGGCTCGCGCGGCGCTGCCTGAGCCGCGGGAAGTACGTGTAGACGCGCTCGAGCGCGGCGGCGATCTCGCGCCGCGCGTTGCCGCGGGTGAACGCGCCGGCGAGCAGGTTCTCCTCGACCGACAGGTGCGAGAAGCAGTGCCGGCCCTCCATCACCTGGCACACGCCGAGACGCACGACGGCGTTCGGCGTCAGCCGGTCGATGCGGCGGCCGGCGAACTCGATCGTGCCCTTGGTGACGTCGCCGCGCTCGGCGCGCAGCAGATTGGAGATCGCCTTCAGCGTGGTGCTCTTGCCCGCGCCGTTGGCGCCGAGCAGCGCGACGATGCCGCCTTGCGGCACGGCCAGCGACACGCCCTTCAGCACCAGGATCACGTGGTCGTAGATGACCTCGATGCTGTTGACGTTGAGCGCGATCGGCGCGGCGGCGGTCTCTGTCTGCATGGTTGGCGTGCCCGGCTTGCCGCGGTGGCCGCGTCGTCGCGTGCCGTCGCGGCAAGCCGCCTCCCGCGAAGGAGGACGGCCTGTCGTGTGACGTTACGGCTCCTTGCTGCAGTCGACCGGCGTGAGCTTCTTCTCGGCCGCGTACTTGGCCGCGGTGTCCTCCACCAGCTTGCGCACGAGCGCGCGGTCGCCGGCGATGAAGCCCGTCACCGGCTTGAACGCGGTGCCGGTCCACTCCTGGAACTTGACCATGCCCGACCCTTCGTGATCGGCGCACGAGGTCTTCACCGGCGGGAACATTCCGGTCGCGCCGAGTTCCTTGATGCGCGCGTCGGTGAGGTTGATGTGTTCGAGACCCCAGCGCACCTGGTCGGGCGTCATCACCTTGCCCTTGCCGAACTTGGCCTGCGCGTTGCGGATCGCCTCGGTGATCAGGATGCCGTAGACCACGCCGCGCGTGTGGTAGATGGAACCGATGCGCCCCTTGTCCTCGAGGTTGCCCTTGCCGACGCCATAGACCTTGTTCTGGATGTCCTGCATGACCGGGAAGCTCGTGCCCGGCGCCGAAAACGCCGCGCTGATATAGCCCTTGGCTGCGCTGCCCGCGGGAATCACGTCCTCCTCCGAGCCCGCCCACCAGACGCCGACGATCTTCTCGCGTGGGTAGCCAACCTTCGCGGCCGTTTTCAGCGCGACCGGATTCATCACGCCGAAGCCCCACAGGATCACGTAGTCGGGCTTCGACTGGCGAACCTGCAGCCATACCGATTCCTGCGTCGTGCCGGGCGGCGTGATCGGGATCTTGACGACCTCGAAGCCGTCCTTCGCGGCGAGCGCGTCGAGCGTGCCGATCGGCTCCTTGCCGTACGCCGAGTCGTGGTACAGGTAGGCGATCTTCTTGCCCTTGAGCTTGCCCGCGCCGCCTTCCTTCTGCTCGAGGAAGGCGACCATCGCCGCGACCTGGTCCCAATAGGTGGTGCCGAGCGGGAACACCCAGCGGAACACGTTGCCGTCGGCCGACGCGCCGAGGCCGTAGCCGAAGGTGGTCATCGGGATCTTGTCCTGCGCGACGCGATCGATCAGGCCGTAAGCGATGCCGGTCGACAGCGGCTCGACGGTGGTCGCGCCGCCGTTCTTGTTCTTCAGCCGCTCGTAGCATTCGACGCCGCGCGCGGCGTTGTACTCGGTCTCGCATTCCTCCCACGTCAGCTTGACGCCGTTGATGCCGCCGCTGAGGTTGACCAGGTTGAAATAATCGATCGCGCCGCCGAAATAGCCGCTGCCGCCGGCCGCGTACGGGCCGACCCGGTACGACAGGATCGGGATGAACTGCTGCGACAGCGCCGGCGCGGCGTGCAGCGCGCAGGCGGCTGCGGCAGTGAACAGCAGGGACTTGATGAACCTCATGACGCTCCTCCTCCAAAACGATCGATTGGCTTCCATGCGACCGGCAACCGCCCGCCAAGGATTGACGCGTCGTGCGACGCTGTCAACGTCCCTCGCCGGACCTGCCGTGGCGCCCGCACGATCGTCAATGCGGAAACGGCCATAGCCGCAGCTTTTCCTTGCCGATGCTCCACAGCCGCGCGAGCCCCAGTGGCTCGACGACCAGAAAGAAGATGATCAGCACGCCGAACACGATGACCTCGAGGTTCGAGCCCGCGCTCGCCGGCACGTGCAGCCCGATGCTGGCGTCGAGCCAGTTCACGAGCGTATTGAGCACGATCGGCGTCAGCACGATGAACGCGCTGCCGAGGAACGAGCCGAGGATAGTGCCGGCGCCGCCGATGATGACCATGAACAGGATGCGGAACGACAGGTCGAGGTTGTACGCCTCCGGCTCCACGGTGCCGAGGTAGGCATACGCGAACAGGGCACCCGCGACGCCGCAATAGAACGAGCTCACGGCGAACGCGAGGAGCTTGGTGCGCATCTGGGGGATTCCGATCACCTCGGCGGCGACGTCCATGTCGCGGATCGCCATCCACTTGCGCCCGATGTTGCCGCGAGCGAGATTCTTCGCCGCCAGCGCCATCAGCGCCACGATCGACAGCACGAGCAGGTATTTCGCCGCCGGCGCGTCGAAGCGGTAGCCGAGGATGACGATCGGCTGCGCGGTGATCACGCCCGAAGCGTTGTAGTTGGTGACCCAGCCGACCTTGGTGAGGAACCAGATGATGAAGAATTGCGCGGCCAGCGTCGCCACCGCCAGGTAGAAGCCGCGGATGCGCAGGCTCGGCAGCCCGAACACGATGCCGATCGCCGCGGCGCACAGCCCGCCGCAGGCAAACGCGACGAGGATCGGGATGCCGGGAATGCGCAGGATGAAGTTGAACGAGGCGAACGCGCCCACCGCCATGAACGCCGCGGAGCCGAGCGAGAGCTGCCCGGCGTATCCGGTGAGGATGTTGAGGCCGATCGCCGCCAGCGCGAGGATCAGCGTCGGCACCAGGATCGCCGAGAAAATGTACGGCGATGCCGTCAGCGGCACGACCACGAATGCGAGCGCCAGGATCACCGCCATGCCGATGCGGTCCTGGCGGATCGGAAAGATCGCCGAGTCGGCGAGGTACGTCGACTTGAACTGGCCGGCTTCGCGATAGAGCATGGTGGCGGCGTCCCTGTCTACACGCGCCGGATGATCTTCTCGCCGAACAGGCCTTCGGGCCGGAACAGCAGCACCACGAGCGCCAGCACGTACGGGAACCAGCCTTCGATGCCGCCGCCGACGAACGGACCGAGGTAGACCTCGGCGAGCTTTTCGGACGCGCCGATGACGAGGCCGCCGACGATCGCTCCGGGTACCGACTCGAGGCCGCCCAGCATCAGCACCGGCAGCGCCTTCAGCGCGACGAACGTCAGCGCGAACTGCACGCCGTTGCGCGCGCCCCACAGAAGGCCGGCGACCAGCGCCACGGCGCCGGAGACCGCCCACACGATTCCCCAGATCTGCTGCAATGGAATGCCGATGGCGAGTGCCGCCTGGTGGTCGTCGGCGACCGCGCGCAGCGCACGGCCGATGCGCGTGCGGCTGAAGAACTGCGCCAGCACCGCCACCAGCACTGCCGCGATCAGCGCCGCGGCGAGGTCGAACTTGGAGATGTTGAGGCCGAAGCGGTCGGCGATCCACGCGATCGGCTCGTCGGCGATGCCGATGTCGAGCCCGCGCACGCCCGAGCCCCAGACGATCTGCGCCACGCCCTCGAGCAGGAACGACAGGCCGATCGTCGCCATGAACAGCGAGATCTGCGGCTGGTTGACGAGCGGCCGCAGCACGGCGCGCTCGATCGCGAGGCCCAGCAGCACCATGACCAGGAGCGTCGCCGGAATCGCCGCCCAGAACGACAGGCCATGCTCGGTGAGCCCGACGAACGTCAGCGCCGCGAAGAACACCATCGTCCCCTGCGCGAAATTGAACACGCCCGACGCCTTGTAGATCAGCACGAAGCCGAGCGCGACGAGCGAGTACATCACGCCCGAAAGCAGGCCGCCGATCAGCACTTCGAAGAAGAACTGCATGTCAGTGCGCGACGCCGAGGTAGGCGTCGATGACCGCGCGGTTGTGGCGGATCTCGTCGGGCGCGCCATCGCCGATCTTGCGCCCGTAGTCGAGCACCACGACGCGGTCGCAGATGTCCATCACCACGCCCATGTCGTGCTCGATCAGCACTATCGTCGTGCCGAACTCGTCGTTGACGTCGAGGATGAAGCGGCACATGTCCTGCTTTTCCTCGACGTTCATGCCGGCCATCGGCTCGTCGAGCAGCAGCAGCGAGGGCTCGGCGGCGAGCGCGCGAGCGAGCTCCACCCGCTTTTGCAGGCCGTACGGCAGGCGGCCCACCGGCGTGCGCCGGATGTGCTGGATCTCGAGGAAGTCGATGATCTCCTCCACCCGCGCGCGATTGGCGAGCTCCTCGTTGCGCGCGCGGCCGATCCACAGCGCCTGCTCGAGGAACGTCGCCTTCATCCTGAGGTTGCGCCCGGTCATGATGTTGTCGAGCACCGACATGCCCTTGAACAGCGCGATGTTCTGGAACGTGCGCGCGATGCCGTGTTTCGCGGCGTCGTACGTGCGCATGCCGTGGTGGGCGACGCCGTTGAGCGTGATCGTGCCGTGCTGCGGCCGGTACACGCCGTTGATCACGTTGAGCATCGAGCTCTTGCCCGCGCCATTGGGGCCGATGATCGCGCGCACCTCGTGCTCGTGCACGTCGAAGCTGACGTCGGTGAGCGCCTTGACGCCGCCGAAAGCGAGCGAGATGGCGTCGACGCTCAGGATCACGCCGCCGACCGTGCGCGCCGCGGTCATTGCCGCGTCACGCCGCGACGCGCGCGGGCGCGGGTGCGAAGGTCTTCGCTTCCTCGATCACGAGGTCGGCGGCGACGACGCCGCGGCGGCCGTCCTCGAACTTGACCTCGGTCTCGATGTGCTGCGTGCGCGCCCCGCCATACAGCGCGTCGATCAGCAGCGCGTACTTGCCGGCGATGTAGCCGCGCCGCACCTTGCGCGTGCGCGTCAGCTCGTCGTCGTCGGGGTCGAGCTCCTTGTGCAGCACCAGGAAGCGTCGCACCTGCGACGCCGCCAGCGCCGGGTCGGCGGCCAGCTCGGCGTTCACCTTCTCCACGCAATCACGCAGCAGCGCCCGCACCTCCGGCTTGCCGGCGAGGTCGGCGTATCCCGAGTACGCGAGGCTGCGTCGCTCGGCCCAGTCGCCGACCGACCCCATGTCGATGTTGATGAACGCGCACACCCCGTCGCGCCCCTGGCCGAACGCCACCGCCTCCTTGATGTGCGCGAAGAACTTGAGCTTGTTCTCGATGTAGTTGGGCGCGTACAGCGAGCCGTCGTTGAGCTTGCCCACGTCCTTCGCGCGGTCGATGATCCGCAGCTGGCCGTCGGCGTCGAAGTAGCCCGCGTCGCCGGTGTGGAAGTAGCCGTCGGCGTCGATCGACTCGGCGGTGGCATCGGGGCGCTTGTAGTACTCGGCCAGCAACATCGGCCCGCGCACGATGACCTCGCCGCCGGCCGTAATCTTCACCTCCACCGACGGCGCCGGCAGCCCCACCGTGTCGAACCTGACCGCCGTGTCCGGCTGCAGGCAGACGTACGCACAGGTCTCCGTCGAGCCGTAGAACTGCTTCAGGTTGATGCCGATCGAGCGGTAGAAGCGGAACAGGTCGGGACCGATCGCGGCTCCCGCGGTGTAGGCGACGCGCACGCGGCTCATGCCCAGCACGTTGCGCAGCGGCGCGTAAATGAGCACGTTGCCGATCGCGTAGGCGATGCGATCGGCGAACGACACGGCGCGTCCGTCGAGGATGTCGGCCCCGCAGCGCCGCGCCACGGCGAGGCAGCGCTCGTAGAGCCAGCGCTTCCCCGCGCTCGCGTCCTCCATGCGGATCGACAGCTGCGTGAGCAGGTTCTCGAACACGCGCGGCGGCGCGAAGTAGTACGTGGGTCCGATCTCGCGCAGGTCGGTCATCACCGTGTCGCCCGATTCCGGGCAGTTGATCGTGAACCCGGCGACCACCCACTGCGCGTAGGAAAACAGATGATCGCCGACCCACGCCATCGGCAGGTACGACAGGATGCTGTCGTCCGGCGTGAGGCGGTCGAAGGCGACGCTGCCCCTGGCCGCGGCGATGAACGCCGCATGCGTCTGGCGCACGCCTTTCGGACGGCCGGTGGTGCCCGACGTGTAGAGCATGATCGCGACGTCGTCGGGCCGCACCGCCGCGAGCGCCGCGTCGAAGAAACCCGGATGCGCGGCGTCGTACTCGCGGCCGAGCGCGGTCAGCTGTTCATAGCTCATCACGCCGTCGTAGCCGCGCAGGCCGCGCGGGTCGTCGTAGACGATGTGCGCGAGCGTCGGCACCTGCGGTCGTGCCTCGAGCAGCTTGTCAACCTGCTCCTGGTCCTCGACGATCGCGAACGCCACCTCGGCGTCGTTCAGCACATAGGCGAATTCGGCGGCCGGCGCATCCTGGTACATCGGCACCGGCACGCCGCGCAGGGTTTGCGCCGCGGTGATCGCCCAATACAGCCGCGGCCGGTTGTCGCCGACGATCGCGAGGTGCATGCCGCGTTTGAAGCCCAGCGCGGCGAGCCCGCAGGCAAGCGCGCGCACTTCGGCGGCGACAGCGCCCCACGTCCACGTCTGCCAGATGCCGAGGTCCTTCTCGCGCGTCGCCGGATGGTCAGGCATCGCCTTCGCGTGCGCGAACACCCTGCCGGGAAAGGTTCCGGGTGCGTCGTCCATCGTCTCCTCCAGGCTGCCGCGGCGGGGCGTCGCGGCAGGGAACTGCCGGCGCCTTCTTGTGGGTAGCCGTCGCGCAACATCGCTGCGGCCCGCCGCTATCTTAGGGACTTGCATCCTGCGCGCCAACCGGAATCGAAGCGCGCCGCGCGCGGCGTTGCCAGGCGCCGCCTAGGATGCCGCGATCGGCCGTGGCGAGTTGTCGCCCATGCGACAATTCGCGCAATGTCGACGGCCAGCCTGCACCGCCTGCTGGAAAGCTCTTCCTGGGCGCGGATGCTGACGACGGCGCAGCGCGCGCGCATCGAGGAAGCGGCGGTGGTGCGGCACATCCCGGCCGGCGGCTACGTGTGCCGCAAGGGCGAAGGCGTCGACCACTGGATCGGCGTCGTCGAAGGCCTCGTCAAGATGACGAGCGTGTCGGCCGACGGCAAGACCACCACGTTCACCGGCATTCGCGACGGCGGCTGGTTCGGCGAAGGCTCGCTGCTTAAGGACGAGCCGCGGCGCTACGACATCGTCGCGCTGCGCGACACCGCTGCCGCCTACATTCCGCGCGCGGCGTTCATGGCGTTGCTGGACGAGAGCGTCGCCTTCAACCGCTTCCTGCTGATCCAGCTCAACGAACGGCTGTCGCAATTCATCGCCATGGTCGAGCACGGGCGCCTGCTGGGTCCCGACGCGCGCCTCGCGCGCACGCTCGCCGGCCTGTTCAATCCCCTGCTCTATCCCGATGTCGGCCCCACGCTGCCGCTGTCACAGGAGGAGATCGGGCAATTGATCGGCGTGTCGCGCCAGCGCGCCAACCAGGCGCTGAAGCACCTGCAGGAAGCCGGCCTGATCGCGATCGAGTATGGTCGCGTCCGCGTCGTGTCCCTCGAAGGACTGCGCCACCACGAAGGATGAGCCGATGAACAGCGCCCCGCCCGCCCCGCAACCGCTCGTTGACGCGATCCTCGCCGCGCGCGCCGGCGGACCACGTGCGTCGCGCACCGCGACCCCCGCGCCGGCCGATCGCGGCGCCGCCTATGCGGCGCAGGCAACGGTCGCGCGCGCGCTGCAGGCCACCGCCGGCGGCTTCAAGGTCGGCATGCTCGCCGACGGCACGCCGATGTCGGCGCCGATTTTCGCCGCCGACATCCGCGCGAGCGGCGCGACGTGGACACTGCCGCATGCGGGTGCGCTCACCGTCGAAGTCGAGCTCGCGTTCCGCCTCGCGCACGACCTGCCGGCGCGCCCATCTCGCGCTTACTCGCGTGCAGAGGTCGCAGCCGCGGTCGAGGCGGTGCTGATCGGGGTCGAGATCCTGCAGAGCCGCTTCGACGGCGACGGCTTTCCGCCGTTCGCGCTGCACCTCGCCGACAACCTCGGCAACGCCGGTTATGTCGTCGGCGCGTCGACGCGCGACTTCGCGTCGCGCGATCTCGCGCGCCTGCACTGCCGATGCGCGCTCGACGGCGTCGAGCGCCACGACGCGATCGGCGGCCATCCGCAGGACGACCCATGGCGGCCGCTCATCGCCTGCCTCGACGAAGGCGCGATGGCGCTCGGCGGGTTGCGTGCCGGCCAGGTGATCACCACGGGCACGCTGTTGCCGCCGATCGTCATCGACCGCGCGCTGCGTCTGCACGCATCGCTCGAGGGCATCGGCAGCGTCGACGTCGCGTTCGCGCGCTGACCTGCACTACTCGCGTCCGGACTCCAGCACATCGAGGCAAACTGCGTGCATGCGGCCTCGCCGCCGCCGCAGGCAACGCGCAGGCGCGGCGATCAGTACCGGTAGAACCCGCGGCCGGTCTTGCGCCCGAGCCAGCCGGCCGCCACCATCTCCTTGAGAAGCGGCGCCGGCCGGTACTTGGGATCGTTGAAGTCGGTGTAGAACACGTTCATCACCGCAAGCAGCACGTCGAGACCGACCATGTCGGCGAGCGCGAGCGGCCCGATCGGGTGGTTGCAGCCGAGCTTCATCCCGTCGTCGATCGCCTCGGCGCTCGCGAGGCCTTCCTGCAGCGCGAACACGGCCTCGTTGATCATCGGGCAGAGAATGCGGTTGACGACGAAGCCGGGGCTGTTCTTCACCACGATCGGCGATTTGCCGAGGGCCACGGCGAAGTCGTGCGCCACCTCGAGCGTGGCGTCCGAGGTCGCGAGGCCGCGGATGAGCTCGACCAGCGCCATCAGCGGCACCGGGTTGAAGAAGTGCATGCCGAGGAACTGTTCGGCGCGTCCGGTCGCCGCGGCCAGCTGCGTGATCGAGATCGACGAGGTGTTGGAGGCGATGATCACGCCCGCCCGCGCAATCGCGTCGATGCGGCGCAGGATGTCGAGCTTGAGCTCGACCTTCTCGGTGGCGGCCTCGATGACGATGTCGACGTCCTGCAGCTGCGCATAGTCGGTGCCCGTGCGCACGCGCGCGAGGGCCTTTGCGCGCGAGTCGGCGGTGAGCTTGTCCTTCTTGACGAGGCGATCGAGGCTCGCGCCGATCGCCGCGGTGCCTTTCTGCAGCGCGGCGTGGGCGACGTCGATCATCACCGCGTCGAGGCCCGCCACCGCGCATGCCTGCGCGATGCCGCTGCCCATCGTCCCGGCGCCGACGACGCCGACCGTTCTGATCGTGCTCATGGTGGTTCCCGCGAATGTTCGTGCGATCGCCGCGGCGGGTGCCGCGGGCACGCGCGCATTATCGCCCGGCGATCGTGGCGCGTTGCGCCGGGCTGCCGATGCGATCGGTCAGTCGGCGGCGACGACGAGCGACGGATAAGGGATGACGGCCTTGCCGACGATTCGCGGCGGCCGCGCGACGAGCCCCGCCACCAGCAAGTCGACCATCTGGTGGGCGCTGCGCTCGAGGTCGTACGCGGTCGGATCGCGCGCCCACGCGTGCATGATGCCGAGCATGAAGGCGCGCACGGTCTCCGCGGCCATCGACACGTCCGTGTCCGCCGGCAGCTCGCCGGCTTCGACCGCGCGACGCAGCAGGCCCACGACGTGCTGCCGGCAGCCTTCGTCGTTCAGCCGGCGGCGATCGCCCATGCGCGTCGATTCGCCGGCGCCGAGGATCTTGTTGAAGAAGACGTCGAACACCGCCAGCGTGCGCGGATCGCGCGCGAGCCGCATCAGCGCCTGCACCGCGTTGTTGCGCAGCGTGGCGAGCGGCGGCTGCTGGGCGTTGCCGCCGCAGCACGCCATCATCGCTTCCATCGGCAGCGCGGCGCGCTCGCACATGGCCGCGAGCAGCGCGTCCTTGTCGCGGAAATGCCAGTACACTGCGCCGCGCGTCACACCGGCCGCGTGCGCGACATCGGCGAGCGTCGCCTGCGCAACGCCCTTCGTGCGAAATACCTTTTCGGCCGCGTCGAGCAGCGCTTCGCGCGTGGCGGCGGCGCCCTCGCGGGTCTTGCGGGCCATATCAGTCGGCCTTCATGAAAAAAGCGGGCAAGTCAGGGTTGCAAACATGCATGAATGTATGTAAATTGGTTGCCAATGTCAAGTTGCGGCGCAACATGCGCGTGCGAGAGAACCCGCACCACGCGCCGAATACCCCTCGGAGAACCCCATGTTCCGCAAGTCCTTCAGCGCCCTATTCGTGCTGGCGCTCGCCGCCTGTGGTCAACAGCAGCCGCAGGGATTCCATGGCTTTCCTCCCTCCCACGTGACCATCGAGAAGGTCGCCGCGCGCTCGCTGCCGGTGACCTTCGAGTACACCGGGCAGACGATCGGGTCGAAGGACGTCGAGGTGCGCGCGCGCGTCACCGGCATCGTCGAGCATCGCACCTACCAGGAAGGCAGCGCCGTCAAGGCGGGGCAGCTGCTGTTCGAGATCGACCCCAAGCCCTACCAGGCGGTGGTGGCGGCCGCGCGCGCCGACCTCGCCCGCGCCCAGGCGCAGAAGGCCCAGGCGGACCGCGAGGCGGCGCGCCTCAAGCCGCTCGCCGAGCGCCACGCGATCGGCCAGAAGGAGGCCGACGACGCCCAGTCCAACGCCGACCTCGCCGCCGCGTCGATCAAGTCGGCGCAAGCCAAGCTCGACTCCGCTGAACTCGACCTGGGCTACACGCGCGTCACCGCGCCCATCTCGGGGCTGTCGTCGCGCGCGCAGGTATCCGAGGGCGCGCTCGTCACCGCCAATCAGTCGCTGTTGACGGTGATCTCGCAGGTCGACCCGATCTGGATCACGTTCAACATCGCCGAGGCCGAGCAGCTGCGGCTCAACAAGGCGGTCGCCGACGGCAAGCTCGTGCTGCCCCCGAACAACGCGTTCGACGTGTCGATCCGCCTCTCCGACGGTTCCGAATTCCCGCGCAAGGGCCGCATCAACTTTTCCGACACGCGCATCAACCCGTCCACGGGCACGTATGAGCTGCGCGCGGAGATCCCGAACCGGGACCTGGCACTCAAGCCCGGCCAATTCGTGCGCGTGACGCTCGCCGGCGCGATGCGCAAGGACGCGATCGCCATTCCGCAGGTCGCGGTGCTCGACGGCACCCAGGGCAAGTTCGTCTATCTCGCGGGCAAGGACAAGGACGGCAAGGACGTGGCGATGCCACGCGGCGTGGTGCTTGGTGATTGGGTCGATGCCTCCGGCGGCAACCTGTTCGTGCTGGATTCCGGGCTCAAGCCGGGCGACGCGCTCATCGTCGACGGCATCGCCAAGCTGATGCCCGGAGCACCGATCATTCCCGACGGCGCCGCCAACGCCAACCCCGCGGCACCGGGAGCGCCCCCCGGCGCGCCCGCCAAGGCTGCCGACGCCAAGAAGTCGTAACCGCGACCGGAAGAACCTGCCATGCTTTCACGCTTCTTCATCGACCGCCCGATCTTCGCGGCGGTGATCTCGGTGTTCCTGGTGCTGGCCGGCCTCGCGTCGATCCGCACGCTGCCGATCGCGCAATACCCGGAAATCGCGCCGCCGGTGGTCACCGTGCAGGCCGTCTACCCGGGCGCCTCCGCGCAGGTCGTCGAGGAAACCGTCGCCTCCCCGCTCGAGAACAGCATCAACGGCATCCCGGGCATGCAGTACATGAGCTCGAACTCGGCGTCGAACGGCGTGGTGCAGATCCAGGTGACGTTCGAGATCGGCACCGACATCGACATCGCCACCGTCAACGTCAACAACCGCGTCAACGAGGTGCTGCCACGGCTGCCCGAGGAAGTGCGCCGCCAGGGCGTGACGGTCGAGCGCGGCAGCTCGTCGTTCCTGCAGGTGGTCGCGTTCTACTCGCCCGACAACACGCTGACCGACCTCGACACGTCGAACTACGTGACGCTCAACGTTCTCGACCAGATCAAGCGGCTGCCCGGCACCACCAACGTGCAGATCTTCGGCGCCAAGGACTACGCGATGCGGATCTGGATGAAGCCGGATCGCCTGGCGCAGCTCAAGCTCACGCCCGCCGACGTCATCGCCGCGATCAACGACCAGAACGCGCAGTTCGCCGCAGGCAAGGTGGGTCAGTCGCCGATCGGCAAGGGGCAGGACCTCGTGTTCACCGTGACCACGAAGGGACGGCTCGCCGACGCCAAGGAGTTCGAGAACATCATCGTGCGCGCGAATCCGGACGGCACGACAGTCTATTTGCGCGACATCGCGCGCGTCGAGCTCGGCTCCAAGGACTACGAGTTCAACGGCCGCTACAACGGCAAGCCGGCGACGCTCGTGGGCATCTTCCTTTCGCCAGGCGCCAACGCGCTCGACGTCGCCAAGTCGTCGAACGCACTGCTGGCCGAGCTCGCCACGCGCTTCCCGCAGGGCCTCGCCTACAACGTCGCGTTCGACACCACGCGCTTCATCGAGGTGTCGATTCGCGAGGTGCTGAAGACCCTCGGCGAGGCGATGATCCTCGTGTTCCTGGTCGTCTACCTGTTCCTGCAGAGCTGGCGCGCGGCGATCATCCCGTTCGCCGCGGTGCCGGTGGCCCTGATCGGCACGTTCGCCGGCATCCACATGCTGGGGTACTCGATCAACACGCTGACCTTGTTCGGCATGGTGCTGTCGATCGGCATCGTCGTCGACGATGCGATCGTGGTGCTGGAGAACGTCGAGCGCATCATGCGCGAGGAAGGGCTGCCGGCGCGTGACGCGGCGGTGAAGGCGATGCGCGAGGTGACGAGCCCGATCATCGCCATCGTGCTGACGCTGGTCGCGGTGTTCGTGCCGATCGCGTTCCTCGGCGGCCTCACCGGCGAGCTGTACCGGCAGTTTGCCGTGACGATCTCCATCTGCGTCGTCATTTCCGGCATCGTCGCGCTGACGCTGTCGCCCGCGCTATGCGCGCTGATCCTGAAGCCGCACGAGGCGCCGAACCGATTCTTCGCCGCGTTCAACCGCGGCTTCGAGCGCTTCCGCGGCGGCTACACGCAAGGCGTCGCGTTCCTGATCCGCCGCGGCGTGATCGCGCTGCTGGTGTTCGGCGTGATGGTCGCACTCGCGGTGTTCATGTGGCGGATCACGCCGGGGAGCCTCGTTCCCGAGGAGGACCAGGGCTTCTACATCTCGGCGGTCATCCTGCCGGACGGCGCGACGCTCGAGCGCACGCAGAAGGTGGTCGAGCAGGTCGAGGCGGCGGTGCGCAGCAATCCCAACAACCAGGACGTCGTCGCCTTCACCGGCTTCGACTTCATCGGCGGCGGCTTCCGCAACAATGCCGCCACGCTGTTCGTCACCCAGAAGCCATGGGACCAGCGTCATGTCACCGCGCAGCATCTCGTCGGCGAGCTCTTCGCCAAGACCGCCGGCATCAAGGACGCGCTGGTGCTGGCGTTCAATCCGCCGCCGATCTTCGGCCTCGGCACCACCGGCGGCTACGAGTTCTACATCCAGAACCGCGGCAACGGCGGCTCCAAGGAGCTGTCGGAGGTCAAGGACGCGTTCCTCGCGCGCGCCAACCGCGACCCGCAGCTCGGCGGCGCGCAGACGCTGTGGCACGCGGCCGTGCCGCAGCTCTTCGTCGACGTTGACCGCGACAAGGCGAAGAAGGCCGGCGTGGCGATCACCGACATCTTCAACGCGCTGTCGGCGACGATGGGCAGCTACTACGTGAACGACTTCAACAAGTACGGTCGCACCTGGCAGGTGCTGCTGTCCGCCGAACCCGAGTACCGCAAGCGCCCGGACGACGTGACGGGTGTCTACGTGCGCTCGAGCCAGGGCGCGATGATCCCGCTGTCGTCGCTGGTCAAGGTCAATTACACATCGGGTCCCGACTCGCTCGACCGCTTCAACAACCTGCCGGCCGTGAAGATCATCGGCCAGGCGGCACCGGGCTACAGCTCGGGTCAGGCGATCGCGCGGGTCGAGCAGATCGCCAACGAAGTGCTGCCGGCAGACTTCAGCTACGACTGGGGCGGCTCGTCGTACCAGGAGAAGAAATCGGGAGGCGCCTCGACGTTCGCGCTCGGTCTCGCCGTGGTGATGGTGTTCCTGATCCTCGCCGCGCAGTACGAGCGCTGGTCGCTGCCGCTCGCGGTGCTGCTGGCACTTCCGTTCGGCACGTTCGGCGCGCTGATGGCGGTGTGGATTCGCGGGCTGACCAGCGATGTGTATTTCCAGATCGGACTCGTCACGCTGCTCGGTCTCGCCGCCAAGAACGCCATCCTGATCGTCGAATTCGCGCTGTACAAGCACGAGGAAGGACTCTCGGCATCGGCGGCCGCGGTGGAAGGCGCGCGCCTGCGCTTCCGGCCGATCCTGATGACGTCGCTGGCGTTCATCTTCGGCGTGCTGCCGCTCGCGATTTCCACCGGCGCCGGCGCATCGGCGCGACATTCGGTCGGCACCGGCGTGATGGGCGGCATGCTCGCGGCGACGTTCCTCGCCATCTTCTTCGTGCCGCTCTTCTTCAAGGTCATCTTCGACCGCCACGTGGTGGAGAAGCGCAGCTCGCAACAGATCTTCGACGAGGTGACGCACTCGCATCGCGCGGCGCGCAACGTACCCCAGACGCCCGGCCATCCGCCGGTGCGCGGGGAGGACTGGATATGAGACCCACGTACAGCTGCATTGCCACGGCGGTGCTCGCGATCGCGGCGATGGCCGGGTGCACGACCACGCCCACGGCGCCGCCCCAGCTCGAACTGCCCGCCGCATCCGCCGCCGACCCCGGGGTGCTCGCGTCCCAGCGCTGGTGGACCGCGTTCGGCGACCCGACGCTCGACATGCTCGTCGACGAGGCGCTGGCGCACAACCTCGACATCGCCGAGGCGATCACGCGCGTCGACTTTGCGCGCGCGCAGGTGCTGTTCGCGCAGGCCGACCTGTACCCGACCGTCGATCTCACTGCCGGCGCCACGCGCTCGCGGATCTCGCAGGTCGGCTCGACGCCGTTGCCCGCCGGCTTCCCGCCGGTCGGCAACGATTACCGCGTGGGCCTGCAGGCGTCGTACGAGCTGGACCTGTGGGGCAAATACCGCACCGCCACCGGCGCGGCGCGCCAGGACCTGCTGGCCTCCGAGTACGCACGCGAAACGGTGCGCACCTCGGTGGAGGCCGGCACCGCGCAGGCGTACTTCACGCTGGTCGCCGCCGACGTGCAGCTCGCGCTGCTCTACGACACCCTGAAGTCGCGCGACGATGCGTTGGCATTGCAGCGCGACCTGATGCAGGCCGGCGTGATCGGCGAGTACGAATTCCACGCCGCGGAGGCCGAGCGCGCGTCCGTCGCCGGCGACATAGCCGTGGCGAAGCGCGCGGTGGCCGAGGCCGAGTCGGCCCTGGCCGCGCTGGCCGGGCGCTCACCGCGCGACGTCTTCGATCCGAAAGTCGACCGCGACCAGCGCTACGACCGGTTCACGACGGTACCCGTGATTCCGGCGGGACTCGCATCCGACCTTCTCGCGCGGCGGCCCGACATCCGCCAGTCGGAGGCACAGCTCGCGGCCGCCAACATGCGCATCGACGTCGCGCGCGCCGACTATTTCCCGGCGATCTCGCTCACCGGGCTGTTCGGCTCGGAGGCGGCGGTGCTGCGCAATCTGTTCACCGGCCCGGCGGCGATCTGGAGCATCGGCGCGTCGCTCGCGCAACCGATCGTCGGCCTCAAGGCCATCGAGGCCAACGTCGACGCGCAGACCGCGCGCCGCAACCAGGCGGTAGTCGACTACACGAGGACGGTGCAGCTCGCGTTCAAGGACGTGCACGACGCGCTGTCGGCGAACGCGACGACGCGCGAGGCGCTGGCAGCGCAGACCGCGCGTGCGCAGAGCCTGCTGCAGACGCTGGACCTGTCGGACACGCGGTACAAGGCCGGATACTCGCCGTACCTCGAGGTGCTCGACGCGCAGCGACAGCTGCTGCAGGCGCAAACGCTGCAGATCGTTGCGGCGCGCAACGCCCGATTCGCGGTGATCGACCTGGCGCAGGCCCTGGGTGGCGGCTGGGACGCAAGCGCCGTGGTCGCGCGTCCTTAGCGGCTGCGCACACGAGCGCGCCGGTCAGACGCCGAGCGTGCCGTGATGCGTGGTGACGATCGCCGGGTCGACGTGGATCGCGAAGCCCAGCCGGCGCAGCGTAGCGCACGCCCAGAAATCCTCCGACAGGTACTCGCCGTCGACGACCCCCGTGCGGAACACGTCGTAGTGGACGTCGACGCCGGCGTCGCCGACGAGCGTCGACATCGGCTGGTACACGCCGCCGCGCTGGCACGCCTCAGCGACCAGGGCATCGACCGCGCGTCGCGTGAGCAGCAGCGCCGCAGTGCCGATGCGCTCGCACAGCACGAGCGCGCCCGCCTCGCCGACGCTGCGTCCGACGTTGAAGATGCGCTCACCGCGCGGGCCGCGGCCTTTCAGGGGCACCGGCGCGCCGATCACGTCCTTGCCCGCGGCGAGCATTCGCGCCAGCGCCGCCGCGGACAGGCCCACGTCGGCGTCGAGGAAGAACAGATGCGTGTACTCGCGCCGCGCGTGAAACGTGGACAGCAGCGCATTGCGCGCGCGGGTGACGAGGCTCTCGTTGGCGATGCCTACCAGCGTGAAGCGGATGCCCAAGGCAGCGAAATCGAGGAGCGAGCGCACGTAGCTCAGCTGCACGGCGCCGGCGTATGCCGGTGTCGCGACCATCACGCTGGCGGTCGCGATCGCCTCGCCACCGGCGAGCGCCTGACGTGCGTGCGTTCGTTGCGGCGCGCGATTTTTCGGCTTCGACACGGGGCTTGCGCGGTGCGCCGCCGCCGTGCGAGCTGTGCGCCTGGCGCTCATGCGGTGCTGCGCGCCAGCGCGCGGCCGCGCGGCACGTCTTCGCCGTGCTCGGCATACTTGCGCGGATTGCCAGCCATCTGCCATTGCACTTCTGCGAGCCGCGCGAGCTCGTCGTCGCGATAGTGTGGGTAGGCCTCGAGCAGGGCGACGTTGGCCACGTAATTCGGCTGCCCGCGCGTCGACGCAGCCGGCCGCGGGTGGAACAGATGCCACGCGACCTCGTCATCCAGCTCGATGCAGGACAGGCGCGCGCGCTCGACCTTGTGCGTCATCGCATCGTCCTCGCCACCCCAGCCAACGAAGCGCTCGTCGAAGCCGCCGAGGTGGACCAAGGCCGCGCGGCGAATGACGAACAATCCGCCGCACAGCACGATCGATTCGCCGATCGCGTCGCGGCCGATGCGCGCGGGTGTGGGGCCGGGCACGCCGCGCGCATCCAAGGACAGCGCGCGCGACTCCCGCGCGGTGAGGTCGACGAGGCGCACGTAGGGCTTCACCACGGCGTACCCTTGCGCGCAAAGCGCGCACGCGCGGTCGAGCGATTCGCCGATCAGAATGTCGGCGTCGAGGAACGCCAGCACGTCGCCGCGCGCCATCCGCGCGCCGACGTTGAATCCCCAAGCCTTGTTGAACGCGCCGGGATTGCGCACGAAAACGCGGCGCGCTGCCGGGTGCGGCAGGGCCTCGGCGAGGCGAGGCGCGGCGTCCTGCTCGACGACGATCGTCTCGATCGCGGGCGAACGCGCGAGGCGCGCGAGCACGGTGTGGAGATTCGCACGGCGCGTGTCACCCGCGCCCTGGCGATAGGTCACAATGCAGCTGGCGCTCATGGCGTGCGTGACGGGCCGCGGCGCGCCACGCTTGTCGACGGTGCGCGCGGGCGCGTCACGCGGTCTCGCGTCATGGCGGCGATGCTAGCGCATTGCGTGCCGGGGCGGGCGAATGCCATCGCCGCGGGGCAAGGAGTGCGACGGTGCTGTTGAGCGGACTGATGGTGACGCGGGCCGCGTCGCGGCCCTTTCTCGCCGAGGCGATCGGCGATTTCGCGCGGCAGACGCTTCGCGGGCCGCGCGAGCTCGTCATCGTCCACGATGGCGACGCGGAATTCGGCCGCAGTCTCGGCCGGCTCGCCGCGGCGCACGGCGTGGCAGGCGTCGTCGAGCGCGCGGCCCCGGGCCAGGCACTCGGCGCGCTGCGCAACCGTTGCGTGCATCTCGCGCGCGGCGAACTCGTCGCGCAATGGGACGACGACGATCGTCATCACCCTTGCCAGCTCGAGCTCCTGGTGGCGGCGCTGCGCCGCGAGCGCGCGGCGGCGGCGTTCGCCACCGAGCAGATCCACTGGTTTCGCGCGCGCGGCGTCGCCTATTGGGAGGACTGGAGCGGCGACGCGTGGCCGCTCGACGTCGTGCAGGGCACGCTGGTCGCGCGTCGCGCCGCGTTGCCCGCTTACGACGAGGTCGTGCGCGGTGAGGACTCGCGGCTCGTCCTCGCCCTCGCGCGGGCCGGGGCGCGGGTCGCGCGCGTGCCGCGCACCGGCTGGAGCTATGTCTATACGTTCCACGGCGGCAACGCCTGGGACGTCGCGCATCACGCGCTCGCAGCGACGCACAAGCGCCTGTCGGCGGCACGCTTCGCCGCGCGCGCGCCCGAGCTTGCGGCGCGGCTGCGCGAATACGTTCCGCCGCTGCCGGCGCTCGTGTTCCCGTCCGCGGACGACGTCATCGGCACCGCTGCTCAAGCATCGGCTGGCAGGAAGCGGCGCGCGAGCACCGCGTAGGTCGCATCGGCCGTGCGCACCCATGACGGCGTCAGGCGCCCGGCATGGAACGTCGTGAAATCGCGCCGCGCCTTCGCCCACCAAAGATGCGCCCACAGGTGCAGGCTGTAGACGCCGGCAGTGTCGACGTCGTGCGCGCAGAACAGCGCGTCGATCCCCGCGCGCGACGCCGCGTGGCGGTAGAACGCCTGCGGCGGCAGCACGTCGACGGCCGTTGGATCGCGCGCCCAGACGCGCGCCGCGGCCGCGCAGGAGTGATGGCTCCAGGTGCCGTCGAACGACGCGCGCGCTTCGTCGCGCCAGCGCGCGACGAAGCGCGATCCGGGCGCGGCGAGCACGAGCGCGTTGCACAGCGACGGCCGCATGACGCCGACGTGGTCGGGGGCGGCGCCTTCCTCGCCGATCACGCACTCGCGCGCATACCAGTGCGAGGGATGCGGGCGTGCGAACAGCGTGTCCATGTCGGCGTAGACGCCGCCATGGCGGTGCAGGATGTCGAGGCGCAGGAAGTCGGCTTCGTGGGCGTAGTCGTAGCCGGCGGCGGCGATCAGCCGGCCCTCGGCGCTGGCGGCGTAACGCGCCGGGGCGAAGCCGCGCGGCGCGGCGCCGACCGCGTGCACGAGCAAATGCGGCGCGATGCGCTCCCACCACGGGCCGAACGGCCGGTGGCGGCAATGGAAATGGATCGCCGCCGGGCGGTTCACCCGGCGGCAGGACTCGAGGCACAGCCAGTGCGCGAGGTGGAACGGCGCATCCTGCGGACGCAGGCCGAAGATGAAGTGGAATTCGCGTGGAATGCGCGGCATCGCGTCATCCGTCCGCGAACACGGCGGCGGCGAACGCCGCCGCCACGCGCGGCTCGGCGTATGCGCCGGCGATGCGCTCGGCGATGGCATTCGCCGCGCGGCGATGCGCCTGCGGACGCGCGACGTACGCGCGAAACACTTGCGCCGCGGCGGCGATGTCGACGTTCGCCCAGCGCTGCGAGCGCCAGTACGACGGGCGGTCCGGCGGGAACACCGGCACGCGCGTCATTCGCCACGGCAACGCACCCGGCCACGCGGCGTCGTCGCCGAGCCAGTCGCGATGACCGCCCCACCCCGTCATCAGCACGGGGCGGCCGAGCGTGGCCGCATCGAACGCGCCGAGACCCCATCCTTCGCCGTGCGTGGTCGATACGTACACCTGCCCGAGGCGATGCACGAGGTCAACGCCGCGGCCGGACAGCTCGTACGGCAACACGGTGACCCGCGGCGGCGCACGCCCGAGTGCCGCACCGATGGCGTCGAGCGCCTCCCGCGCCAGCGTCGCGACATCGCGCCGCGCGTACAGCGGCGGCGGGCCGAATCCCGATGCGCCGGTCTTGACGATCAGCGCCACCGGATCGTCGCGCGTGAAGGCGCTGGCGAACGCGTACAACAACGATGGCACGTCCTTGCGCGGATCCCAGGCATTGATCGAGTAGAAGAGCGTGGATGCGCCGTCCACGGCGAACTCGTGCCGCGCGGCGTCGAGCTCGGCGACGGTGAAGTCGTTCCATGCGTGGCGGCGGATGTGCGGCACGACGTGCACGGGAGTCGTGACGCCCGCGGCCGCCACCACCGCGGCATTCTGTGCGCAAGGCACGACGATGCCGTGTGCCCGGTCGAGCAGATCACGCCAGTGCGGCGGCAGGCGATCCGTCTCCCATACCGTGCAGCCGACGTTGCGGCGGCCCGGCTCGAACAGGTGCGGCCAGTGCTCGGGCACGGTGAACGCGACGACATGATCGCAGGCCAGCGGCAGCGCGGTCGCCGCGCGCAGCGCCGGCAAGTCGGCAAGTGCGCGATCGCCGTCGGCCCATGGCGTCGGCGCCGCCGCGGCGGCGGGACGGGTGACGATGTCGGGCTCGTGCCCGCGCTCGACGACGTGCCACTCGACGCCGGTGCCGGCGTTGACGAGCCCGCGCAGGTGCGCGAGCGCCGCCATCCCGTAGCCGGAGGGTTCGAGATAGGAGTAGAAGCGGACGCCGCGGCCGACGGCGCGGGATCGATCGGTCACGCGCGTGTCCGGCGTCGCGCCGGCGCGCCCGGGTGGTTCAGCGCTTGCGGCGGCGACGCATCGCCAGTGCGGCGATGCCCGCGGACAGTGCGCCGATTGCGGCGCCGCCCAGCGCCGGCACTTCCTGCGCGCCGACCGTGATCGTCACCTGGGCGAACGAGTTGCCAAGATTGATGAGGTCGTACTGGAATTGGTCGACACCCTGGAATCCGGACTGCGGCGTGTACGTAAATGCGCCGTTCGGCTGCATCAGCAGGTTGCCGTGCTGCGGCAGGATCGTGGTGATCACCTGCACGCTGGCATTGCCCACCAGCACGTCGTTGCTGGTGACGTTGAAGCCGCTCAGCGCGGTGTTGACCGGCGTCGAATATTGGTCGCGGACTGCGACGCCGCCCTGAGCCGCCGCCGGCTGCGACGCCATCAGCCCGAGGCCCACCAGCACGGCGGGGAGCGGCAGGTGCACGGCGGGATTCGCGCGCCGCGCCGACGGCGGTGCCGAGGCGGGCGCGGGATGCTTCTTGCGAGCGGACATGTTGGCTCTTTCGCGATTCGTGAGGCAAAGGCGGCGCCGACGCGCGATGCGGCGGCAGCGCGCAGTTTAAGGGGCGCCGGGCAGCCACGCAACGATGGCCCGCGAATCGGCGCTCCGCCTGTTGCCCGCGGCGCGCCGTCGCGCATCGGCAGATCGACCTCGCGTCACTGCAAGGTCGGCTTCTTGAGGAATTCCTCGCGGCTCGCCGAATGCACCTTGACCTCGAGACGGGTGCCCTTGCGCAGCAGCGTCAGCGCGATGTCGCATCCGGCCGGACCGGTGCGCCAGATGCGGCGGAAGAGGTCGGCGAGGCCATGCACCGGCTCGCCGCCGACCGCGACGACGACGTCGCCCGGCTCGATACCCGCGGCGTCGGCCGGCGCGTTCACCGCGACGCCGTTGACGACGAGCCCTTCGTTCGCATCGCCCGTATACATGCCGAGCCAGGGCCGGGGCGGTCGCGGCGATGGCCCGCCGCAGTGCAGCCCCTCGAGCAGCGGGTCGAGGAGATCGATCGGCACGAACATGTTGCCCTGCATCGGCTCGTCGTCCTGCTGTTCCTGCACGAACAGCGAGCCGACGCCGATCAGGCGCCCCTTGGTGTCGACCAGGGCGGCGCCGCTCCATTCGGGATGCGCCGGCGTGGTGAAGAATGCCTCGTCGAGCACGTACTCCCAGTACCCGGCGAACTCGCGCTTGGCGAATACCCGCGCCTTGAGCGCATGCCGCCGGCCGCCGAAGCCGATCACGCAGACATCGTCGCCGACGCCGATGCGCGCCGGCTGTCCGATGGCCATCGGTGGCGCGTCCAGGCGGCCGAGCGGATGCACGAGACCGAAGCCGCTCGCGTAGTCGTAGACCAGCGGGTGCGCCGGCACGACGTCACCGCCGCGCGTGGTGAGCCACGTGGTCGCGGCCTCCGCGACCAGGTAGCCGATCGTCAGCACGAGGCCGTCGTCGCGGATGACGACGCCGTTGCCCTCGCGCTCGGTGCCGAGCACCGGCGCGGTGAAGGCATCATCGGGAATCGCCGCGCGCACGCGCACGACCGACGCCGCCGCGGCCTCGACGTCGAACGCGACATCGCCGGGCTGCGGCTGCAGCGCGTCGGGGAACGCCCATGCGGAGGATTCAGCCATTTCGGCGCGAAGACCGGTTGCGTGACGATTTCATGTTACGCCTCGCACCCGGCGCGGATCGCCGCGGGCCGGACTGCAAGCCGGGCGCGCCGGCGAGCCGTACCGCCACGCTGCGCACGATGCGCCAGCACGGGCCGGGCACGACGAGCGCACGACTCACGTGTCCAGCGACCGCGCCGGCGGTGGCGGCATCCAGCCGGTGGCGAGCGCATCGTAGATCGGCATCCTGCACAGCGTGCGCGACACGCCGAACGCGATCACCGACACCGCCATCATCGGCAGCAGCAGGTCCTGATTGGCGGTCATCTCCATGGTGATCACGAACGCCGTGATCGGCGACTGCGTGACCGCCGCGAGGTAGCCCACCATGGCGAGCAGCGCGAGGCTGCCGATCGGCACACCGGGCAACAGGGTCTGCATCGCCGCGCCGAGCCCGGCGCCGATCGCCAGCGACGGCGCGAACAGCCCTCCCGGGATGCCCGCGAGCACGCACAGATAGGTCGCGAGCAGGCGCGCCGGCGCGTAGCCGAAGCCGGGGTCGGTGGCGGTGCCGTCGACCAGCGCCTTCGTCACGCCGTAGCCGGTGCCGATCGTGGCCCCATGGGTCGCGAGCGCGAGCAACGCCAGCAGCACGCCGCACAGTGCCGCGCCGCGCAGCGGATGGCGCACCAGCGCTCGCCGCAGTCCCGCCGGCAGCACGTCGTGCAAGCTCGTGCAGGCGCGCGCGAACAGGCCGCCCGCCAGGCCGCCGATCACGCCGGTCGCCAGCACGGCCTGCACCGCGAAGCGTCCCGGCAACGTCGTGTGCACCACGCCGAAGTATGTGTACTTGCCGACCAGCAGCAGCGAAGCGAGGCCCGCCCCGATCACCGCGACGAGCGTCGCGCCGTGCGCGCGGAACGGACGGTGCCGGCTCAATTCCTCCAGCGCGAACACGATGCCGCCGAGCGGGGTGTTGAACGCACTGGCGATGCCCGCACCCGCACCGGCGAGGATCAGGCCGTCGGCGTCGTGGTCGAGCCGCAGGGCCTTGAGGCGTGACAGCGCATACATCAACGCAGCGCCGACGTGCACCGACGGGCCCTCGCGACCGACGGCAGCGCCGCCCATGAGCGCGACCAGCACCAGCAGCACCTTGGCGACGGCGACGGGCAGCGCCAGCAGCCGGCCCCGCCACGACCCGTCGGTGGTCTGCAGGGCCGCGATCACCTGCGGGATCCCGCTGCCGGCGGCGAACACGAACCAGCGCCGGGTGACGTATGCACACAGCACCAGCGCCGCCGGCATCGCGGCGAGCGCGAGCCACGGCCAGCGTCGAAACCATTCCAGCGCGATTGCGTTGCTCGCGTTGGCGAGCGCCGCGAACAGCGTGCACACCACCCCGACCAGCAGCGCCGCCGCGAGATGGACGACACGTCGCAGCCAGGGTCGCGGCGCGAATGACGTGCGTAGGTATTGCACAACGGGCGAGAGGCGACGCATTGCAGCATCGATTCTACGTTGCCGGCGATCGCGACACGGCGAAGCCCATGGCTTTACGGCCCGAGCGACTACACTTCGGGCTTTGCGCGGCGTCGCCGCATCACGCGGCTTGCGCTCCTGCAACAGACTCCTCCACGGCCATGAACGACGTTCCGGCGCCGCGCGTACTGATGATCGCCACCGCTGCGGACTGGCAGGGCACCGCGCGCACGCCGGCTGCGCTCGCCGCCGCTGGCTTCGAGCCCTACCTGTTCGCGCCTGAAGGCAGCTACGCGCGCTTCAGCCGGCACACCAAGGCCCACTACCTGCTCGATGCGCGTGCGCCGTTCGCCGCGCAGGCGACGACGATCGCCACGGCCTTCGACCGCCTGCGGCCGAGTCTCGCGGTAGCGTGCGACGACGGCGCATTCGACCTCATGCGCGGCATCCACGATTCGCCGCAGTCGGGCGTGCCGCAGGCCGTGCACGACGGACTGCGGCGGTTGATCGCGGTGTCGCTCGGCGATCCCGCCGGCTATGCGGCGAGCGTCGACAAATTGCAGTTCGCGCTGCGGGCGCGCGAGCTCGGCCTCGACGCGCCGCAGTCGATCGTCACCCACGACGTCGCCGAGGCGGCGACGTTCGCGGCGCACGCCGGCTATCCGGTCGTGCTGAAACGTTCATTCTCGTTCGGCGGGCATGGCGTCGCGGTGTGCGCTGACGCCAACGAGCTGGCCGGGCAGTTCGCGCGGCTGGCCGCCGGCGCTGACGCGCCAACCCGGCTGCTGGTGCAGCAGCATGTGCCCGGGACGACCTGGTACGTGCACGCGCTGGCGTGGAAAGGCGAGCTCCTGTGCAGCCACGCAGTCGAAAAGCTCGAAGGCATCCCGCGCGGGCCGGCCACCGTGGTGCGGTACTCGCACCATCCCGTCATGTCCGACATCACCGCCCGCGTCGCGCGCGCGTTCGGCATCAGCGGCCTTTTCGGCACCGAGTTCCTCGCCACGGATCGTGCGGCGACGCCCTGGCTCATCGAAGCCAACCGGCGAATCACGCCGGGGTCGCATCGCGGGCCGGCGATCGGCATCGACTACGTCGGTGCCCTGCGCGACGCGCTCGAAAATCGTCCGCTGCGCACGCGGCGCCAGCTCGATGCCGGCGAGGACCACGTGTTCGTGCACTTCCCGATGGAGTGGACGCGCGACCCGCAAAGTCCCTGGCTCGTCTATCACCGAGGCGACGTGCCGCACGACGATCCGCGTCTCGCGGCGGCGCTGTTCGACTTCGGCTGGAAGGTGAACAAGCTGCGCACGCCGTCATGACCGGCGATTGCCCAGCGGCTTGCCGATCTGCTCGAGCCTAGCGGCGCGGCTTCGCGCCGCGCTGCCGCGCGGCAGCGGAGAGCGTGCGTGCCGCCGGCACGTTGGCATGCGTACCGCGCGCGCGCAGCGCGCCGAGCGCGCGGTACGATGCCTCGAGCTCGTCGCGCAGCCAGTCGCGCAGCGACACCAGCGGCGGCCAGTCACGCAGCCCCGGCGGGTACACGAAGTGATAGGGCTGCGCGTCCTCGTGCGTGATCGCCACCGGCGACAGCTGCACGAGGCGGCCGTCGCACAGCGCGTCGGCGGCGAGGATCTCGCGCGACAGCGCGAGCCCGAGGTTCTGCTCGGCCGCCTGCAGCATCAGGCCGGCATCGTTGAACACCGCCACGGTCGTCACGCGCGTCTCTATGCCGTTGACGCCAAACCAGAGCTGCCACAGGTCGTCGTCGCCGAGCAGGGGCTCGCGCGCGAGCGACGCCGGTTGCGCGCCGACCAGCCGCCGTGCCGCCTGGGGCGACGCGACGACGATGACCGGCGGCTTGTCGAACAGTCGCTCCGACTCAAGGCCCGGCCAGGGTCCCTTGCCCTGCCGCACCGCTGCATGGAAACCTTCGCGCTGCAGGTCGACCGCGCCGATCGACGCGTCGATTTCGAGCGGCAGCCCCGGGTGCCGCTCGCGCCAGTGGCCGATGCGCGGCAACAGCCAGCGCTGCGCGAACGACGGGAGCACCGTGATGCGCAGCCGCTGCGAGCCGCCTTGAGCGGCCGCGGCGGCCGCCTCGACGCCCTCGTCCAGTTGTGTGAGCGCTTGCTGCACGCTGCGCAGCAGCGCCTGCCCGGCGGCGTTGAGCACGACACGGCGGCCCCGGCGCTCGAAGAGCGAGAAGCCGAGTTGCTCCTCCAACCCCTTGATCTGCTGGCTCACCGCGCTGTGCGTCAAATGCAGCATTTCGCCCGCCGCGCGCAAGTTCTGCAGTTCGGCGACGCTGCGAAAGGCCGTCAGCGTATTGAGCGGAAGCCGGCTCATTGGTTAGCCAAACTTACCATGTTGGTCGGAACTATGCGATTCACAGGCGGCACCTGGGCGTCTAACCTTACCAGCGTACATCAACGCCCAGGAGATTGCCATGTCACACCGAACCTTCCTCGACGATACCGGCTATTCGCTGACGCTGGTCGCGAGCGCGGTCTTCCTGCTCTGCATGATCGTCGGCTTCGCCGCCTGAACGGCGCCACGGCTCGCCTTTCGGAGATTGCGATGAGAGACGACACCTTTGTCGACGCGCCAGTGGTCCGTGCCGCCGGGATCGATGACCCGGCGCTGCGCGACCTCGCGACGGCGTTGTGGCGCCGGTTCGTCGACTGGCGCGCCGCGGCCAGGCGGTCCCGTCGGGACCGCGACGACCTCGCCCAGATGACCGAGCGCGAGTTGCGCGACATCGGCGTCTGCATGGGCGACATGCCGGCGGCGGCGGACGTCCACTGGATGCGCGACTGGCCCCGTTGATGCGGCGCCTGGCGGCGCCCGGGACGCCCGAGTGTCGGCGCGCTTCCGGAACCGCCGACCAAAAGCAGATCGTATACGGAATACAGACCTGCGGCCGGGTGTAAACAAGTCTTCAGCCCGATGCCAGGCTTCGCCGCCGGTGGCGACACGTGGCACCGGATCGCAATGACCGCTTGTGGAGGTCGACCCCCTTGGCACTGCTCGAACGTGATTCCTACCTGGCGCTGCTGCAGGCTCACCTGGCATCCGCCCGCCGCGGCCAAGGCCACACCGTCGTCATCAACGGCGAGGCCGGCATCGGCAAGACGAGCCTCGTCGAGCACTTCGTCGCCGCGAGCGACGACCCGCGGGTGCTGTGGGGCGCCTGCGAGGCGCTGAGCACGCCGCATCCGCTCGGTCCGCTGCACGACATCGCACGCGCCGCCGGCGGTGCGTTGCAGGAGCGACTGGCACTGGGGGCCGATCGCGCGGCGATCTTCGCCGCAGTCATCGACGCGCTCGCCTGCGCGCCGTCGCCGGCGACCCTCGTGCTCGAGGACATCCACTGGGCCGACGCGGCGACGCTCGACCTCATCCGGTTCCTGTGCCGGCGCATCCACCGCATGCCGGCGCTCCTGCTGCTCACCTGCCGCGACGACGCCTCGGCCTCGGCCGACCTCATGCGGGTGCTGGGCGAGATTCCGGCGCGCCATGTCACGCGTATCGCGCTGCCGCGACTCACGGCGGACGCCGTGGCGAAGCTCGCCGCGCAGGCGCGGCATCGCATCGCCGGCCTCCACGACACCACGGGTGGCAACCCGTTCTTCGTCACGGAACTCCTCGCCCACACCGGCGACAGCCTGCCGTCGACGGTACGCGATGCGATCCTCGGCAAGGCCGCGCCCCTCTCCGCGCCCGCGCGCGACGTGCTCGACCTGACGGCGATCGTGCCGCGCGCGATCGAGATCGCGCTGGTCGATGCGGTGCTCGCGCCGTCACTCGACGCCATCGAGGAATGTGTGCGCTGTGGCCTGCTGCACGTGGACGGCCCGCACCTGCGATTTCGCCATGAGCTCGCGCGGGTCGCCGTCGAGCTGGCGATGCTGCCGCTGCGGGCCAGGTCGCTGCACGCGCGCGTGCTGGCGGCGCTGGCGGGCGGTGCCGCCGGCACGGCCGGGCTCGCGCGCCTCGTGCATCACGCGCACAACGCCGGCGACGCCGAAGCCGTGCTCCGCCTGACTCCCCGCGCGGCCTGCGAGGCCGCCTCGCGCGGCGCGCTTCGCGAGGCGGCCGCGCATTGCCGCACGGCGCTTTGCTATGGCGACGCGCTCGACGAGCGGCGACGCGCCGAACTGCTCGACGACTACGCGTCGTATTCCTTCGAGGTCAACGACCTCGCGGCGGCGGTTCCCGCGCGCGAGGCGGCGATCGAGCTCTTCGCGCGCATCGGCGACGTGCGCCGGCAGTGCGCGGCGCTGGCCGCGCACGCGATGCCGCTGGTGCGGGCGCTGCGCAATGCCGATGCCGAGGCGGCGAGCCGCCGCGCGCTTGCACTGGCCGAGACCCTCGCGCCGGGTCCCGAGCTCGCGCGGGCGCACGCCATCGAGGCGTACCTGCGCATGCTCAACCGCGACTACGCCGATGCCATCCGCCATAGCGGCGCGGCGATTGCGCTGGCCGAGCCGCTCGGCGAGCGCGCCATCCTCGCCACCGCCCATTCGTCGAAGGGCGCGGCGCTGCTGTTCGTCGATCATGCGCGCGGCCGCGCCGAGCTCGCCCGCGCGCTGGCGATCGCCGAAGGCCTGGAGGATGGCGGCGCCGCAATGGCGGACGTCTACATGATCCTGGGCGTGGTATCGGGCGAGCTGCACGACTTCGATGCGGCGGAGCGCCACCTCGCCGACGGCATCGCATTCGCGCGCTCGCGCGACCTCGATCGCCTCACCGGCTCCATGGAAGCCTGGCAGGCGCTGTGCGACGTTCGCCGCGGCCGCTGGGACCTCGCGGCGGAGCGCGCCGACATGGTGCTGGCGCGCGAGGCGATGGGGTCGACCAATCGCGTGATGGCGCTCGTCGCGCTCGGCCGGTTGCGCACGCGCCGCGGCGACGCCGGCATCTGGGACATCCTCGACGAGGCGCTGGCGCTGGCGACGCGGTCGGGAACGCTGCAACGCATCGCGCCCGTGCGCGGCGCGCGCGCCGAGGCGGCGTACTTCGCCGGCGACCTCGAATGCACGGCACACCAGGCCAACGCGGCGTTGCCGCTCGCGCTCGACAAGGGCCATCCCTGGTTCATCGGCGAGCTCGCATTCTGGCTGTGGAAGGCCGGCGCGCTGCGCGAGGTTCCAGCGCTGTGCGCGCAACCCTACGCGCTGCAGATCGCCGGCCGCTGGCGCGAGGCCGCCGCCGCGTGGGAGCGGCTCGGCTGTCCGTACGAGGAGGCGCGCGCGCTGGCCGACGGCGACGAACCGGCGCAACGCCGCGCGCTGTCGCTGCTCGACACGCTCGGCGCCAAGCCGCTCGCCGAGCACCTGCGGCGCAGGATGCGCGACGCCGGCGTGCGGGCGGTGCCGCGCGGGCCCCGGCCGACGACGCGGCAAAACGCCGCCGGCCTCACCGTGCGCGAGCTCGAGGTGCTGGGCCTGCTCGCCGAGGGTCGGCAGAACGCGCAGATCGCCGCGCGCCTGTCACGCTCGTCGCGCACGGTCGACCACCACCTGGCTTCGATCCTCGCCAAGCTCGACACGCCGACGCGCCGCGACGCGGTGGCCGCGGCGCGACGGCTCGGCATCCTGCCGCAAGATGGGCAGATGCTCGCGACAAAATAGGTGGGGCCGCCGATTTCCCGTAGCGCGCGGGGTCGGCATCATGGACGCACGGCCCGGAGCACGGGCCCGACCAAGGAAATTCGAATGCCCCGCTACCTCGTACAGCGCACGTTCGCCGCCGGTCTGTCGATCCCGCAGACCACGGAGGGCTCGAAGATCTGCCGCTCGGTCGTCGACAACAATGCCGCCGATGGCGTCACCTGGGTTCACTCCTACGTGACGCTCGACAAGTCGAAGACGTTCTGCATCTACGACGGCCCGTCACCCGATGCGATTCGGCGCGCGGCGACGGCGAACCACCTGCCGGTGGACTCGATCACCGAAGTCTCGGTGCTCGATCCGTATTTCTATCGCGCCTGACGCGCGATTTCCCGCTTACGCCGCCGGTCACCCGCGCGCACTCCCCCGACTGGCCCTTCGCTCGCGAGCGGCCGGTGGCGTAACCCCGTCATTGCAAACCGACCCGATTGCCGGAGCCCCGATGCGCAACAAGCCCTTCCTCGACGACGCAGGCCATTTGCTGATCCTGTTCACCTTCTGCGCGGTCTTCGTGTCCGCGCTGCTGCAGCTGCCGCTTTGACGAGTCGCGCGGACGCGCGCCGTGCAACCGGTGCGCGCCCGGGACTGCACACGGCTGCCCGCGCCCCGCGCTACATGCTGCGCCGGTACTGTCCGCCGACCTCGAACAGCGCGTGCGTGATCTGGCCGAGCGAGCACACCCGCGCGCAGTCCATCAGCTCGGCGAACACGTTGCCGTCGTCGATCACCGTCTGCTGCAGCCGCGCCAGCGCCGCCGGCGCCTCGTGCGCATGGCGCGCGTGGAACTGTGCGAGGCGCGCGAGCTGCGAACGCTTCTCGTCGTCGGTGGACCGCGCGAGCAGGACCTTCTGCGGCCCCGCGTCGCCGTGCGGATTGCGGAACGTGTTGACGCCGACGATCGGGTAGCTGCCGTCGTGCTTGCGGTGCTCGTAATACAGCGACTCTTCCTGGATCTTGCCGCGCTGGTACCCGGTCTCCATCGCGCCCAGCACGCCGCCGCGCTCGGCGATCGCCTCGAATTCCTTGAGCACGGCCTCCTCGACGAGGTCCGTCAATTCGTCGATGATGAACGCGCCCTGGTTCGGATTCTCGTTGCGCGCGAGCCCCCATTCGCGATTGATCACGAGCTGGATCGCCATCGCCCGGCGCACGCTCTCCTCGGTGGGCGTGGTGATCGCCTCGTCGTAGGCGTTGGTGTGCAGCGAGTTGGCGTTGTCGTAGGTCGCGATCAGCGCCTGCAGCGTGGTGCGGATGTCGTTGAACGCGATCTCCTGCGCGTGCAGGCTGCGCCCGGACGTCTGGCAGTGGTACTTGAGCTTCTGGCTGCGCTCGTTGGCGCCGTAGCGGTTCCTCATCGCCACCGCCCAGATGCGCCGCGCGACGCGTCCCAGCACCGCGTATTCCGGGTCCATGCCGTTGGAGAAGAAGAACGACAGGTTGGGCGCGAAATCGTCGATGTGCATGCCGCGGGCGAGGTACGCCTCGACGAACGTGAAGCCGTTCGCCAATGTGAAGGCGAGCTGCGAGATCGGATTGGCCCCGGCCTCGGCGATGTGGTAGCCGGAGATCGACACCGAATAGAAGTTGCGCACGTCGTAGTCGACGAAGTATTGCTGGATGTCGCCCATCACCTTGAGCGAGAACTCGGTGGAGAAGATGCAGGTGTTCTGGCCCTGGTCTTCCTTGAGGATGTCCGCCTGCACGGTGCCGCGCACCGTGGACAGCGTCCAGGCGAGGATCTTCGCCGACTCGTCGGCGGTAGGCTCGCGGCCGTTGTCGGCGCGGAACTTGTCGTGCTGCTGGTCGATCGCGGTGTTCATGTAGAACGCGAGGATCGTCGGCGCGGGGCCATTGATCGTCATGGACACGGACGTCGTCGGGCTGCAGAGGTCGAAGCCCGCATACAGCACCTTCATGTCGTCGAGCGTCGCGATCGACACGCCGGAATTGCCGACCTTGCCGTAGATGTCGGGTCGCAGGTCGGGATCGAAGCCGTACAGCGTCACCGAGTCGAACGCCGTCGACAGCCGCTGCGCCGGCATGCCGTCGGCGAGCAGATGGAAGCGCCGGTTGGTGCGCGCAGGATCGCCCTCGCCGGCGAACATCCGCGTCGGGTCCTCGTTCTCGCGCTTGAACGCGAACACGCCGGCCGTGAACGGGAAGCTGCCCGGCACGTTCTCGAGCAGCTGCCAGCGCAGCACTTCGCCGTCGTCCTGCCAGCGCGGCAGCGCCACCTTCGGCACGCGCGTGCCGGAGAGCGTGGTGTAGGTGAGGTCGGTGCGCAGCTCCCGGCCGCGGATCCTGACCACGTACTCGTCGCCCGCGTAGGCCTGCCGCGTGCGCGGCCACATGTCGAGGAGCTTGCGCGAGGATGCCTCGAGTGCCGCGTCGCGCGCCGCGGCGAGCGCGTCCAGCGACTTGGTCAATTCGTCGTCGCCACCGGCCGCGGCATCCGTGGATCCCTTCGTTCGCGGAGATGACGGCGACGCGAGCAGCATGGCGCGCGTTGCCGTCACCTGCTGGCGCTCGCGCGCGATGCGCGCCTGGGACTCGGCGAAGGCGCGATAGCCGCGCGCCGCCGTGGCAATCTCGGCGAGGTAGCGTGCGCGCGCCGCCGGCACGATCGCGTGCTGTCCGGTCGAATGCCGCACGGAAGTCGGACGCAGACGGTGCTCGCGCAGCGGCAACCCGTCGCTGGCGAGGCGTGCGGCGAGCGCCTGGTAGAGCGCGGTGACGCCATCGTCGTTGAAGCGCGAGGCGATGGTGCCGTACACCGGCATCGCGTCAGGCGCGTCCTTGAAGCGCTCGCGGTTTCGCTGGTATTGCTTGCGCACGTCGCGCAACGCATCGGCGGCGCCCTTGCGGTCGAACTTGTTGATCGCCACGAAGTCGGCGAAATCGAGCATGTCGATCTTCTCGAGCTGGGATGCGGCGCCGAATTCCGGCGTCATCACGTACAGCGACACGTCGACGTGCGCCACGATCGCCGCGTCGCCCTGGCCGATGCCCGAGGTTTCGACGATGACGAGGTCGTAGCCCGCGGCCTTGCAGGCGGCGATCGCATCGGGCAGCGCCTTGCTGATCTCGCTGCCGGCGTCTCGCGTGGCGAGCGAGCGCATGTAGATGTGATCGCGCCGCGCCGGCGAGGCGATGGCGTTCATGCGGATGCGATCGCCCAGCAGCGCGCCGCCCGACTTGCGCCGGGAGGGGTCGATCGACACGATCGCGATCGACAGTGCGTCGTCCTGGTCCAGGCGAAAGCGGCGCACGATCTCGTCGGTGAGCGAGCTCTTGCCCGCCCCGCCGGTGCCGGTGACGCCGAGCACCGGCGCGCTGGAGCGCGCCGCGCGCGCGGCGAGGTCGTCGCGCAGCGCGGCGCTCGCCGTGCCGGCTTCGAGCACCGTGATGAGCCGCGCCAGCGTCGCCACGCGGACGTCGGCGCTGCCCGCGTCGAGCCCGTCGAGCGACGGCGCCTCGCGCGCGAGGTCGACGTCGCAGGCGGCGACGATCTCGTTGATCATCCCCTGCAGCCCGAGTTTCTGGCCGTCCTCGGGGGAGAAGATGCGCGTCACGCCGTAGTCGTGCAGCGCGCGGATCTCGTCCTGCACGATCACGCCGCCGCCGCCGCCGAACACCTTGATCGCGCCGCCGCCGCGCTCGCGCAAGAGGTCGAGCATGTACTCGAAGAACTCGACGTGGCCGCCCTGGTACGACGAGATCGCGATGCCGTTGGCGTCCTCCTGCAGCGCGCAGGTGACGATTTCGTCGACCGAGCGGTTGTGGCCGAGGTGGACGACCTCGCAGCCCGACGCCTGCAGGATGCGGCGCATGATGTTGATCGACGCATCGTGGCCGTCGAAGAGGCTCGCCGCGGTGACGAAGCGCACCTTGTTCGCGGGCTTGTAGACGAGCGCCTTGCTGGCGACGGAAAGGTCGGTCATCGCGATTCCTCGTGGCGGGCCGGCGCCGCCTGCATCGACGTCCGGCGGAGCCGAATGGCATGTTCGTCGAGCTTAACCCCGGGCTCGCCGCCAACGTTATATGACGTTTACGTAAACGTCAACAACGGCCATGCAGCGGGCAGCGCGGCCTGTGGCCGATCCCACGCCGTCATCCGTCGCATGACGTCGCACCCGAGGCAGACGAACGCCGCAAAGATCCCGGTCACGTGCTAGTCTCGCGCCGGGCGGCACGGCCCCCCGCTCATCTCGATTCCGTCACTCGCCGCCCGATCCTCGTGTCAACCCTCCAGTCCTTCATCGAGCACTACGGTTACGCGGCGGTCTTCATCGGCTGCTTCTTCGAAGGCGAAACGGTGCTCGTGCTGGCGGGATTCGCCGCGCACATGGGCTACATGTCGCTGCCGTGGGTCGCAAGCACGGCGGCGGCGGCGGGGTTCCTTGGCGACGAATTCTTCTTCAACGTGGGACGCCGTTACGGGGACGACGTCTTCCGCCGCTTCCCGATCCTTCGCCCGGGCGAATTGCGGGTGCGGCGGCTGGTGGCGCGCTTCGGCGCCTACGCCGCGTTCGGCGTGCGATTCCTGGTCGGGTTGCGAATCGCAGGTCCGATCGCGATGGGCGCGGCGCGCATGCCGCCGTGGAAATATTCGCCCGCGAACCTGTTCGGCGCGATCACGTGGTCGACCATCTTCAGCGTCGCGGGCTACGTGTTCGGCGAGGCGTTCTCCGCGGCACTGTCGCACGCGCGCCACTATGAATGGGTGGCGTTCGGGGTCCTCGCGGTGGTCGGCGTCATCGTGCTCTCGGTGTTGCGCCGGCGCGCCAAGCGAGAGCCCTGACCGCGCAAGGCCGGCGCCATGCGCCTCTTCCGCCTGCCACCTGCCACGTCGCTGCTGCCCGGACTGGCGATGCTCGCGCTCGCGATCCTCGATGTCAGCGTGTTGCACGTCGCGGCCGTCGCCGACCGCGGGCTGGGCGACGCGCTGATGCGCGTGCACGCGCGCGAGATCGCCGCCGACCGCGACATCGTGGTCGTCGACATCGACGACCGCTCGCTCGAGGCGATGGCGAGCGATGCGTTCGGCGTCGGCCGCTTCCCTTGGCCGCGCGCCGTCTACGGCGAGCTCGTCGACGAGATGCGCCGGCAGAAGGCGCGCGCCGTGGTGTTCGACATCGAGCTCTACGAGCCCGACCTCGTCAACCCACAGAGCGACGCGGTGCTGAACGAGGCGTTGCGGCGCACCGACAACACGTACTTCCCGATCAAGATGCTGGCGCGCATCGCACGCGACGAGGGCGTCTGGCTCGCCAAGGTCGCGCCCGAGCTCGGGCTGGCGGCGCGCGGCAGAGTGGACCCTGCCGCGCGCGCGACGCTCGAGCTGCCGTTCGTGCTCGATCGCAGCGCATGGCCGCGCACCGGCCTCATCGACTTCCTGGCGGACCCCGACGGCGTCGGCCGCCGCTACTGGATGGCGCGCGACATCGGCGGCTTCGTGATCCCGTCGCTGCCGGCGCGGGTGGCGCTCGACCTCGGCTATGCGGTTCCCGACGCGGCGTCGGCGCGCCTCGACTTCGCGCGCGGCGGCGAATTTCCACATCCACGCGTGGCGTTCGTCGATCTCTACGAAGACATCCAGCGCGGCAAGCGCGAGCGGCCGCGCGATGAGTTCGAAGGCAAGATCGTCGTCATCGGCGCTTCGGCAACGCATCTCGGGGATTTTCGCGTGACGCCGATCGCGCATGCCTATCCGGGCGTCGAGCTCCTCGCCACGGCGATCGACAACCTCAAGAACGCGCGCTGGCTCCACGATGCGCCGGCGTGGGTGGCGGTGGCGATCGCATGCGCGCTGTTCGTGCCGATGCTCGTCGCGCAGCGGCGCCAGGCATCCATCGGCACGCTCCTCGTCCTGCTCGCCGCGCTGAGCGCGGGCGTCACCGGAGTCGCGTACGCGGCGCTCGGCGCCGCGCGCACCTTCGTGCCGGCCGGCACCCCGCTCGTCTACGCGTGGCTCTACTTCATCGTCGCCGCGGCGCGCGCGTTCATCGCCGAGAAGCGCGCCAAGGAGCAGCGCGAGCGGGTGTTGTCGCGCTTCCTCGACGCGCGCGTCGTCAAGCGCCTGGTCGGCGAGGGCGTGCGGCTCGAGGATTTCAAGAGCGAGACGCGCACGATCACCGTGCTGTTTTCCGACATCCGCGGCTTCACCACGCTGTCGGAGTCGCTGCCTGCCGAGGACGTCGTGGTGCTCCTCAACGACTACCTGTCGCGGCAGACGGAGACGGTGTTTCGCCACGGCGGGACGCTTGACAAGTTCATCGGCGATGCGATCATGGCCTTCTGGAACGCGCCGACCGACGACCCACTGCACGCCGCGCATGCGATCGCATGCGCGCTGGACATGGTGGCGACGCTGGCGCGCTTCAACGCCGAGACGATGGCGAAGCGCGGCAGCGGCGCGCCGCTCGACATCGGCATCGGCGTGCACACGGGGCCCGCGGTGGTCGGCTTCGTCGGCTCGAAGCGCAAGCTCGAGTACACGGCGATCGGCGACACGGTGAATCTCGCGAGCCGCATCGAAGGGGAAACGAAAGGACGTGCACGCATCCTGATGTCGGCTGCCACGCGCGAGCACGCACCGGCGCAGCCGTGCGTCGAGGTCGGGATCGTCAGCGTCAAGGGACGCGCGCAGCCGGTGCGGCTTTTCACGACGATGAGCGCCGAAGCTCGCCCTCCTTTGGGGGGAGGCGAGCGAAGCTCCCATCGGGGGGAGGCACAATGACGGTGGGAGGAGCTCGATGAAACGCCTGTGCGCGGCGGTGTTCGCCGCGGTCTTCGCTTTTGCGCCGATGGCGCTCGCGGAAACGGCGACGACGATCCGCGCGGTGGACCTCAAGGCCACGCCGCACGCCGACGCCAAGTCCGTCGGCTCGGTGGCCGCGGATTCGACGGTCGAGGTCCTCAGCCGCCAGGGCGCGTGGGTGCACATCAAGTTGGGGCGCGAGACGGGCTGGACCAAGCTCTTCGACATTCGCGCGGTCACTTCCGGCGCACCGGCAAGGAAGACCAGCGACGGCATCGCCGACACGCTGGGCCTGGCGATGGGCACGCGCGGCTCCAGCGTCACCACCGGCGTGCGCGGCCTCGATGCCGACATGCTGGAGAAGGCGACGCCGAACCCGGCGGAATTCGCCAAGCTCGTGGGCTATGCGCGCAGCAAGGAGCAGGCAACGACGTTCGCCAGGGCGGGACGCCTCGCTACGCGCGACGTGGCTGAAATCGGCGCATCCGCCAAGACCGCCGCGGGAGGTGCGCAATGAGCACGCTGCAGCGCATCGCCCTCGGCACGCTCGTCGCCACGCTGGTGCTGGCCGGTTGCGCGACGCCGGGTCCGAGCCAGCCCGCGAGCTCCTCCGACGTCGCGCGCTCGGTACTGGGCGGCTTTTCGATCGGCGGCATCAACGTCGGCGCCGCGGCGAGCGCGGCCACGCACGCGGCCGACGCCATGCGCGATATCCCCCAGGACGAGGAGATCGCGATGGGCCGCGACATCGCCGCCGGACTCCTCGGTGCGGCGCCGCTGGCGAAATCGAGCGAGCAGGAGATCTATGTCAACAACGTCGGCCGCTGGCTGGCGCTGCATTCCAGCCGACCCGACCTGCCGTGGCACTTCGGCATTCTCGACGTCGACACGGTGAACGCGTTCGCCACCCCGGGCGGCAACGTGTTCATCTCGCGCGGGCTCATTGCGCGCATACACGGCGAGAGCGAGCTGGCCGGTATCCTCGCGCACGAGATCTCGCACGTGGCGCTCAAACATCACCTTGCCGACATCCAGAAGAACGCGCAGAAAAACCTCGCGCTCGACCTCGCGTCGGTGAAGAGCGGCGGCCTCGCCGGCGAGGCGGCGCGCGCGGTGGCGCGCGTCGGACTCGAGGGCTACGTGCGTGGCTTGTCGCGCGAAGACGAGCTCGCCGCCGACCGCATGGGCGTGGTCATCGCCGCGCGAGCGGGATACGAGCCATATGGCCTCGTCGCCGTGCTGCAGACGCTCGCCGCCGAGCCGCAGAGCGACGCCGCGCTCGGCTTCTTTCTCAAGACCCATCCGGCGCCGAATGACCGCATCGCGGCGCTCGAGGCCGAGATGCCGCCGTCGTTCGAGGCCTATTCGGCGGCGAATCCGGCGCTTGCGCGGTACGCCAAGGTGTTTCCGGCACGCCGGTAGCTCGGCCCTTTCGCAAAAGCGCCGTCGCATCGCATCGCGGCGCGGCAACCCGTGCCGTTCGTTGCCGGGTGGGCGAGGCATTGGACTCTGCCCGCCCGCCCGGTGGCGTCGTACGTTGCACACCCCCTTGAATTGGTCCTGATGCCGCGGCCGGGATCACGGCACCAACGGCCGCGGCGCCGGTCGAACGCACTCTCCCGTCCGGTTCGCCTTCGCGTCCCACCCCGATGAACACCTTTCCGCCCATCCGCTTCCTCGCCCTCGCTTTCCTGACGCTGGCCGCCTTCGCGGCGCATGCGGCACTTCCCGAAGGCGTCACCGCGGGCCCGAGCGTCGAAGGCATCACCCAGTACCAGCTCGCCAACGGGCTCAAGGTGGTGCTGTTTCCCGACGCGACGAAGCCGACCACGACCGTCAACATCACCTATCTCGTCGGCTCGCGGTACGAAAGCTACGGCGAGACGGGCATGGCGCACCTGCTCGAGCACATGCTGTTCAAGGGCACGCCGTCGATGCCGAGCGTGTTCGCCGAGCTCGGCCGGCGCGGCATGCGCTTCAACGGCACGACCTGGTTCGACCGCACGCACTTCTACGAGTCGTTCGCGGCCGACGACGCCAACCTCGACTGGGCGCTGCGGATGGAGTCGGAGCGGATGACGCATTCGACGTTCTCCAAGGCCGAGCTCGACAAGGAAATGACGGTCGTGCGCAACGAGTTCGAGAAGGGCGAGAACGACCCGAGCAACGTGCTGAGCCAGAAAATGCAATCGGTGATGTACGATTGGCACAACTACGCGCACGACACGATCGGCGCGCGCTCCGACATCGAGAACGTGCCGTTCGCGACGCTGCGCGCGTTCTACACGAAGTACTACCAGCCGGACAATGCGGTGCTCGTCGTCGCCGGCAAGTTCGACGTCGAGCGCACGCTCGGGCTCGTCGCGCGTTACTTCGCGCCGATCCCGCGCCCCGCGCGCGTGCTCCCGCCGCAGTACACGGTCGAGCCGGTGCAGGACGGCGAGCGCACGGTGACGCTGCGCCGCGTCGGCAGCGAGCGATGGGTGGCGGCGGCATTCCACACTCCCGCCGGCCCCTCGCCCGACGGCGTGGCGATGGCGGCGCTCACCGAGATCATGTCGATCGAGCCGGCGGGCCGCCTCTACAAGGCGCTCGTCGAAACCCACAAGGCGGCGGGGGTCGACGGCTATTTCTTCGCGCTGCATGACCCGGGATTCGTGCTGTTCGAGGCGCAGGTTCCCGTCGACGAGGCGACGGCCGCCGCCCGCGAGGCGCTGGTCGCCACGCTGACCGGCGTCAGGGACACGCCGATCACCGAGGCCGAGCTCGATCGCGTGCGCGCGAAGGAGGTGAAGGACTTCAACGATACGATCAACGATCCGCAGCGCTTCGGCGTGCGCATCTCCGAGTCGATCGCGCAGGGCGACTGGCGGCTGATGTTCGTCGAGCGCGATCGATGGCGCGCGCTCAAAGCCGCCGACGTCACCCGCGCCGCCGCCGACTACCTGAAGCGCTCGAACATGACGCTCGGCGAATTCGTGCCGGACGCGAATCCGGATCGCGCGCCGCTGCCGGCTGCGGTGAACGTGCCGGCGCTGGTGGACGCCTACAAGGGTGACGCGGCGGTTGCCGCAGGCGAGACGTTCGACACGTCGATCACCAATCTCGAGGCGCGCACCGAGCGCCTCGTGCTGCCGGACGGCATGAAGGTGGCGCTGCTGCCGCGGCGCACGCGCGGCAACACGGTGGACGTGACGTTGATGATGCAATACGGCGACGCGAAGTCGATGTTCGGCCAGTCGACGCTCGCGAGCGCCACCGCGGCGATGCTGTCGATGGGCACCACGCAGCATGCGCGCCAGGCGTACGACGACGCGCTCGATGCCATGCTGGCGCGCCTCTCGTTCGGCGGCGGCGGCCAGCAGCTGACGGCGCGCGGGCACACGGTGCGCGAGCACCTCGACGCGTTCCTCGCGCTGATGGCCGAAGCGCTGCGCGCGCCGGCATTCCCGGCCGACGAGACCGCCAACCTGAAGCGCGAGTGGCAGGCGTCGATCGAGCAGGGCCGCACCGATCCCGAGGCCGTCGCCGATCGCGAGATCGACCGCGTCAACAACCCCTATCCGCGCGGCGACCTGCGCTATGCGCCGACGATCGACGAGGACCTGGCCGACGTCGCGGCGGTCACGCCGGCGGCGATGAAGACGTTCCACGACCGCTTCTATGGAGCGTCGCAGGCCGAGATCGCCGTCGTCGGCGACTTCGACCCGGCGGCGGTCAAGGCCATCCTTGCGCGGCTCTTTGGCGACTGGCGCGCGCAGGCCCCGTTCGAGCGCGTGCCGAACCCGATGATCCCCAACAAGGGCGTCACGCTGACTTTCGACACGCCCGACAAGGCGAATGCCAGCATGCGCGGCCAGCTCGCCGTGCCGATGAACGACCGCTCGCCGGAATTCGCCGCGCTGGTGGTCGCCAACCGCGCGCTCGGCGGGGCGGCCGATTCGCGGCTGTTCGAGCGCGTGCGCGCCAAGGACGGCCTCGCCTACGACGTCGGCACGGGCGTGCTGCCGGCGAGCATCGACGAGAACTCGACGATCGTCAGCCGCGCGATCTTCGCGCCGCAGAACCTCGCGCATGTGAAAAGCGATTTCAGCGAGGAGATGGCGCGAGCCATCGCCGGCGGCTTCACGGATGCCGAGATCGCCAGCGCGAAGCGATCGCTGCTGGAGTCGCGCCGGCTGCCGCGCGCCGACGACCGCAGCCTCGCCGCCTCGCTCGCCTATCAGCTCTATCTCGGCCGCACGTGGTCGGAGACGCGGCAGCTCGACGACGCGATCGCCGCAGTGACACCCGCCGCCGCCAACGCGGCGCTGCGCAAGTACCTCGACCCGGCGGATATCGCGTACGTCTACGCGGGCGACTTCGCGAAGAAATAGCCTTGGATCGCGGGAAGGGCGTGGATTCCCGCCTTCGCGCGAACGGCGATCGCGGACACGTAGCCGCACCCGGTGCGCGTACCATGAGGCCTTGACCTTCGTGCATTCCGATTGCCGGCGTTGAAGAATCGTGCCGCGCTCACGACGCCCGATCTCGCGTGGATTCTCGCCGTGGTCGCGTTCTGGGGCTTCGCATTCGTGCCCATCCGCATCGCGCTCGACGAAGTGCCGCCGTTCGCGCTGGCGGCGCTGCGCTTCTTCTTTGCCGCCGTGCCGGCGGTGTTCTTCGTGCGCCGGCCGGCGATGCCGTGGCGCGACGTCGCCGCCTATGGCCTCGCGATCGGCCTGTTCCAGTTCGGACTGCTGTTCCTCGGCATCAAGCTCGGCATGCCGGTGGGCCTGTCGTCACTGGTTATCCAGGTGCAGGTGTTCTTCACGATCGGCCTCGCCGTCATGTTCACCGGCGATCGCGTGACGCGGGCGAACATGGCCGGCGGCGCGATCGCGGCCATCGGCATCGTCGAGCTCGCGGCGTACAAACTGGCCGGCGGCATGAGCAGCACGCTGGCCGGTTTCGCGCTGGTCGTCGTCGCCGGATTCGCCTGGGCATGCGGCAACATCGTCGCACGCCACGCCGCGGCGAAATACCGTGCCGACATGCTGTCGCTCGTCGTATGGTCGAGCATCCTGCCGGTGCTGCCGCTGGCGGTGCTCTCCTACACGCTCGAAGGCGGCACCGACGTGTTCGCGAGCGTCGTCGGCGCGACCTGGAAGATGTGGGCCTGCGTGTTCCTGATGGCGTGGGGCGCGACGCTGTTCGGCTTCGGTTCCTGGGCGGCGCTCCTGCATCGGTATCCGGTCGGGCTCATCACGCCGTTCGCGCTGCTGATCCCGGTTTCGGGACTCATCTGCGGCGCGCTGCTCCTGCAGGAACGCCTGGCGCCGATGCAATGGCTGGGCGCGGTGATCGTGCTCGCCGGGCTGGTGATCAACGTCTACGGCGCACGCTGGATCGGCGTGCTGCGCACGCCGGGGCCGGCTGCAGCGAAGCGTGCGGCCGGCGGCCGTCCTGCGCGCTAGGCGTTCAATCCCGGCATCGAAAATCCCGCCTGCTCGAGCTCGCTGACGAGCGCCGCCGATTGCGCCGGGTCGAGCTCGACCAGCGGCGGACGCACGGTGCGCCAATCGGGGATCCGCGACCAGTGCGCGACCGCCGCCTTGAGTGCGGGAATCATCGGATGGCGCTGGAAGATCGCGCGCACGCGATCGAGCGCCGCCTGCTGCGCGTCGGCGTCCGCACGTTGCCAGTCGCGGTGCAGGCCCGCGATCGCGTGCGCGTTGACGTTGGCGGTGGCGCTGATGCAGCCCTTGCCGCCGCCGCGCATGTTGGCGAGAAGCAGGGATTCGCTGCCCACGAACACGTCGAAGCCCCCGGGCGCGAATCGGTCGAGCATCGCCTGCGCGTTGGCCCAGTCTCCGGATGAGTCCTTGATGCCGACCACCACATCGGCGAAGTCCTTGCGCAGCCGCTCGATCAGCGCGAGGCTGATGGGCACCTGCGTGACCTGCGGGATGTGATAGAGATAGATGCGCAGGCGCGCGTCGCCGACGCGCTCGATGATCTCCGCGTAATTGCGATACAACCCTTCGTCGCTGACGCCCTTGTAGTAGAACGGCGGCAGCATCAGCACGCCGGCGCAGCCCAGCTTCGTCGCATGCGCGGCGAGCCGTGCCGAGTCGGTGACGGCGCACATCCCGGCGCCCGGCATCATGCGTGCAGGATCGACCCCCGCGGCCACCACTTTTTCGAGCAATTCCATCCGCTCCGGCGCGGCGAGCGAGTTCGCCTCGGAATTGGTGCCGAATACCGCGAGCCCCACCCCGTTGGCCACCAGCCAGCGGCAATGACGGATGAAGCGCGTTGCGTCGGGCGCGTGGTCGGCGCCGAATGGCGTGACGACCGGCGCCAGGACGCCGTCGATGCGGGGAATCACGGGTGTCATGCCTCGCCGAAGATCACGCCGAGTGTAGCAGCGCGCTTCTGGCGCGAACAGGCGCGCGACACGGCGATTGCCGACAGTCCGGCGTTGGCAACGCCGGCGTTTGATGTCAAGGTTATGGCCTGTCCGCTGCCGCGCCGCCGCACGCGGTGGCGACCAGCGCATCCCGACACCGAGGACTCGACGCGACGCCACGCCCATGCTGACTCCAAATCCGCTCGAACAACTCGATCTCGACGCCTTCGCCGCCCGCCTGCGGGCGGGCGACATCAGCAGTGAAGCGGCGACGGCGGCCTACCTCGCGCGAATTGCCGCGCTGGATCCCCGTCTTTGCGCGTTCGTCCACGTCGCCGGCGAAGCGGCGCTCGACGTCGCGCGCGGCATCGACCTGCTGCTTCGCGGTGGCACCGATCTCGGTCCACTGATGGGCGTGCCGGTCGTGGTCAAGGAACTCTTCACGGTCGCCGGCATGCCGCTGCCGCGCGTGGGATCCGATCTCGACGTCCACGACCTGATCGAGGCCGAGGGCACGTTCGTCAAGGCGCTGAAGCGCGCCGGGTGCGTCATCCTGGGGACGGCGCGCATGACCGAGTTCGCGTTCGGCCTCGTCAATCTCCGGCATCCCACCCCGTGGAACCCCTGGGATTCGCGCGAGCACCGGATGCCGGGCGGGTCGAGCAGCGGTTCCGCAGTCGCGCTCGCGGCCGGCATGTGCGCGTTCTCGGTGGGCAGCGACACCGGCGGCTCCGTGCGTCACCCGGCAGCGCTGTGCGGGTTGTTCGGATTCAAGCCGACGGAAGGACTGTGGCCCACCGACGGCGTGTTCCCGCTGTCGTCGACGTTCGACTCGATCGGCACGTTCACGCGATCGGCGCACGATGCGGCGCAGGTCTTTGCCGCGCTCACGGCACAACCGCTTCCGGCCCCGCGCGCGCTTGCGGGCTTGCGTCTCGCCCGGCCGCGCCACGCGCCGTTCGACGAGCTGTCGGACGACGTGTCGCGCGCATTCGACGCGGCGCTCGAGCGCCTGCGAGGTGCCGGCGTGGAAATCGTCGCGATCGACGTGCCCGAGGCCGCCGAAGTCGACGACGTGTTCCTGCCGATGGTGCCCGCCGAGCTGCTCGCGCATCTGGGCGCCGACCGCATCGCCACGCACAAGGAGGTGCTCGATCCGATGGTCCAGCAGCGTTTCGAGCCGGCGATGCACCAGTCGGCGGATCGCTACATCGCGCTGCGCCATCGGCAGCGCGCGTTGTGCCGGATTGCGGAGGCGCGGATGCAGCGACTCGATGGCTGGGTGACCGCGACGTCGCCCGACACCGCGGTGCGCGTCGCCGACTTCGACACCGTCGATACGGCAAGCGCCTGGGTGCGCCGCGGTCTTCGCAACACGCGACCGGCCAATCTCTTCGGCCAATGCGCGGTATCCCTGCCGCTCCCGTTGCCGGGCGCGGCACTGCCGGTGGGCCTGCAGGTCATTGGCGGCGCGGGCTGCGACGCGCCGCTGCTGTCGATCGCGCAGGGAATCGAAAATCTCCTCGGGCGCGCGCCACACGCCGACACGAGCGCGTTCGAATGAGCGGGCGCGCCGCCCGCGCCGAGGCCCTCGAGACCTTGCGCGAGGCGCGGCAGGGGGCGCTATTGCCGTTGCCGCGGCGCCTTGCGCGCCGGTACGGGCCGCTGCGCCTGCCCTCGCCGCGCACACGGCCGTTCGTGTACAGCAACTTCGTCACCTCGCTCGATGGCGTCGTGTCGTTCAACGTCAAGGGCCATGCGAGCGGCGGCGACATCAGCGGCTTTTCGGCGCAGGACCGCATGGTGATGGGCCTCTTGCGGGCGGTCGCCGACGCCGTGGTCATCGGTTCCGGCACGCTCGACGCCGATCGCCGCCACGTGTGGACGGCCGAGGCCATCTATCCGCCGCTCGCGCGCGAATTCCGCCAGTTGCGCGCGGCGCTCGGCATGCCTGCCGCGCCGCGTTGCGTGATCGTCACCGGCAGCGGCGACATCGATCTCGACGTGCCCCTCTTCACGTCAGGCACGATGCCGGTGCTCATCGTCACCACCACGGCCGGCGCAAGCCGGCTGCGCGCACAGGCGGTTCCCGCGTCGGTATCGATTCGCGCGGTGCGCCGCGGCAGCGGCGCGATCGCGGCGCGCACGATCCTCGACGAAGTCTGCCGGGCAACCGTGCGCCAGCGCGTGCTCGTCGAAGGCGGCCCGCGACTGCTCGGCGATTTCTATGCCGAGCGCCTCGTCGACGAGCAGTTCCTGACGCTCGCACCGCAAATCGTGGGGCGCGCCCGCGACGATCGCCGCTTCAGCCTCGTGATGGGCCAGCTGTTCGCGCCGGGCAATGGCCGCTGGGCGACGCTGCACGACGTGCGCCGCGGCGGCGACCTGCTATTCCTGCGCTACGCGTTTGCGCGCGTCGCGCGCGCCACGCGGCGCGGATAGCGCCGCAGCGTATCGCGCAGTGCCTGCGCCATCTGCGCGCGCAGCGCCGGTGGCGACACGATCTCGACGTCGGCGCCAAGGCGCATGAGCTCGCCGATGCCGTGCACGAACGACTCGATCGGAATCGTGCAGCGCATCCAGCCATCGCGATCGGGCTTGCCGGCGCTGGCGGCGGCCGCCTCCATCACGTACGGGCCGAGGAGCTCGAGCTGCGCGCGGCCACGCGGCGACAGCCGGATCGTGGCGCTGTCGCGGTAGCTGCCGCGCTCATAGTCGCGCGACGCATTCGACCACCACGCGGCGAGATCGAAATCCGCCGGACGCGCATAGGGCTCGTCCAGCGCCACCGCATTCGCGATGCGGCCAACGCGATAGGTCCTGCAGGCAGCGCCTTTTTGCGCGACGAGGTACCAGATGCCGGCCTTCAGCACGAGCCCGAGCGGGCCGACCTTGCGCGCAGCGCCATCCGCGGTGCCGCCATACTCGAAGCGCAGGAAGCGCGCGTCGAACACCGCGCGCGCGAGGACCGGCAGATGCGCGACCGGATCGGCCGCGCGAAACCAGCCGGTCGCATCCAGGTGAAAGCGGGTGGCGATGCGCTCCGCGCGTGCGCCGGCCGGCATCGCAGCCATCAGCTTGGCGCGCGCCATCGCCATCAGCTCGCCAAGACCGAGTTGCGCCACGGCACCCGGCAGGCCCGCGAGGAATAGCGTCTCGGCTTCGCGTTCGGTCAGGCCGGTCAACTGCGTGCGAAAGCCGTCGGTCAACCGGAAGCCGCCGGTGCGACCGCGGTCGGCGATGACGGGAATGCCGGCGGCGCTCAACTGGTCGATGTCGCGGAACACCGTGCGCTCGGACACTTCCAGCACGCGTGCCATCTCGGCAGCGGTGGACCGCCCATGCGCCTGGAGGCGAAGCAGGATGGACAGGAGGCGGCTCGCGCGCATCGTTGCAAAGCTAGCACGAATACATGACATTCGGTGTCAGTTTTAGGGTGCGTTAATGCGCCGTCCCATCACACAGCGAGATCCCAATGTCCGCCGAACGCCTTTCGTTGCTGACCGCGCTGCTCGTCGCCGGCGCCTTCGCGCCGGGCTCGAGTGCCGCCCCAACCGCATCCCCACAGGGAGCCACGACCATGCAAGCACAGGCACCCGCCAGCGGACTGCACGACTTCGACTTTCTCGTCGGGAGCTGGAAAGTTCACCACCGTCGCCTCAAGGAACGCCTCGCCGGCAGCCGAGAATGGATCGAATTCGAGGGGACGTCGGTGATGCGCGAGCTGATGGACGGCTACGGCAACGTCGACGACAACGTGATGCAGTTGCCTGCCGGGACCTATCGCGCCGCGGGCCTGCGCGCATTCGAGCCGCGCTCGGGCACATGGTCGATCTGGTTCCTCGACGGCCGCACGCCGCTCGGGCCGCTGGAGCCGCCGGTGCGCGGACGATTTCGCGACGGCGTCGGCACCTTCCTCGGCGACGACACGTTCAACGGCATCCCGATCCGCGTGCGCTACGTGTGGTCGAAGATCACGCCGACGACCTGCCATTGGGAGCAGGCCTTCTCGACCGATGGCGGCATCACCTGGGAGACCAACTGGGAGATGGATTTCGTGCGCGCCGAATGACGCACGCGGCGATCGCGCGAGACTCGCCTCGTGTACATTCGAATTCATGCTGTTCGACGCCACTCGCCACGAGGCACTTCGATCGCACGCGTGGGACGAAGCCCGGGTGCGCGATGCGATCGCGATCATCGTCCGCGATACGGAGGCGCGCTTCTCGGCCGACGCATGCTGGCCCATCCATCCGCTGGACGCGGACGACGGCGCGACGCAGCCGCTGTATCCGCTCTACTTCGGCGCGTGCGGCGTCATCTTCGCGCTCCGCCATCTCGAGGCGCTCGGCGCGGTCCGGCTCACGCGCGACTACGCCCGGGCGGCCGATGAACTGCTGCCGCGCAACCGCGCGTGGCTGGATGCGCGCTCGCCGCGCGAACGCGCCTCGTACCTGATGGGCGACACCGGCATCGAGCTCCTGCGCTTCGGGCTCGATCCGTCACCGCACATCACGGAGCGCCTGGCGGCGCTCATCGCCGGCAATCTCCACAACCCGACGCGCGAGCTCATGTGGGGGTCGCCCGGGACATTGCTCGCGGCACTGTTCCTGCATGAGCGCACGGCCGACGCGCGATGGTCCGATCTCTATCGCCGCACGGCCGACACCCTTTGGTCGCAACTTGAATGGTCGACGCAACACGCGTGTCACTACTGGTCGCAGGACATGTACGGCCAACGCAGCACGTACACCGGCGGCGTGCATGGCTTCGCCGCGACCGCCTTGCCGCTGATCCGCGGACGCCATCTGCTGGACGCCGACGCCTGGTCGCAATGGGAGCGATGCATCGTCAATACCGCGTCGCGCAGCGCGACGCGCGAAGGAAGCCTCGCCAACTGGGGTGCGTGGCTCGAGACAGTGAACGGCAGGGCGCCGCGCATGCTGATGCAGTTCTGCCACGGCGCGCCGGGATTCGTCGTGTGCCTGGGCAAGTTGCCGGGACCCGCGCTGGACGAGCTTCTCGCCGCCGGCGGCGAGGCCGTGTGGGTGGCGGGACCGCTTCGCAAGGGCGCGAACCTGTGCCACGGCACCGGCGGCAACGGCTACGCGTTCCTCACGCTCTACGCGCGTACGGGCGACACTGCATGGCTCGAGCGCGCACGTGCGTTCGCCATGCACGCGCTCGCGCAGTCGGAAGCCGACGCCGCACAGCACGCGCAGCGACGCTATTCGCTGTGGACGGGCGACCTCGGCCTCGCGATCTACCTGTGGGACTGCGTGCGTGCAAAGGGCGAGTTCCCCAGCCTCGATGTGTTCTTCGCCGATTGAATTCGCGGTGGGGCCCGCGCGTCAATCGAAAACGACGCGCGGAAAATACAGCGACACCACCCAATTCGGCCGGTCGACGATTTCGCTGATGCGCAGGTCGGCGCAGACGCTGCACAGCATGTACGCATCGACAGGGTTCATGTGCTGCCGCGCCGCGATGAGGTCGATCATGCCGCTCACTGCATCGCGCGCACATTGCGCGAGGTCCGGGCCAATGCCGGTCGTCACGTCGTAGCCGCGTGCATCGAGGTGCCGGCTCACCGGTCCCGCAGTGACGAAGCGCGGGAACGCGATGTTGGCGCGCTTGACCAGGTCGAACCGGGCCACCAGCGAGGCGGGGCTTTCGATCGCGGTGCCGCAGACCTCGCCGTCGCCTTGTGCCGCATGCGTATCGCCGACGGAGAACAGCGCGCCGTTCACCTCGACCGGAAGATAGAGCTCGGTGCCGGCGCCGAGGTCGCGGATATCCATGTTGCCGCCTACCCGGCGCGGCGGCACGATGCTGTGCGTGCCAGGCTCCGCGGGCGCGAGGCCGATGGTGCCGCAGAAGGGCTTCAGCGGCACGCGCCCGCCGGGGCCGAACACCGCGGGGGCGAGCGTGTCGGCGGCGTAGGTCCAGATGTGCAGCGCCGGATCGGGAAACTGATCCGCGAGAAGGCCGAAGCCGGGGATGTTCGCCGTCCAGCCCCATCCCGAAGGCGCGAATGACAACAGCGTAACCTTGATCGCGTCGCCGGGCTCGGCGCCGTCGATGTGCACTGGCCCGACGACCGGATTCACTTTCGCGAAGTCGAGCCGCGCCAGGTCGGCGAGCGTCGAGCGCGCGGTGATCTGGCCGCCAGAGGCATCCAGTGGATGGAACTCGACGGACTCGCCCGGCGCGATCGTCAGCGCCGGCGGTGTCGCGTTATTCCAGCCGAGGTGGCCCTGATGCGCGTGAAGGGTGTGGCGG
>DATBOK010000055.1:0-15142 GCA_036553845.1 Casimicrobiaceae bacterium
GCGTCACGTGCACGATCCCGCGCACGCGATCGCCAGGATCACGGCCGAGATGCACGACCAGCGTGCCGGCGAGCAGGGCGCCGGCGTCGACCGTCCAGGCCACGGGTACCGACACGCGATGTCCGCTGTCGACGAGCCGCCCGCGGCCATCGACCAGCCTGCCGGTGGCATCGGCCAGCGTCAGCGCGCCGCCGCTCGCTTCGAGAATGCCATGCGCGGCGAGCGTGGCCGGCGCCCACGCGATCGCAATGACCACCAGCAGCAACATGGCGCCGAGCGCCGCGAGCACGCGCAGCACCGCGGCCATCTCAGGGACTCGTGCGCGTGAACGCGAGCTCGGCGCGCAGGTCCGCGGAATCGGCACGCGCGGACAGGTTGATGGTGCTGGCGCGCAGACCGTCATGGGCGAGGGACGCGACGATCGCGGCGACGTCGGCGAGGCGCACCGCCGGCAGCGTGACGCCGATGCGGTCGGCCGCCATGTCGATCGTCGCCGCGCTGCGTGCCACGCCCTGGCGATCGAGCGCGCGCTCGATGGCGGTGCGCGGCGCGAGCGGCGGTGCCGTTGCGCGGGCAGGGGAACGGATCGCTTCGACGCGCGACGCGGCTTGCGCCAGCAGGGCCTTGCGCTCGGCGCGCGCCTGCGGTGCGCGCGACAGCGCACCGGCGACCGGGGCTACGACGAGCGTGGCGACGAGCGCGACACCGACGACGACCGAGCCGAACGCGAGCAGCCATCGCTCGCGCGCGCTCGTGCGCTGCCACCATTCGAAGCGCTCGAGCCAGGCGGTCATCGCGCCCGGGCCCGGCTGACGTGCGTGATGCGCGTGGTCATGCCTGGATGCGCACGCGCACGCCGCCCGGGTTGGTGGCGGCCAACGCGGTGACACCCGCGGCAGCCAGGCGCGCGAGCAGTGCATCGCGCGCGCCATCGTCGAGCGCGGCGAATTCGAATGTCCACGCGCCGCCCGCATAGGTGGCACGCTTCCATTTGCCGGGCGGCAGCGCGGCCAGAGCCGGCGCCGCGCGCGCGAGCAGTGGCAGCGCATCGTCCGGTGCAGCAAGCCCCGCCACATGGCGCGCGTCGGCGTAGCGCGTCGCGATCGCGGCGATCGCGCCCGTGAAATCCTGCGCCGGCAGGCCGACGTCGTGCGCGAGCGCGATCGCGGCGCGCTGGTCACGCCAGGCGTCGATGCCGTCATACGCCCACGTGCCCGCGCCGGCCAGCGCGCAGAATGCGATCGCGCCTAGCGTCAGCGCGAGCGCAGGTCGCCATTGACGGTGCGCGTTGATGGCGTCGGCGCCGACGCCGTCGCCGTCGGCGGCGAGCGCCCCCTGGCGCAAATCCGGCGCGGCGGTGACATCGGCGGCGAGCACGCCGGTGCCGTCCCAGGCCCAGCTTTGACCGCTTTCCACGCGCACGCCCTCGATCTCTCGCGATGGCGGCACCGACTTCGCATCGGGACCGTGCGCGATGATGCGTGCGGGCGCGCGCCCCGCACGCTGCGCCTGGCTGATGGCAAGCGCGATCTCCGCGGGTGCTGCGCTCGACGCGGCGACGGCGAAGGCGCTGGCATCGGGTCGCTGCAGGAAGCCGCGCCCGTCGCCGTCGTACGCCCACTGCCAGTCGACGCTGGCCGGTAGCAGGGATGGCAGTGCGACGATGCGCGCGCAATCGGGCACGCACGCGTCGATTGCGCGCATCAGGTCGCGCGCGAGCGCGATCGCCTGCACGCGACCGTCCTTCGCCTGCGCGCCATGCGCGATGTGCATCGAATCCGTGGCGGCCGCCAGCTGGTCGTCGAGCGCGAAGCGCACGGCGTCGGCGAGCCGTGCCGGCTGGATCGGCGGCAGCTTCAGCGCGGCGACGTGCACCAGCGGCGCGTCGACGATCGCCACGCGCGCGTCGGCGCGCGGCCACTGTGACGGCTCGCCGCGCCCGCGTGCGGCGACGCGCCCCGCGGCGTCGACCAGCGCGTAGTCGAATGCACGGCCCGGCACCGGCACGTCGTCGACGAGCACGCGCAGCGTCGTCATCGGCGACCGGCCGGGGCTGCGCTTGGAAGAGTGGGAATCGTCGTCATGGACCATGTTCTGCGGGCGCGCGTCGCCGCGCCGGCTTGGCGAGAGTGTAGACCAGCGCCGTGGCTCGCGCGGGCGCTACTCGATCACCTGCCACACGATCGCCGGCGTGCCGGGCCGCTCGCGGCGCACCAGCGCGCGCGCCCTCACGCGCGTTTCGCCCTGGCGGGCGTCGACGCTGACCAGGAAGAACCGGCTGCCGACGTCGAGCGTGCGCTCGTCGACCACGCGCGCCGCCTGCGGCAGCCGCGCGCGGAACTCGGCGACCGTGCTGAACGGCTTGCGCGAACGGCCGGCCACCAATGCCGTCGTGGCATCGGCATCGAGGCCCGGCAGCGCGGCCATCAGCACTTCGGGTGGCGCCGTGTTGACGTTGAGCGTCGTCGGCGGCGGCAGGGTGGTGACAAACGGCGCGATGCGCGCCATGGCGGCCGGGGTCATGCCGCGCACTGCGGCGAGTTCGGCGGCGCGCAGCAGCGGCGCCAGTGGCGCGAGTCGCGGCGGTGCCGCACGCGCATACCACGCGTCCTCGGCCCCGCCATCGGAAGTCGCGCCCGCGGCGTGCACCGCAGCGGCGATGGCGTCGAGCGGGGACGGCGTGACACCTTCGGCGGCAAACAGCGCCGCGAGGCGCAGGCGCTCGACGTCGGCGGTGTTGCCGTCCACCGCGAGGTTGTCGACGTTCAGCATGCCTTGTGCATCGACGATGCGGCCCTCGATGCTGCCATTGCCGAGCGGCGTGGGCGGCAATGCGAGCGCCCACGGCTCCGACAGCGTGTCGATCGACGACATCCTGGCATCTTCGTCGAGCACGGCGAGCGACCACTGCACGCCGGCCTGGGCGAGCGCCTCGGCCTGCACCTGGTCGCGACGATGCTCGACGGTCGCCCGCCAGCGCTCCTGCCCCGCGGCCAACGCCACCGTCACTGCCGCGACCAGTGCCGCGAGCAGCATCGCGATCACCAGCGCCGCGCCGCGCACACGGGGGGGAGGCGAAGGATGCGCGCCTGTGCTTCGTGGTGCGCGCGATGCCGGCCGCGCGCCTGCGCGGCGCGACACGCGCGATGCCGTGGCACGCGCCATGACGTCGGGGAGCGCGCGTGCGCCGCTCATTGCAGTGCGAACCAGCGCTCGACGTGGACCCCGTCGGCGAGCAGCAGCTCGACGCGCACCGCGCGCGGCACGTCGGGCTCGCCCAGCACGGGCCACTGGGCGATGTAGCGGCCATCGGACGTGAGGTAGCCCACGTGGAATTGCGCGACGTCGCCCAGCAGCGGGTAGGTCGTCGGCGCGGCGCCGGCGACGTTGTCGAGCGCCGGCCAATAGGCGATCGATAGCGTGCCGTCGCGTGCGGCGTAGCTCACGCGCTGGCCGGCGCGGCCGGGCTCGTCGTCGAATTCGCTGCCGGCGCGCGTCAGCGTGAAGAGCGCATTGCCGGCGCCGTCGACATCGGCGACGAACGCCGGCTCGCGCGCCGCGCCGTGCCGCACCGCGCGCGGCACGGCGGCGCGCAGATCCGATTCGAGTCGCACGAACACCGCGTCGAGCGTGGTCCAGCGCGACGTCTCGACCGCGAGCCGCGCCTCGCCGTCGGCGAGCGCCGCCATCGCGCGGTATGCCAGCACGCCGATCACGGCGAGGATCGCAAGCGCGATCAGCACCTCGACCAGCGTGAAGCCGCGCCACCGCGCGAGTCGGGAGCGCGTCACGGCGCGGTGCGCACGCCCAGATAGCCGGTCAGCTCGGCGAGCGCGTAGTCGGGCGTCTCCGGCGCCGCGACGACGATGTCGATGCGCCTGAAGCCGGGGTTGGGCGTCGGCGCCACGCTCGCGCGCCACACGAAGCGCGCCGCGGCCTCGGTTTCGTCGCCTGCGGAAGTGCCTGTCGGCGGCGTCGGATTGGCGAGCTGGGCGCGTGCAAGCACGTTCTGCGCGACCCACAGCGCGAGCGTGCGGGACTTGAGCGCGGTCGCGCCGTCGGCCGCCTGCGTCAGCGCGCGCATGCCGGCGGCGAGCGCCACGGCGACGATCGCCAGCGCCACCAGGATTTCCACCAGCGTGAAGCCGCGAGACTTCACGGCGCGATGGCGACCGATATGCGGTTGAGCGGATCGGCAGCGACGACGACCGGCGCCGAGCCGCCGTCGACGACGAACGTGAAGGGCTCGTTGCGCCCCGAGGCATGCAGGGGGATGCGCGTGCCGGCGGCGACCGGCTGCCCGGCGTACGATGCCGGCCACACCGACAGCGGCGGCGGCAGCGCGTGCGCTGCGAGCACGTCGTCGTCGGCGACCGGTTCCCAGTGCGTAGCATCGCGGCGCCGCAGGAATCGCCACGTGCCGCCATCGACCGCCACGGAGAGCGTCTCGCGCCGCCATTGCGCACGTGCCGCCGCATATTCGAGCGCGCCGGCGAAGCGGCGCGCTTCGCGTCCGGCGTCGACGCGCGGATCACCGCGCCAGGCCACCACCGCGAGGGATGCGGCGATCGCGATCACCGCGATCACGACGAGGATCTCGACCAGCGTGAAGCCGGTCGCGGCGCGCGAGCGGGTGCGGCGCGGAGCTTTGCCGGCGCAGTCGATGCGCGGTGTCAGAGGTCCCACGAGCCGATGTCGGCATCGACGCCGGTACCGCCGGGCTGGCGGTCCGCGCCCAGGCTGTAGACGTCGATTTCGCCCTTGAGCCCCGGATTGAGGTACTGGTACGGCGAGCCCCATGGGTCCTTCGGCAGCTTCTCCAGATAGCCGCCGGGCTTCCAGTTCGGCGGCACGGGCGGCGCTTCCGGCTTGGCCACGAGCGCGTTGAGCCCCTGATCGCTCGTCGGGTAGCGCTGGTTGTCGAGGCGATAGAGCTTGAGCGCGGCGACGATCGCCGCGATGTCGGATTTGGCGGCGACCGCGCGCGCTTCGTCGGGACGCTCGAGCACGCGCGGCACCACCAGCGCGGCGAGCACGCCGAGGATCACGATGACCACCATGATCTCGATCAGCGTGAAGCCGCGCGTACGCGGGCGCGGCCGAGGGATGTACGACATCCGGCGATTATAATCGGCCCTTCCACATGCGACGATCCTCGCTCCGCCGCCGCTTGCTCGCGCTCGCCGTCGTTGCGCTCGCGGCAATGGCCGGCGCTTGGGCCTGGCACGAAGCGTCGCGCCCGCTGGCGTTGCCACGCACGCCCTACGACTTCGACGTCCGCAGCGGCGCCTCGCTGGCGTCGGTGGCGCGCGAGCTCACCGCGGCCGGCGTGCTGCCGCATCCGGCGTGGCTCACGCTCTATGCCCGGCTCGAGCGCGCCGACCGCGCCATCAAGGCCGGCAGCTACGAGATCGCCGAGGGCATCACGCTGCGCGGTCTCCTCGCCAAGCTCACGCAGGGCGACGTCATGCAATCGGCGATCACGATCGTCGAAGGCGCGACGTTCGCGCAGCTCAAGGATGCGATGCGCGCCGACGCCAGCATCGACAAGACGCTGGTGGAACTGCCCGATGCCCAGATCCTGGCGCGCATCGGCGCCACCGGCGACCACGCCGAGGGCCTGTTCTTTCCCGACACGTACTTCTTCGCACGCCACACTTCCGACGCGGCGATCCTCAAGCGCGCATGGCGGATGCTCGAGGCGCGGCTCGACGCAGGCTGGGCGTCGCGCACACCGGGGCTGCCGCTCGCCAGGCCCTACGACGCGCTGATCCTGGCGTCGATCGTGGAGAAGGAGACCGGGCACCCCGACGACCGGCCGCTGGTGGCGTCGGTATTCGTCAATCGCCTGCGCCTCGGCATGCCGCTGCAATCCGACCCGACGGTGATCTACGGCATGGGGGCCGCTTTCGACGGCAACCTGCGCAAGCGCGATCTCGCCGCCGACACGCCCTACAACACTTACACGCGCAACGGCCTGCCGCCGACGCCGATCGCCCTCGTGTCGCAGGCGTCGCTCGACGCCGTGTTGCATGCGCCGTCGACCAACTACCTGTATTTCGTCGCCCGCGGCGACGGCCGCTCGCAATTCTCGGCCACGCTCGGCGACCACAATGGCGCCGTGGCAAAATTCCAGAAGGGCGGCGTGCGCTGATGCGTGCCGCGGCGTCGACGAAAGACGATCATTGATGGCCACGCGCGGGCGCTTCATCACGCTGGAAGGCATCGACGGCGCGGGCAAGAGCACGCACGTCGCGTTCCTCGCCGAGGCGATCCGCGCGCGCGGCGCCACGGTCGTCGCCACGCGCGAGCCCGGCGGCACTCCGCTGGCCGAGAAGGTGCGCGAGCTGGTGCTTTCGATGCCCATGCGCCACGACAGCGAGGTGCTGCTGATGTTCGCCGCGCGCGCCGAGCACGTCGCGCAGGTGATCCGCCCGGCGCTCGCCCGCGGCGACTGGGTGCTGTGCGACCGCTTCACCGACGCCACTTTCGCCTACCAGGGCGGCGGCCACGGCGTGGACGCGGCGCACATCGAGGCGCTGGCACGCTGGACGCACGCCGACTGCATGCCGGACGCGACGATCCTGTTCGACGTGCCGCCTGAAGTGTCGCGCGCGCGGCTCGCGCGCGCCGTCGACAACGGCCGCACGCTCGACAAGTTCGAGCGCGAGGACGCGGCGTTCACCGCGCGCGTGCGTGCCGTGTACCAGGCGCGGGCGCACGCCGAGCCCGGGCGCTTTCGCATCGTCGATTCGACGCGCCCGGTCGACGAGGTGCGCCTGGCGCTGGCCGCGATCATCGAGGCGCTGTGAGCGACGCGGACGCGACGCTCGCCGCGGCGTTGCCGGGCTTGTCGATGCTGCTGCCGTGGCACGCGCCGCAGCTGCGCTCGATCCTGGCGGCGCGCGCGAGCCTGCCGCACGCGATGCTGATCGTCGGCGGCGCAGGCATCGGCAAGCGCAATCTCGCGATGAACCTCGCGCAGGCGCTGCTTTGCGAGTCGCCCCGCAGCGACGGCAGCGCCTGTGGCACGTGCGCGAGCTGCGGCTATTTCGCCGCGGGCCAGCACCCGGACTTCCGCCTGCTGGAGCGCGCCACCACCGACGATGAGGGCAACGTGAAGCTGCGCGAGCAGATTCCGGTGGACGACGTGCGCGAATTGCGCGACCTGGTCGAGCTCAGCACGCATCGCCTCGGCAACAAGGTCGCGTTGATCGATCCCGCCGAGGCGATGAACCACGCCGCGGCGAACGCATTGCTGAAGACGCTGGAGGAGCCGCCGCCCGGAACGTTCCTGCTGCTCGTGTCGCACCAGCCGGGACGCCTGCCGGCGACGATCGTCAGCCGCTGCCGGCGCGTCGTGGTGCCGCCACCGTCGCGCGAGGCGGCGATCGCATGGCTCGCGCAGCAGGGCATCGCCGCGCCCGCGGGCGTGCTGGCGCAGGCGAACGGCGCGCCGCTGGCGGCGCTGGCGCTCGCCGATCGCGACACGCAGGCCGAGCGCGGACATTGGCTCGCGGCGCTGGCGCGACCGCGCGCGCTGTCGGCGAGCGCGCTGTCGGCGCGCATCGACGCGGTGCCGAAGGATGCGCGCAAGGCGCACCTGGCGGCGATCGTCGATTGGCTGGTCGCGTGGACGACCGACCTCGCGCGAGTGGCGGCGAACGCGCCGCCGGGTGCCAACGCCGACCACGCCGCGGCGCTGGCGTCGCTCGCGCCGCAGGTGGCCCGGATCGCGCTTTCCCGCTATCATCGGGCACTGCTGGGCCAGCGCGCGCGCCTCGCACACCCGCTGGCGCCACGGCTCACCCTCGAGGCGTTGTTGATCGAATACAAGGCATTGTTCGACCATGGCAGCCGATAAGAACCCCGCATCCGCCACCGCGCGGCCCGGGGTGCTGTCGCTCAACATCCGCGAGAAGGCTGCGCTGTTCGCCGCCTACATGCCGTTCCTCAAGGGCGGCGGCATCTTCATCCCGACCACGCGCGCGTACACGCTGGGCGAGGAAGTCTTCATGCTGCTGTCGCTGATGGACGACCCCAATCGCATCGCCGTGCAGGGCAAGGTCGTGTGGATCACGCCGGAGGGCGTGCAGGGCAACCGCACGCAGGGCATCGGCGTGCAGTTCACGCTCGACGACACCGGCGCCGCGGCGCGCGCGACCATCGAGCGCCTGCTCGGCGAAACGCTGGCGTCGTCGCGCACCACGCACACGATGTGACGTTCGTCGATTCGCACTGCCACCTCGACTTTCCCGAATTCGCGGACGAGTTGCCGAGGCTCCTCGCCTCGATGCGCGAGGCCCTCGTCAGCCACGCGCTTTGCATCAGTGTCGACCTGCCCGATTTTCCGCGTGTGCACGCGCTCGCCACCGCCCACGCCAACCTCTACGCGTCGGCGGGCACGCATCCCGACTATCCGGATACCGAGGAGCCCAGCGTCGAGCGGCTGGTGGCGCTGGCGGCGCTGCCCAAGGTCGTGGCCATCGGTGAAACGGGGCTCGACTACTATCGCCAGCAGGGCGACCTCGAATGGCAGCGCACGCGCTTTCGCACGCATATCCGCGCGGCACGCACGGCGCGCAAGCCGCTCGTCATCCACACCCGCGCAGCGGCCGAGGACACGCTCGCGATCATGCGCGACGAAGGTGCCGCGGAGGTGGGCGGCGTGATGCATTGCTTCACCGAGACGCAGGACGTCGCCGACGCCGCGCTCGCGCTCGGGTTCCACATCTCGTTTTCCGGCATCGTCACGTTCCGCAACGCCGTGGCGCTCAAGGCGGTGGCGTGCAGCGTGCCGCTCGAGCGCATGCTGATCGAGACCGACAGCCCTTATCTCGCGCCGGTGCCCTTTCGCGGCAAGCGCAACGAGCCTGCGTACGTGCCGCACGTCGCCGCCGAGATCGCGCGGCTGCGCGGCGTTGCGCTGGCCGACGTGGCGGCGGCGACGTCGCGCAATTTCTTCGACCTCTTCGCCATCGAGCCCCATGCGCATTGATCGCATCACCCGCCACTGCGCCGCCTTGCTCGCAGGTTGCATCCTCGCCGTCGCCTCGCATGCGGCGCTGCTAGACGACTTCGTCGCCGCCGCCGCCAACGACCGCGGCGCCGAGCTGCGGGCGATGCTCGCGCGCGGGGTCGATCCGGACACCGTCGACGCCAATGGCGATCCCGTATTGGTGATCGCCGCGCGCGCCGGCGCCCTGTCGGCGGTCGAGGCGCTCCTCGCCGGCAAGGCCAGGGTCGATGCGCGCAATCGCTTCGGCGACACCGCGCTGATGATCGCCGCGCTGAACGGCAGGCTCGACGTCGCGAAGGCGCTGCGCGCTGCCGGTGCCGACGTCAATCCGCGCGGCTGGACGCCGCTCGCGTATGCGGCGACCGGGGGCCATGACGACGTCGTTGCCTGGCTGCTCGCGCAGGGCGCCACGATCGATGCACGCTCGGCGAACGGCACCACGCCGCTGATGATGGCCGCGCGTGAAGGCCGCTACGCCACCGCGCTGCTGCTGATCGACAAGGGCGCCAACGTCAACGTGCGCAACGAGAACGACATGTCCGCGCTCGACTTCGCGCAGCGCAACAACGACGAGCGGCTCGTCGCACGCCTCAGGGCCGCCGGCGCGCGTTGAAGGCTGCCGCCGGTGGCTCGCTAAAGCGGCGGCTCAGTGCCGGTCGGAATGTCGGGACCCACCAGCGCGGGCTCGATCGCGCGCCGGCGCGAATCCTCGATGCCCGCCATGTCGCCTGCGCCGGCCGCCGGCTGGTCGACGGCAATCGCGGCATCGTCGTCCTCCGCGCCGAGGAATCCGCCGCTCTGGTGCGCCCAGAGCCGTGCGTACAGCCCGTCGCGCGCCAGCAGGCTGCGGTGGTCGCCTTCCTCGACGATGCGACCGCGATCGAGCACGATCAGCCGGTCCATCGCGGCGATCGTCGACAGGCGGTGCGCGATAGCCACCACCGTCTTGCCTTCCATCAGGCGGTAGAGGCTCTGCTGGATCGCCGCCTCGACCTCGGAGTCGAGCGCGCTGGTCGCCTCGTCGAGCAGCAGAATCGGCGCGTCCTTCAGCATCACGCGCGCGATGGCGATGCGCTGGCGCTGGCCGCCCGACAGCTTGACGCCGCGCTCCCCGACGTGCGCGTCGTAGCCCCGGCGCCCCTTGGGGTCGGTGAGATGGGCAATGAACTCGTCGGCCTCGGCGCGATGGGCCGCCGTGATCATGTCGGCGTCGGTCGCATCCGGCCGGCCGTAGACGATGTTCTCGCGCACCGAGCGGTGCAGCAGCGACGTGTCCTGCGTCACCATGCCGATCTGCGCGCGCAGCGAGTTCTGCATCACCCTGGCGATGTCCTGGCCATCGATCGTCACGCGGCCGCCGGCGACGTCGTAGAAGCGCAGCAGCAGGTTGACGATCGTCGACTTGCCGGCGCCCGAGCGGCCGACGAGTCCGATCTTCTCGCCGGGGCGGATGCGCAGCGTGAGCCCGTCGATCACGTGGCGCTCGCCGCCGTAGCCGAAGCGCACGTCGTCGAATCGGATGTCGCCGCGGGTGACGACGAGCGGCACCGCTTCGCGTGCATCGACGACGTTGTGCGGACGCGCGATGGTGTTGATGCCGTCCTGCACGGTGCCGATGTGCTCGAACAGCGTCGCCATCTCCCACATCACCCAGTGCGAGATGCCGTTGAGGCGCAGCGCCATCGCCGTGGCCGCGGCGACCGCGCCCACGCCGACCTCGCCTTGCGTCCACAGCCACAGCGTGGCGCCGGCCGCCGCCGCCACCAGCGCCATGCTGAGCGCGTGGTTGACGATCTCGAAGCCGGTGACAAGGCGCATCTGCGTGTGCACGGTGGCGAGGAACTCCTGCATCGCCGAGCGCGCGAAGAACGCCTCGCGCTTGGCGTGCGAGAACAGCTTGACCGTGGCGATGTTGGTATAGGCGTCGGTGATGCGCCCGGTCATCAGCGAGCGCGCGTCGGCCTGCGCGCGCGCGACGCGGCCGAGGCGCGGCACGAAATAGCGCAGCGCCGCGACGTAGAGGATCACCCACGCCACGAACGGCAGCAGCAGCCTCGCGTCGAAGCCGCCCAGCACCGCGAGCATGGTCGCGAAGTAGATGACGACGAACACCAAGAGCTCGGTGACGATGAGCCAGGTGTCGCGCGCGGCGAGCGCCGTCTGCATCACCTTGGTGGCGATGCGCCCGGCGAACTCGTCCTGGAAGAATCCCATGCTCTGCGCCAGCATCAGCCGGTGGAAATTCCAGCGCAGCAGCATGGGAAAGTTGCCGAACAGCGTCTGCTGCTTGATCGTCGACTGCAGCGCGACCAGCGCGAGGCTCGCCGCCAGCACGCCGGCGAGCAGCAGCAGGCGGTCGCCATGGTCCGTCCACAGTCGCGCCGGCTCGACCTTGGCCAGCCAGTCGACGATGGCGCCCATCATGCTGAAGAGCAGCGCCTCGAACGCGCCGATGCCGGCGGTCAGCAGCGTGGTCGCCAGCAGGTACTTGCGCAGGCCCTTGGAGCACCACCAGAGGAACGCGAAGAACGCGCGCGGCGGCGCGGACGGGGTGGCGTCGGGATAGGGATCGACGAGTCGTTCGAACAAGGCAAACACAGGTATCTCCGGCGTTCGTGGCGCCGCCGCGAGCGGTCATGCGTGGGTCGCACGCGCGTCCGCGCCGCCCGAGCAAACTTTGGGCAATCGCCGAGCTTAGCGCAGCGTCGCCGTCGCGCGGCGGCCGATGCGACGGCTGGCGACCGGCGGCGACGAACGCCGGCGTCGGCAAGCGCTAGGGCGTGAGGTCGATCCGCGACAGCGAGACCGCGAGCGCGGAAGCAGGCGGCTCCGGCAAGGCGGCGGCGGCGAGTGGAGCGTCGCCGCCCGGCATCACCCCGATCAGCCGTCGCGCGCCGGTGAAGCGCTTCTTCCAGTAGGCGTCGTCGAGCGAGGCGATGGTCACTTCGCTGCCGCGCGAGGGCGCGTGCACGAAGCGGTTGTCGCCAAGGTAGATGCCCACGTGCGAATTGACGAAGTGGCGGGTGTTGAAGAACACGAGGTCACCCGGCACGAGATCGATGCGCGCCACGCGCGCGCCGACCCGGCCCATTTCCGCCGACGTGCGCGGCAACGCGATGCCCGTGGTCTGCGAAAACACGTAACGCACGAGGCCGCTGCAGTCGACGCCGCTCGCTGGCGTCTCGCCGCCGAACCGGTAATCGACGCCGACGAGACCCAGTGCCGCGATCGCCACATCCTGGGCGCGCTGCAACAGCGTGGCCGACAGCGCCGGCGCGGCCGCGACGGCCGGCGTGTGGGCCTTGGTCGCGGCCATGGAGGCTGGCGCGCCGAGGATGGCTGCAAGGAAGAGGGCGACGAATCGCCAAGGGCAGGTTCGGAGCATCCGGCATTGTCGCCGATCGTGCCGCGCAATCAACGGTTTGCCCTTGCCGGAGGGGATCTCGACGCTGCCGGTGTGGCATTTTCGCGCCGCGCGGCGCCACCCCGCCCCCGGGGCCCACGCTCAGCCCGGCCGGCGTTTCGCCCCGGCACGTGCGCGCCGCGCCGCCTTGGCATCGGCGACCAATGGACGCGTGAGTTCCACCCGGTCGCCGTCGGCCAGCGGAGTGGCCGGCTCGGCGCGCTGGCCGAAGATCGCGGGCTCGAGCGCCGCGGCGTCGAGGCCGCGACGCTCGGCAATGCCCGCGCTAGCCAGCGCATCCGCCACCGTGGCGCCGTCGGGCAGCGCGAGCGCCACGACGTCCTCGACCCCTGGCGCTGCGTAGGCGACGACGACGTGCAGCGTCATCGCGCACCGTAGACGGTGGCGGCGCGCTGCACGAACGCATCGATGAACGTGTGGGCGATGTGATTGAACACCGGCCCGATCAAGCCATCGAGCAGCGCCGTGGCGAATTCGTAGGCAAGCTCGAGCTCCACCTTCGATGCGCCCTCGGCGAGCGCGCGAAACTGCCATTCGCCGTGCAGGTGGCGAAACGGGCCGTCCCTCAGCGTCACCACGATGGACTGCGGCGGACGATGGGTGTTCTCGGTGGTGAAGTGCGTGCGTACGCCGTGGTAGTCGATGTCGATGCGCGCCGTCATCGCCTCTGCGTCCTGCGCCAGCACCGCGGTGCCGGCGCACCATGGCAGGAAGCGCGGATAGGCGGCGACGTCGGCGACCAGCGCGAACATCTCCGCGGCCGCATACGGCACCAGCACCGAACGCGCTACGCGCCGCATCCGCGGTCCGCCGGCAGTGCCCGCTGCGCCATGCGGCGGCATCGGCCGCGCGCGCCGCGCGGGCGGATTGCTAGAATCGGCGGCATCATGAGCATCGTCGAGAATCGCAAGGCCTTCCACGACTATTTTATCGAGGAACGCTTCGAGGCCGGGCTGGCGCTCGAAGGCTGGGAAGTGAAGTCGATCCGCGCCGGGCGTGCGCAGCTCAAGGAGGCCTATGTCGTGGTCAAGGGCGGCGAGCTCATCCTTATCGGCGCCCACATCTCGCCGCTGTCGACGGCGTCGACCCACGTGCACGCCGATCCGACGCGCACGCGCAAGCTGCTGATGCACCGCGAGGAGATCAACCGCCTGGTGGGCAAGGTCGAGCGCGCAGGCTACACGCTGACGCCGATCGACCTGCACTTCAAGGCCGGCCGCATCAAGCTCGAGATCGGCCTCGCCAAGGGCAAGAAGCAGCACGACAAGCGCGCGACGATCCGCGAGCGCGAATGGGACCGCGAGCGCGCGCGCGCGCTGCGCCAGAACAACCGGTGACGACGGCGCCCGCCACGCTGCGCGCGGCGACGGCGGACGACGCGCCGGCGATCGCCGCGATCTACCGCGAGCACGTGCTGCATGGCACCGCGACGTTCGAGATCGATCCGCCGGACGCGGTCGAAATGGCGGCGCGAATGCAGGCGATCGCCGCCGCCGCGCAACCGTGGCTGGTCGCCGTGCGCGGCGCGAGGCTCGTGGGCTACGCGTACGCCGGACCGTACCGTGCGCGACCGGCCTACCGTTTCACCACCGAGGACTCGATCTATCTCGCGCCCGATGCGATCGGCGAAGGCCTCGGCCGCCGTCTGCTCGAGGCGCTGATCGACGCCTGCACGGCACGCGGCGACCGGCAGATGATCGCGGTCATCGGCGACGCCGCCAATGCCGCATCCATCGGCGTGCACGCCAGGGCCGGCTTCACGCATGTCGGCGTGCTGCACGGTGTCCGCCGCAAGTTCGGCCGCTGGATCGACGTCGTGCTGATGCAGCGCGGGCTCGGCGCGGGTTCCGACATGCCGCCGCAGGGGGCGCCGTGAACGGCGAGCGCCCGCTACCGCCCGAGCATGCCTTCGTGCGCGGCCTCGACCGCAACGCGGCGAACCACGTGCCGCTGTCGCCGGTGTCGTTCCTCGTGCGCACCGCGGCGACGTGGCCCGCGCGCATCGCCGTGCGCCATGGCCGCACGGCATTCACGTGGCGCGAGTTCGAGGCGCGCTGCCGGCGACTCGCGTCGGCGTTGGCGCACCGAGGCGTGCGCCGCGGCGACACGGTGGCCGTCATGGCGCCGAACGTGCCGGCGATGCTGGAGGCGCATTACGCGATTCCCGCGCTCGGCGCCATCCTCAACGCGCTCAATTACCGGCTCGACGCGCGCGGCATCGCGTTCTGCCTCGCGCACGGCGAGGCGAAGGTGATCCTCGTCGACGCGGAGTTCGCGCCGACGGTGCGCGCGGCGCTGGCGACGCTCGACCGCGACATCCTCGTCGTCGACCTCGCCGACCCCGAGGGCCCGGTGGCCGATCCGATCGGCGCGCTCACCTACGACGCGCTGCTCGCCGAAGGCGACCCCGCGTTCGCCTGGCCTGGACCGCTCGACGAGTGGGATTCGCTCGCGCTGCTGTACACGTCGGGCACCACCGGCGACCCCAAGGGCGTCGTGTATCACCATCGCGGCGCCTACCTCAACGCGCTCGGCAACGCGCTGGCGATGCGCCTCGGGCAGGACAGCGTGTACCTGTGGACGCTGCCGATGTTCCATTGCAGCGGCTGGACGTTCACGTGGGCGGTCACCGCCGCCGGCGGCACGCACGTGTGCCTGCGCAAGGTCGAGCCGGGCGCGGTGTTCCGCGCGATCCGCGA
>DATBOK010000082.1:0-3943 GCA_036553845.1 Casimicrobiaceae bacterium
CAAGCGCCGACGCGCACGTCGGTGGCGTCGCACACCCGCGACGTCAGCCGACTGCCTACACCTCAATCGGACGCCGCCGGGTTAAGGTGGGCGCGGCAGCGGCGCATCCTGCGATCGGATGATCGATGAACGCGCGTACAAGCCCTCCGCCCGTCGCTCCAACCTTCCGGCCCTGATCGTCGACGTCACGCTGGCGCTCGCCGCCAGTGTGCTTGCGCTGCCCGCGCGCGGCGACGTCGTGCTGATGAAGAACGGCGATCGTCTGACCGGCAAGACCGTGCACAAGATGGGCGACGAGCTCGTGTTCGACACGACCTACGCCGGCACGCTGAAGCTCAAGTGGTCGGACATCGCCTCGCTCGTCACCGACAAGCCGGTGACGCTGATGATCAGCGAAGAGCGGATCCTCGGCGGCAAGCTCGGCAGCGGCAGCGCGCCCGGGCACGCCGAATTCACGCCGACCACGCCCGCGGACGCCACCGGCGGCGAGGGCCTCGCGCCGCGCGACATCGCGCTCGCCAGCGTGCGCTTCCTCAACCCGACGCTAGAGGAAAGCGGCGCCGGCATCCTGTGGAGCGGGCACGTCAACATCGGCGGCGCGTCGACTTCGGGCAACAGCGTCAACAGCACCTCGCATGTGGCCATCGACGCCACCGGCCGTGCTCGCCACTACCGGATCCTCGCGGGTGGCGAGTTCAACCATGCCACCGACCACGACAACGAGACGGTCGACAACTGGCGCGGGCACGGCGAGTACGACCGCTTCTACGCCAACAAGATGTTCTCGTATACCCGTGCCACCGTCGAGCACGACGCGTTCAAGGCGCTGGAGCTGCGCTCGACGCTCGGCGGCGGCCTCGGCTACCAGTTCTTCGAATCGCCCGCGCTCAACCTGTCGCTCCAAGGCGGGGTGGACTATGTCGACGTCGACAACATCAACGTGCCCGACGACCGCTACGCAGCGGGTGCGTGGGTGCTGCGCTACGACCAGAAGCCCTGGGGCTGGAACATGCAGTTCTTCCACCAGGAGGACGGCACGGTCAGCGTCAACTCGGCCGGCACGATCGTGCTGCACACCCAGACGGGCGTGCGCGCACCGCTCGGCCTCGGCATCAACGCCACGATGCAGTACAACTACGACTGGACGAACCAGCCGGCGCCCGGCCGCGTGAGCGCGGACCGCACGCTGCTGTTCACGCTGGGCTACGCGTGGTGACCGCCCGCCGCCGCGATTTGCTATCGTAGCGGCTGCACGCCTCCCTCGTTCGTCGTTCGCATCGCTTGCCGGCGCTGGCGCCTGCGCGACGTCGCGAAAAACCAGAACCAGCCGCCGTCGATGCCCGCCGAAGCCGATTCACCGCCGCTCGCCCCGTGGCTTGCGGCGCTCCTGCTGTGGTTCGCCGGCAACGCGCTGCGCATCACGATTCTTGCCGTGCCGCCAGTGCTCGCCACGATTCGCGACGAGTTCCGGCTGTCCGCCACCCAGGTCGGCCTGCTGTCCAGCATCCCGCCGGCGCTGTTCGCGATCGCGGCGCTCCTCGGATCGCTGCTCGTGACGAAGCTCGGCCTGAAGCGCGCGCTGGTCGGTGGTCTCGCGCTGATTGCGCTGGGTTCGGCGCTGCGCGGAGGCTCGCCGAGCTTTGGCGCGCTGTTCGCGATGACGGTGCTGATGTCGGCCGGCATCGCCATCATGCAGCCGATCATGCCGACGGCGGTGCGTCAGTGGATGCCGCGCCACGTCGGCACCGGCACCGCGATCTACACCAACGGCCTCATCATCGGCGAGATCCTGCCGGTGATGTTCGCCACGGCCCTCGTGCTGCCGTTCGTGCACGGCTCGTGGCGCGCGTCGCTGGTGCTGTGGTCGGCGCCGATCGCGGTGTTCGCCGTCGCCATCGCGTTATGCGCGCCCCACGACGCCACGCGATCGGCGGCGGCGAAGGCGCTGCCTGTGAAGTGGCTTCCCGACTGGCACAAGGGGCTGGTGTGGCGTCTCGGCATCCTCTTCTGCTGCTTCAACACCACGTATTTCTCGTCCAACGCGTTCCTGCCGATCTACCTCGCGAGCAAGGGGCGCCCCGACCTGATCGGGCCCGCGCTCATTGCGCTCAACTTCAGCCAGCTGCCCGCGTCGCTGCTGCTGCTTGGCGTGGCGGACCGCATCGAGCGCAAGGCATGGCCCTACGCCGTCTGCGGATTGATCTCGATCGTCGGCGTCACGGGCATCGTGTTCGACGTCGGTCCGGCAACCATCGCGTGGACGGCGATGGTGGGCTTCGCCAATGCCGCGGCGCTCATCATCGGGCTCACGCTGCCGCCATTGCTGTGCCGCGCCGACGATGTCGCGCGTACCGCGGCCGGCACGTTCACGATCAGCTACGGCAGCGCAGTGGTGCTGGCGGTGCTGGGCGGCGCACTATGGGACACGATCGGCATCCCCGCACTCGCGTTCCTGCCGATCGCGGCGGCGTCGCTGGTGCTGGTGGCGATCCCACTCTACATGCGGCACAAGGGCGAGCTCGTCTAGGCAGCACCCGCGGGCGTGCTTCGCGATTCGTCATCGGCGTACGGCGCGCATCGCATTCGCGCACCACGCCACCGGCAGCGCCGACGGCTAGCGCTTGGGCGCGACCATCGCGAACATCGCGCGCTGCGGGTCGAGGCATTGCGCGATGAAGCTGCCGCCGGGAACCTCGAGCGGTCCGTTGACGAGCGTGCCGCCACCTTCCTTGACGCGCGCGATCGCGGCGTCGATGCCCTCGACGTTGAAGTAGTACAGCCAGCACGGCTGCGGCATCTCGGGCGTCTTCGTCATCATGCCGCCGACCGGCGCGCCGCCCGTGGCGAAAAGCTGATAGATGCCCATCGCACCCATGTCCATGGCATCGGCCTTGGTCCAGCCGAAGAGGTCTGCGTAGAAGTCGAATGCCTTCGCGCCGTCGGCAGCGTGCAGCTCGTGCCAGCCGACATGGCCGGCCGCCGACGACGTGTCCGGCGCGTCCGGCGGCTTGCCCGCGCCCTGGAACAGGATGAACACCGCGCCTTGCGGATCGGCGACGACGGAGAAGCGGCCCACCGACGGAATGTCCTGCGGCGGATGCGCGATCGTGCCGCCCGCGGCGCGCACGCGCGACGTGAACGCGTCGACGTCATCGACGCCGACGTATCCCGTCCAGCACGGCGGCACGCCACGTGCGCGCGCGTCGTCGGGCAACGCCATCAGGCCGCCGACCGACACGTCGCCCATCGACAGGATGGTATAGCTGCGATCGGCGAGCCCCGAGTCCTTCGCCTGCCAGCCCATGACCTTGCGATAGAACGTCTTGGCCGCCTCGACGTCGGTCGTCATGACGTCGTACCAGACGAATTCACCACGGATTGCGGGCATCGCGGGCACTCCTTTCAGGATCGATTCGCAGGCCGTCCTCGCTGTCCCCGGCGCGGATCAGGCGATCAATTTGCCACGACATCATGATTTTGTCTTCGACGGTACGGCGAGTCGGTGTTGCGAAGTGACGGCTCGCGGGGCGCGCCCCCGGGGCCGCCGTCACGAAACGGCAATGATGTCATGCGCATCATTCGCGCATGAGCGATGCAGCGTTGCACGCAAGGCTTGCCCTGGCCCCGACCCGCGAGCCCTGGCCCGAACGCGTGATGTCCGACCTCGCGTGCTGTCCGCGCTGCGCACACCGCGCGCCGCGCGTAGGTCTTGGCGGCAGCACCGCGCGGCATTGGACCATCGAGTGCCCGCAATGCGGCGAGCGGATCGCGGCGACGGATTCGCAGGGCCTCGGGGTCGCGGTCAGCCGCTGGAATCGCGCTCGCTGAGCGGCCACGGCGGGATCGATCCGCCGGATCCGGCCAATCGCGGCCTAATACGTGAAGCGCAGTCCCGCATAGAGCGCACGCCGTGCGCCCGGTGCCACGAATTTCGCCACCGGCG
>DATBOK010000188.1:0-31282 GCA_036553845.1 Casimicrobiaceae bacterium
ACGGGCCGCAGTCGGGCAATGGTGCGCAAAGCATCAATGGCGACAGTCGCGACAACCGGATGAAGCATGTGCCGCGACAACCGCCGCAGGGAGAAGTGCAAACCGAGTCGCGCACGGTGACGACGCCGCACGGCAATCCCCCGCCGACGCCGCAACAGCAGCAGAAGGTGCAGAGCGTGCAGCGTGCGCCGCAAGTCAACGGCGCGCCGGCGGTCGTCAACAATCCGCCGCAACAAGGCGGCGGCAACGGCCCCAACGCGCACGAGAACAAAGGCAACGAAGGGCGCGGGCACGACGAGAAGAGCGACAAGAGCGACAAGAACGACAAGAACGACCAGAAGCATTGATCCGGCGGCGCGTGGCGGTCGCGCCGCCGCGCGAGCGAGGGCGAGTCGCGCCGGCGCGCACCCTCGAGCGGGCAGGCGACGGCGCGCCGGCGTTGCCGGGGTTACTTCCGCATCACCTCGAGGCTGCGGCCGCCGTTGATGAGCCGCACGCGGTCACCCTCGCGCGCGTAGGGCTGCGCCGAGTACTGGAACGTGCGTGTGTTGCCGCCGTCCATCGCCACGCGCACTTCCCAATAGGCCTTGGAATTGCGGTTGCGCTCGACTTCGTTGCCGACGAGCGCGCCGCCGGCGGCGCCGGCGATGGTCGCTGCGGTGTTCCCGCGGCCGCTGCCGATCTGGTGGCCGAGCACGCCGCCCAGCACCCCGCCGATCACCGCGCCGCCGCCGCTCGAGCCGCCCTTCTCCTCGATGTAGCGGATCGATTGCACGACGCCGCAGTCGCCGCATGAGGGCGGCCGTGGCGGTGGCGGCGGGGGCGCCATCGACGGCGCCGGGATCACGTTCTGCGGAGGCTGCTGCGCGAGCGTTTCGCCGCTGCCTGCCGCGAGCGCCACGCACAGTCCACACGCCACCATCGCAGGTACTGCCATCCGATTGCGCACTGCATCCTCCTTGGTTCGTCGCCAGTGAAAGGGTGAAACCGGGCGCATCGCGTCAGCCATCGGCGCGGATCCGCGCATAGGATCCTGGCGCGTCGCCGAGCGATCTGAGGCCGCCCCTGCCCGGCACCCGCGGCGGCACTTCCTTGCCGAGGTACGACGAGATCCATTGCCGCCAGTCGTTCCACCACGAGCCCTCGCGCTGCGTCGCGCCGGCCAGCCACGCGTCGGCGTCCGCGCCGAGCTTCGGATTGGTCCAGTAGCCGTACTTGTTGGCTGCCGGCGGATTGATCATGCCGGCGATGTGGCCGGAGCCCGACAGCACGAACCGCGACTTGCCCTTGACCAGCTGCGGCCCCTCGAACGTGGTCTTCCAAGGCGCGATGTGATCCTCGATCGCCGACACGAAGTAGGTCGGCACGCCGACCCTGGCGAGGTCGATCGGCGTGCCGTCCAGCGTGATGCCGCCCGGCTCGCGCAGGGCGTTGCGCATGTACATGTTGCGCAGGTAGAAGCTGTGCATCGCCGCCGGCATTCGCGTCGAGTCGCAGTTCCAGTGCAGGAGGTCGAACGGGAAGGGGTCGCGCCCGAGCAGGTAGTTGTTGATGACGAACGACCAGATCAGGTCGTTGGCGCGCAGCATGTTGAACGTGTTGGCCATCTCGCTGCCCTCGAGATAGCCGCGCTCGCTCATCCGCGCCTCCAGCGAGGTCACCTGCTCCTCGTCGATGAAGACGTCGAGCTCGCCGGCGTGGCCGAAGTCGAGCAGCGCCGTCATGAACGTCGCGCTGGCGATGCGCTTGTCATCGCGCGCCGCCATGTACGCGAGCGTCGCGCCGAGCAGCGTGCCGCCGAGGCAGTAGCCGACGGCATTGACGTCCTTCTCGCCGGTGGCGCGGGCGATCGCGTCCAGCGCGGCGAGCGGGCCCTCGCGCATGTAGTCCTCGAAATTCTTGGCTGCGAGCGCGGCATCCGGATTGACCCACGAAATGACGAACACCGTCATGCCCTCGTGCACCGCCCAGCGCAGGAAGGAGTTCTTCTCGCGCAGGTCGAGGATGTAGTACTTGTTGATCCACGGCGGCATCACCAGGAGCGGGCGCCGCCACTGCTTCTTCGTCGCGGGCTCGTACTGGATCAGCTCGATCAGCTCGTTGCGGAACACCACCTTGCCGGGCGTCGTGGCGATGTTGACGCCGAGCTCGAAGGCTTTGGCGTCGGTCATCGAGATACGCACGCGGCCGTTGCCGCGTTCGATGTCGGCGAGCAGGTTGTTGAGCCCCTTGACCAGGTTCTGGCCGCCGCTCGCGATCGTCTCGCGGTACACCTCGGGATTGGTCAGCGCGAAGTTGGACGGCGACAGGGCGTCGATGTACTGGCGCGTGAAGAAATCGACTTTCTTGCGGGTGTTGTCGGACAGCCCCTCGACGCTGGCCACGTTGTGATGCAGCCACCGCGCGGTGATCAGGTACGACTGCTTGATGTAGTCGTAGAGGAAGTGCTGCTCCCAGTCCTCGTGGCGGAAGCGCTTGTCGCCGGCATGCGGCACGGCGACCGGGCCGCGGTCGGCGCCCAGCAGCCGGAGCCACGACGAATGCCAGAGCTCGGCGTGCTGCAGCCACAGCTTGACCTGCGCCTCGGCGACGCTCATCGGGTCGGCCAACATCCGCGAGGCGAGCTCGAAGAACGCCTTGCCGAGGCCGAGCTCGTCGCTGAAGATCGCGCTGCCCTTGTCGGGTTGGCGCGCGGCGAAGTCGCCGATCACCTTGGCCGCCTTGTCCGCGGCTTGCGCGAGCGATGCGGCGAGCGCTTCGGGGTCGTAGGCGGGAACGGCGCCCGCCGGCGCCGGCGTGCCCCCCGATGGATGAGCGATCATGGCGTGGCCTCGAAGCGGATGCGGTTGTCGTCGGCGACGCGCGCGATGCGTGCGCGATGCCAAAGGTGGTTGAGATGCGCGATCGCCTCGCCCATGGCGAAAAAGCGCTGCTGCAGGTCGAGCTCGCGGCGGAACAGCACCGGCACGGTGTCGGCGGCGCTCACCGGCCGCGCCGCGTCGCGCACGAAGGCCTCGAGCTCGGCGAGCCGTGCGCGATGGTGCGCGCGCAGCTGCGCGACGCGCAGCGCGATGCCGCGGAAAGGCAGCCCGTGCGACGGCAGCACCAGCGTGTCGTGCGGCAACGCCTCGAACCGCGCCAGCGAGTCGAGGAAGCGCGCGAGCGGATCGCCGTCGGGCTCGCCGGGCGACACGCCGACATTGGTGCTGATCCTCGGCAACAGCATGTCGCCGGCGATGAGCACGCCATCGGCGGGCGCGTGCAGCGCGGCATGCTCGGGAGAGTGGCCGTAGCCGACGATCACCCGAAAGCGCATGCCGCCGAGAACGAGGTCGTCGCCGTCGACGATCCGCCGCAGCGTCGACGGCATCTCGGGCACGGCACGGTGATACGCGTTGCCGCGCGCGAGCAGCGCCGCGGCGTCGGCCTCGGCCAAGCCGTGCGCGGCGAAGAACGATGCGTAACCGGCCACGCACGCCGGCGCCTCGTCGCGCCAGACGCCGCGTCCATGCAGGAATTCGGCGTAGGTCATCGTCACCGGCACGCCGAAGCGCGCGGCGAGCCACGCGGCGTTGCCGACATGATCGGGGTGATAGTGCGTGGCGACGATCGCGTCGACGCGGCGTCCGGCGAGAATGCCGTCGAAGTGCGCGTGCCACGCGGCGCGCGTCGCCTCGTCGCCGATGCCGCAATCGACGATGGCCGTGCCCGCGCCGTCGCACACCCACAGGTTGACGTGGTCGAGCGCGAACGGCAGCGGCATGCGCAGCCAATGGACACCCGGTGCGACAGGCATTGACGCGCCGATCGCAGGCGGATCGGCGAACGGGTGCTCGAGCGCGAGGGTCGCGGGTGCGTTCATAGGCGGTGGCGCCGGCGCGCACGTCGCCGAGGCTCCGACGCATATGGTATCGTGGACTTTGTCCCTGCGCCGGAGGGCGGCGATTCCGCGACCCCGGCGCACGATCATGCCGTCCGCACGTCATCCTGCCTACACCATTTCCGCGCTGGCGAAGGAATTCGCCCTCACCACGCGCGCGATCCGCTTCTACGAAGACGAGGGGCTGATCGCGCCGCAGCGCGCGGGGCGGGTGCGCGTCTACGGCGAGCGCGAGCGCGTGCGCCTCAAGCTCATCCTGCGCGGCAAGCGGCTCGGCCTCGCGCTTTCGGAAATCGGCGAGCTTCTCGACATGTACGAGGTGTCGCGCAACGAGCGCGGCCAGCTCGCCAAGTTCATCGAGCTCCTCGCCGACCGCCGCGCGCGCCTGCTGCAGCAGAAGGAGGACATCGACGCCACGCTGGCCGAGATCGAGGGGATCGAGCGCGAATGTCGCCGCCAGCTCAAGGACGCCGCGGCGCGGGCCGGCACCGCGGCGGCGCGGGGCGGCCGCGGCGCGGAGTAGCGACGCCGCACGGGAACCGGCACGGCATTGACGTTTACGTAAACGTCATATAGGATGGGTGCGGGCGGTCGGCGTGAGCGGCCGTCGCGCGTCTTCGCGCCGCGCGGATCCGGGAGCCATGGCCACGCAGTCGACGACATTCGTTCCACCCTGCACCGACTACGCCGAGCGGGTGCGCGCGAGCTTCGCGCGCCAGGGCGCCATGCGCCTCGTCGGGGCGACGCTCGTCGACGTCGCGCCGGGGTATTGCGCGCTCGCGCTGGTGCCGCGCGAGGAGGTGTCGCAACAGCACGGCTACGTGCACGCGGGTGTGCTGGCGGCGATGGTGGATACCGCCGGCGGCTATGCCGGGTTCACGCTGTTTCCGCGCGACGCGTCGGTCCTGACCGTGGAATTCAAGCTCAACCTCCTCGCTCCGGCGCGCGGCGAGCGCCTCGTTGCCGAGGGCTTCGTCGTCAAGCCGGGCCGCACGCTCGCGATCACGCGCGGCGAGGTCTACGCGGAATCGGCGCAGGCGCGCACACTGGTGGCGTTGATGCAGCAGACGCTGATCGTGATGCGCGACACGCCGGACGCGTGACCCGCGCCACGCACCGCACCGCTCGCACCGGGGGACATCGATGCCACACTTGAAGACGCTGGATTTCAGGCTTGGCGAGACCATCGACATGCTGCGCGACAGCGTGCGCGCCTTCGCCGCCACCGAGATCGCGCCACGCGCGCAGGACATCGACCGCAACAACGTCTTCCCGCCCGACCTGTGGCGCAAGATGGGCGACATGGGACTCCTCGGCATCACGGTCGAGGAGGAATTCGGCGGCGCGGGCTTGGGCTACCTGGCGCACATCGTGGCGATGGAGGAGATTTCGCGCGCCTCGGCCTCGGTGGGCCTGTCGTACGGCGCGCACTCGAACCTGTGCGTCAACCAGATCCGCCGCAACGGCAGCGAAGCACAGAAGCGGCGCTATCTGCCGCAGCTGATTTCGGGGGAGCATGTCGGTGCGCTGGCGATGAGCGAGTCCGGGTCGGGCTCCGACGTCGTGTCGATGCGCCTTGCGGCTAAACGCCGCGGCGATCACTACGTCCTCAACGGCAACAAGATGTGGATCACCAACGGCCCCGACGCCGACACGCTCGTCGTCTACGCCAAGACCGACGCCGGCGCCGGCCCGCGCGGCATCACCGCGTTCATCGTCGAGAAGGGGATGCGCGGCTTCTCCACGGCGCAGAAGCTCGACAAGCTCGGCATGCGCGGCTCGAACACCTGCGAGCTGGTGTTCGTCGACTGCGAGGTGCCGGCCGCCAACGTGCTTGCCGAGGAAGGACGCGGGGTCAACGTGCTGATGAGCGGGCTCGACTACGAGCGCGCGGTGCTCGCCGGCGGACCGCTCGGGATCATGGCGGCATGCCTGGACGCCGTGCTGCCGTACGTTCACGAGCGCCGCCAGTTCGGACAGCCGATCGGCGAGTTCCAGCTGATGCAGGGCAAGCTCGCCGACATGTACACGACGATGAACGCCTGCCGCGCCTACGTCTACGCGGTGGGCGCGGCCTGCGACCGCGGCGAAACCACCCGCAAGGACGCGGCCGGCGCGATCCTCTACGCCGCCGAGAAGGCGACGTGGATGGCAGGCGAGGCGATCCAGTGCCTCGGCGGCAACGGCTACGTCAACGAGTACGCGACCGGCCGGCTGTGGCGCGACGCCAAGCTGTACGAGATCGGCGCCGGCACGTCGGAGATCCGGCGCATGCTGATCGGACGCGAGCTGTTCAACGAATCGAAGTAATGACGCTTGGATGAAATACAGGCAATCGATGCGACTGCGCCGCGCTCCGGATGTGGGCGTGTGCCTGCCACCAAAACCGACCAAGGACTGATCCGTACCATGCAAAGCGATCCAATCGTCATCGTCGGCGCCGCGCGCACGCCGATGGCGGCTTTCCAGGGCGATTTCGCCACGCTCGCGGCGAGCGATCTCGGTGCCGCGGCGATCAAGGCGGCCGTCGAGCGCGCCGGCATCGCGCCGGACGACGTCGAGCGCGTGATCTTCGGCTGCGTGCTGCCGGCCGGACAGGGCCAGGCGCCGGCGCGCCAGGCGGCGCTCAAGGCCGGCTTGCCGGTTGCCGCAGGCTGCACCACCGTCAACAAGATGTGCGGCTCGGCGATGGAGGCAACGATGCTCGCGCACGACGCGCTTGTCGCGGGCTCGTGCGACATCGTGGTCGCCGGCGGCATGGAGAGCATGTCGCAGGCGCCCTACCTGCTGCCCAAGGCGCGCACCGGCTACCGGATGGGCCACCAGCAGGTGATCGACCACATGTTCCTGGACGGTCTCGAGGACGCCTACGACAAGGGCCGGCTGATGGGCACCTTCGCCGAGGAATGCGCGGACAAGTACGCGTTCACGCGCGAGGCCCAGGACGCGTTCGCGCAGGCGTCGCTCGCGCGCGCGCTCGCCGCCGGCAACGACGGCACGTTCGCCTGGGAGATCGCGCCGGTCACGGTGACCGGCAGGAAGGGCGACGTCATCGTCGACCGCGACGAGCAGCCGGCGAAGGCGACGCCTGCCAAGATCCCGACGCTGAAGCCGGCGTTCCGCAAGGACGGCACGGTGACCGCCGCCAACTCGAGCTCGATTTCGGATGGCGCCGCGGCGCTGGTGCTGATGCGCCGCTCGACGGCCGAGGCGCGTGGACTCAAGCCGCTGGCGGTGATCGTCGCGCACGCGACGCATGCGCAGAAGCCGGGCGAGTTCACCACCGCGCCGGTCGGGGCGATCGCCAAGCTGTATGCGAAGACGGGCTGGCGCACGGCCGATGTCGACCTCTTCGAGATCAACGAGGCGTTTGCCGTGGTGACGATGGCGGCGATGCGCGAGCACGGCATCGCCCACGACAAGGTCAACGTCCATGGCGGCGCCTGCGCGCTCGGCCACCCGATCGGCGCGTCGGGCGCGCGCATCGTCGTCACGCTGCTCGGGGCGCTGCGCAAGCACGGCGGGCGGCGCGGCGTGGCCGCGCTGTGCATCGGCGGCGGCGAGGCTACCGCGCTGGCGGTGGAAATCGTCTGACGCTCATGGCCGCGGACGCCACATCCATGCGATCGCCATCGGCGCATCCGGCGCCGACCGCGGCCGGCATCGCGCGCACGCCGTTCCCGGTGATCGTCGGCTGTCCGCGCTCCGGCACGTCGCTGCTGGCGGTGATGCTCGACGCGCACCCGGCATTGGCGATGCCGCCGGAGACGGCGTTCCTCAAGCACGTGGTCACGCTGCCGGCGGCGCCGGACGCGGCGCGGCGCTTCGTCGACATCGTAACGGCCGACCGCTCGCCAATCTCCAACTGGTCGGACTTCGGGCTCGATGCCGGCGACTTCGCGATGCGCATCGCCGCGCTCGCGCCGTTCTCGGTGCCCGCCGCGACCCGTGCGTTCTACGACCTCTACGCGGCCAGCGAAGGCAAGCCGCGCGCCGGCGAGAAGACTCCCGACAACATCTTCGCGATGCGCGAGATCGCCGCGGTCCTGCCGGAGGCGCACTTCATCCACGTGCTGCGCGATCCACGCGACACCGCGCTGTCGTGGCGCAAGACGTGGTTCGCGCCGAGCCAGGATTTCAACGTGCTGGGACAGGCTTGGCGCTACCATGTCGATGCCGGGCGTCGCGCCGGCGCGTCGCTCGCGCGCTACGTCGAGATCCGCTACGAGGACCTGGTGCAGAATCCGGCCGATGCACTCACCCGCCTGTGCGAGTTCCTGGCGTTGCCGTTCGTGCCGGCCATGACCGACCCGAGCGCACGCGGCGTCGCGCGCATCGCGAGGCTCAGGGGACGCCAGCACGTGAGCGGGCGGATGGTGTCGCGTGACGACCGCACGCGCATCCATGCCAACCTGGCGCGGCCGCCGCTGCCCGAGCGCGTCGGTGTGTGGCGGCGCGAGATGAGCGCGGCGGATCGTGCGGCGGTGGAGCGTGGCGCCGGACCGCTGATGACGGCGCTCGGCTACGACGTCGCGGGTGAATGAGGGGACGACGATGTGCGCATCGCAATTGCCGCCGCGGGATCGCCGATGAGTCTGATGCCGGCGGCGACCTGGCTCCTCTTCTGCGGTGCGTGCGTGGCGCTCGCCATCACGCCGGGTCCCAACATGCTGCTGCTCGTCTCGCGCACGCTGGCACAGGGCCGGCGCGCCGGGCTGCTGACGCTCGCCGGCACGCAGACCGGGCTGTCGTTCCACATCGCCGCAGTGGCGTTCGGCCTTGCCGCGCTGCTCGCGGCGGTGCCGCTGGCCTACGACGCGATCCGCATCGCCGGCGCGCTCTACCTGGCGTGGCTCGCCGTGCAGACGTGGCGCGAGCGCGACACCGCGGACGCGGCCGCGCGGCCGTCGATCCCGGCGGCGCGCCTTTATCGCGATGGCGTCCTGTCGAGCGTGCTCAACCCGAAGATCGCGCTGTTCGAGCTCGCGCTGCTGCCGCAGTTCGTCGACCCGTCGCGCGGCAGCGTGCTGGCGCAGACGCTGATCCTCGGCGTCAGCCAGTTCGTCGTCGTGTTTCCGTTCGACCTCGGGTGCGTGCTCGCCGCGTCGCGCGTGCGCCGGGTCTTCGAGCGGCATGGACGCTTCACGCGCTGGTCGCGGCGCGCGCTTGCCGGGGTATTCGCGGCGCTGGCGCTGCGCCTTGCGCTCGACGCGCGCAAATGAGCACGGCGGAGCGCAATCGATGATCCTCTCCGACACGCAGGCGATGGTGCGCGACACGATGCGCGCATTCGCGCAGGAGCGCCTGTGGCCGAACGCGCCGGCGTGGGACCGCGACCACCACTTCCCGCGCGAGGAGCTGCAGGCGCTCGGCGCGCTCGGCGCGCTCGGCATGGTCGTCGCCGAGGCCGACGGCGGCGCCGGCAGCGATTACGTGTCGCTCGCCGTGGCGATCGAGGAGATCGCCGCGGGGGACGGCTCGACATCCACGGTCGTCAGCGTGCAGAACTCGGTCGTGTGCGGACCGCTCGAGCGCTTCGGCACCGCGTCGCAGAAGGCGCGCTACCTGCCGCCGCTGGCACGCGGCGACCACCTCGGCTGCTTCTGCCTCACCGAGCCGCACGTCGGCTCCGACGCCGCCGCGCTCACCACGCGCGCCGAGCGCAAGGGCGACCGCTACGTGCTCAACGGCGTCAAGCAGTTCATCACCACCGGCAAGAACGCGGACACCGCGATCGTGTTCGCCGTCACCGACAAGGCGGCCGGCAAGCGCGGCATCAGCGCGTTCGTGGTCGACACGCGCACGCCGGGTTACAGGGTGGCGCGCATCGAGGAAAAGCTCGGACAGCGCGCGTCGGACACGGCGCAGATCGCGTTCGAGCAGTGCGAGGTGCCGGTGGAGAACCGTCTGGGGCAGGAGGGTGACGGCTACCGGATCGCGCTCGCCAATCTCGAGGCGGGGCGCATCGGCATCGGTGCGCAGTCGGTGGGCATGGCGCGCTCGGCGTTCGACGCCGCCATCGCCTACGCTCGCGAGCGCGCCACGTTCGGCAAGCCCATCGTCAACCACCAGGCAGTCAATTTCCGGCTGGCGGACATGGCCACCGAGATCGAGGTGGCACGGCAGATGGTGTGGCATGCCGCGACCCTGCGCGATCACGGCCTGCCGTGCCTGCGCGAGGCGGCGATGGCCAAGCTGTTCGCCTCGGAAATGGCCGAGCGGGTGGTCTCCGCGGCGTTGCAGGTGCACGGCGGTTACGGCTACGTCAACGATTTTCCGGTCGAGCGCATCTACCGCGACGTGCGCGTGTGCCAGATCTACGAGGGCACCAGCGACATCCAGCGCATGGTCATCGGCCGCGACTTGCTGCGATGATCGGCGTGCGCGTGGGCGACGTGTTCCGCAAGTCGGTGCGCATCGATGCCGAGTCGATCCGCGCCTTCGCCACGCTGTCGGGCGACATGAATCCGCTGCATCACGACGCGGCCGCCGCGGCTGACGGACCGTTTGGCGCGCTGATCGCGAGCGGCCCGCAGCTCGCCGCGCTGATGATGGGGCTCGACGCCACGCATTTCTCGGCCGCCGGCGTGGCGCTCGGCCTGGGCTTCGAGTTCAAGTTCGTCAAGGCGGTGCCCGCCGGCACGCGCCTCGTGCTCGAGTGGGTCGTCGCGCGCTGCGACTACAAGCCCTCGCTCGCCGGATGGATCGTCGGCGTCGACGGCACCGCGCGCGGCGTCGACGGCGCGCTGTTCGTCAGCGCGCGCGGCAGCAACCTCGTGCGCGCGCGCGTCGGCGACGCGCAGCGGGAGGCGTCGTGACCGGGCTCACCCATCTGCGGCTCCTGGTCGACGACTTCGGGCCGATGCTGGCGTTCTACCGGGACGCGCTCGGTTTCAAAGCCGTGGTCGACGTGCCCGGCGTGTATATCGAGCTGGACACCGGAGCCGCGCGCATCGGGCTTTGCGCGCGCACGCTGATGGAGTCGGTGGTCGGCGCGCCGCTAGAGGTGTCCGCGCGCGCCGACGCCGTGCTGCAGATCGGCGTCGCCGACGTCGACGCCGCGGCCGACCTGTTGCGCGCGCGTGGCGTCACCCTCGTCACCGTGCCGCACGACCAGTCTTCGTGGGCGATGCGCGTGTGCCACGTCCACGACCCCGCCGGGCGCCTGCTCGAGATGTCGGCGCCGCTCGCCGCAGCCACGCGCTGACCCGTCACGCCTGCCATGGCCGAATACACGCTGCACTGCTTCGCGCAATCGGGCAACGCCTACAAGGTGGCGCTGGCGCTGGAGCTTGCCGGCGCCGACTGGGCGCCGCGCTTCGTCGACTACTTCGGCGGCGAGACGCGCACGGATGCCTATCGCGCGCGCAACGTCATGGGCGAGGTGCCGATGCTCGAGCACGCGGGGCTCGCGCTGTCGCAGTCCGGCGTGATCCTCGATTACGTCGCCTCGACGCTGGGCCGCTTCGCCGCCGCCGGCGACGCGCAGCGCCGCGAGATCCTGCGCTGGATGCTTTGGGACAACCACAAGCTCACCAGCTACACGGCGACCTACCGCTTCATACGCACGTTCGTCGCGCAGCCGAACCCCGACGTGCTCGCCGAGTTCGGCAAGCGCGCCGAGGCTGCCTGGAAGGTGCTAGACGCCCACCTCGCGACGCGCGCATTCGTCGTCGGCGAGCGGCTGACGATCGCCGACCTGTCGTGCTGTGGCTACCTCTTCTTCGACGACGAGATCGGGGTAGACTGGGCTGCCTATCCGAACATCGCGCGCTGGCTCGGCGCGATCCGCGCGCAGCCGCGGTGGCGCCATCCGTACGCATTGATGCCCGGACATCCGCGCAAGACCTGACATGCCCGCCATCGAGTCCAAGCTTGCCGTGCGTGACGCCACGTTCGCCGCCAATCGCGCGGCTATGCAGGCGCTTTGCGACGACCTGCGGGCGAAGACCGCGGCGATCGAGGAGGGCGGCGGCGAGGCCGCGCGCGCGCGGCACCTCGCGCGCGGCAAGCTCCTGCCGCGCGAGCGGGTGCGCGCGCTGATCGACCCCGGCAGCCCGTTCCTCGAGCTCTCGGCATTCGCCGCCTTTGGCATGTACGACGACACGATCGCCGCCGCCGGCATCATCACCGGCGTCGGCCGCGTCAGCGGGCGCGAATGCGTGATCGTCTGCAACGACGCCACGGTGAAGGGCGGCACCTACTATCCGATGACGGTGAAGAAGCACCTGCGCGCGCAGGAGATCGCGCGCGACAACGCGCTGCCGTGCATCTACCTCGTCGATTCGGGCGGCGCCAACCTGCCGAACCAGACCGACGTGTTCCCCGACCGCGATCACTTCGGCCGCATCTTCTACAACCAGGCGACGCTGTCGGCGGCGGGCGTGCCGCAGATCGCCGTGGTGATGGGCTCCTGCACGGCGGGCGGCGCCTACGTGCCGGCGATGTCCGACGAGTCGATCATCGTGCGCGAGCAGGGCACGATCTTTCTCGCGGGGCCGCCGCTGGTCAAGGCCGCCACCGGCGAGATCGTCAGCGCCGAGGCGCTCGGCGGCGGCGACGTGCACACGCGCATCTCCGGCGTCGCCGACCACCTGGCGCGCGACGACACGCACGCGCTGGCGATCGCGCGCCGCATCGTCGCCAACCTCAACCACCGCAAGCACGTCGCGCTCGACGTGGCGCCGCCGCGCGCGCCGCGCTACGATCCCGGCGAGCTCTATGGCGTGATCAATGCCGACATCCGCAAGCCGTACGACGTGCGCGAGGTCATCGCGCGCGTGGTCGACGACAGCGACCTCGACGAGTTCAAGGCGCGCTACGGTGCGACGCTCGTCACGGGGTTCGCGCGCATCCACGGCTATCCGGTCGGCATCGTCGCCAACAACGGCGTGCTGTATTCGGAATCGGCGCAGAAGGGCGCGCATTTCATCGAGCTCTGCGCGCAGCGCGGCACGCCGCTCGTGTTCCTGCAGAACATCACGGGGTTCATGGTCGGCCAGAAATACGAGGCCGGCGGCATCGCCAAGGACGGCGCGAAGATGGTCACCGCGGTGTCGTGCGCGCGCGTGCCGAAGTTGACGATGATCATCGGCGGCAGCTACGGCGCCGGCAACTACGGCATGTGCGGCCGTGCGTTCAATCCGCGCTTCCTCTGGATGTGGCCGAACGCGCGCATCTCGGTGATGGGCGGCGAGCAGGCGGCGACGGTGCTGGCGACGGTGCGCCGCGACGCCATCGAGGCGAAGGGCGGCCACTGGAGCGCCGACGACGAGGCGGCGTTCCGCGCGCCGATTCGCGAGCAGTACGAGCGCGAGGGCCACCCGTACCACGCGAGTGCGCGACTCTGGGACGACGGCATCGTCGATCCTGCCGACACGCGGCGCGTGCTCGGGCTCGCGCTGTCGGCGGCGCAGAACGCCGCCGCCGAGGTGACGCGCTTCGGCGTGTTCAGGATGTAGCCGCGCGCATGCCCGCATCGACTTCCGCCTCGCTCGACATCCGCATCGATGCCGGTGTCGCCCGCGTCGCGCTGTCGCGAGAGGCCGTGCACAACGCCTTCGACGAGGTGCTGATCGCCGAATTGACCACCGGATTGCACGCGCTCGCCGCCGATCCCGCGGTGCGCCTGGTCGTGCTGACCGGCAAGGGCACGAGCTTCTGCGCCGGCGCCGACATCGGCTGGATGCGGCGGATGGCGCACTACCACTACGACCAGAACCTGGCGGATGCCCACGCGCTCGCCGCGATGCTGGCGACGCTCGCCAGCCTCGCCAAGCCCGTGATTGCGCGGGTGCACGGCGCGGCCTATGGCGGCGGTGTCGGACTCGTCGCGTGTTGCGACATCGCCGTGGGCACGCCGCGCGCGACGTTCGCGCTGTCGGAAGTGCGCCTCGGCCTCATCCCGTCGACGGTCGGCCCCTATGTCGTGCGTGCGATCGGCACGCGCGCCGCGCACCGCTATTTCCTCACCGGCGAGCGCTTCGGCGCGGACGAGGCGCTGCGGCTCGGCCTGCTGCACGAAGTGGTGGCCGAGGAGGCGCTCGACGCGCGCGTCGACGCGATCGCCGACGCGCTGCTGCGCTCGGGCCCCGCGGCGCAGTCGGCGGCAAAGGAGCTCCTGGGCGCGATCGCGCGCGGTCCCATCGACGACGCGCTGATCGCGGATACCGCAAGGCGCATCGCCGACGTGCGTGCGTCGCCGGAGGCCCGCGAAGGCCTGGCGGCGTTTCTCGACAAGCGCACGCCGGCATGGGCCGCGTCGCTGCCGCCGCCGAAGGCGCGTTGAGCGCGCATGCATCCGCTCGACACATTCGACGCCTGGCAGCTCGTCGGCCTCGCCGCGGCGCTCGGCTGGGCGAGCGGCGTGCGCCTCTATGCGGTGCTCTTCATCGTCGGCGGCCTGGGCTATCTCGGACTCGTACCGTTGCCCGGCGGCCTCGTCGCGCTCGCGCATCCGTACGTGCTCGCGGCCTCGGGTTTCATGTGCGCGGTCGAGTTCTTCGCCGACAAGATTCCCGGCGTCGACACGGCGTGGGATTTCGTGCAGACGTTCGTGCGCATTCCCGCCGGCGCCGCGCTCGCCGCGAGCGTGTTCGGTGCGGCCGGACCGGCGACGACGCTCGCCGCGGCGATCCTCGGCGGCTCGCTGGCGGCGGGGAGCCACTTCACCAAATCCGGCAGCCGCGTGCTCATCAACACTTCGCCGGAGCCCTTCTCCAACTGGGCGGCGTCGTTCGGCGAGGACCTGACGGTGGGCACCCTTGTCTGGCTCGCGTTCGCCTACCCGCTTGCGGCGCTTGCCGTGGTCGCCGTGCTGGTGGTGCTGATGATCTGGCTGCTGCCCAGGGTGTGGCGCGCGGTGCGCGGCATCGTGCGCCGCGTCGCGGCACTGTTCGGCCATCTGTCCGCCGGCGGCGAGCGCTGAACCCGGCGAATCTAAGGGAGAGTCCCGCATGTTGAGGCCCATGGATGGATTGCTGGCGCTGCCGATGCTGGCGCTCGCGCTGCTGACCTTCGGCGTGGCAGTGGTGCTGCTGGTACGGCGCACGCGCGAGATGCGAGCGCGGCACATCCATCCGCAATCGGTCGCCTCCGCGAATGACATGGCGTCGAAGCTGGAGGACAACCGCGCCGCCGACAACTTCCGCAACCTGTTCGAAGCCCCGGTGCTGTTCTACGCGGCGATGCTCGCGGCGATCGCGCTGCACGGCGGCGCGTGGGGACTGCTGCTGCTGGCGTGGCTGTACGTCGCGCTGCGGCTGGTGCACAGCATCATCCACTGCACGTACAACCGGGTGAAGCACCGCTTCGTGGTCTACCTCGCGTCGATGATCGTGCTGTTCGCCATCTGGTGCGCGGTCGGCGCGCACGCCATCTTGGTCGCCGGCCAGTGACATGCGCCGACTGCTGATCGCCAATCGCGGCGAGATCGCGGTGCGCGTCGCGCGCACCGCGCGGCGCATGGGTATCCGCACGATCGCCGTCTATTCGGATGCCGACGCCGGCGCGCTGTTCGTCGACGCCTGCGACGAGGCGCACCGACTGGGGGGCGCCTTGCCACGGGAAAGCTACCTCGATGCCGCGCGGGTGCTGGCGACCGCACGTGCCGCGCGGGCCGACGCGATCCATCCGGGCTATGGATTCCTGTCGGAGAACGAGGCGTTCGCCCGCGCCTGCGGCGACGCCGGCATCGTCTTCGTCGGGCCGCCGCCGGCGGCGATCGCAGCGATGGGATCGAAATCCGCGGCCAAGCGGATCCTGGAGCGGGCTGGCGTGCCGTTGGTGCCGGGCTACCATGGCGACGACCAGTCCGACGATCTGCTCGCGCGCGAAGCGCAGAAGATCGGATACCCGGTGCTGGTCAAGGCCACGGCCGGCGGCGGCGGCAAGGGCATGAAGGTCGCGGAGGATGCCGCCGGCTTCGGGGCGGCGCTCGCCTCCGCCAGGCGCGAGGCGCGCGCGAGCTTCGGCGACGACCGGGTGCTCGTCGAGAAGTACCTGACCTCGCCGCGTCATATCGAGATCCAGGTGTTCGCGGATTCGCAGGGACATGCGATCCACCTCAACGAGCGTGATTGCTCGGTGCAGCGGCGCCACCAGAAGGTGCTGGAGGAAGCACCGGCGCCGGGCATGACGCCGCAGCGCCGGCGCGCGATGGGCGACGCCGCGGTGGCGGCGGCGAAGGCGATCGGCTACGTCGGCGCCGGCACCGTGGAGTTCATCGCCGAGCTGGACGGGCGCTTCTTCTTCATGGAGATGAACACGCGGCTGCAGGTCGAACACCCGGTGACCGAGATGATCACCGGCCTCGACCTCGTCGAGTGGCAACTGCGCGTGGCGCGCGGCGAGCCGCTGCCGCTGGCGCAGGATGCGGTGCGGCTCGATGGCCACGCGATCGAGGCGCGCATCTACGCCGAGGATCCGCAGCGCGGGTTCCTGCCGTCGATCGGCGCGATCGCGCACTGGCGGATGCCGCAGACGTCCGCCGACGTGCGCGTCGACACCGGCTTTCGCGCCGGCGACGCCGTTTCGCCGTATTACGACCCGATGCTCGCCAAGCTGATCGTGCACGGCGAGGACCGCAACGCCGCGCTGCAGCACATGCGGGCAGCGCTCGCGCAATGCGAAGTCGTCGGCGTGACGGCGAATGTCGCGTTCCTCGAGCGCCTCGTCGCGCTGCCGGCGTTCGCCGAGGCGCAGATCGACACCGGCTTCATCGCGCGCCACCGCGACGCCCTGTTGGCGCCGTCAGGCGACGCGCCGGTGGCCCTGCTGGTCGCGGCGGTCGCCGAATGGCGCATGCCCGCGCCGGCGGCGGGTTGCGACGCGGACATTCATTCGCCGTGGAATGCCGTCGATGCGTGGTGGCAGAACAGCCTCGCGCACCACGTCGCGTTCGACGTCGACGATGCCACCGGGCGCCATCGCGTGGCGTTGTGGCCCGGGCGCGATGACCGCCTGCGCGCGCGCATTGCGGAACGCGAGTTCGTGCTCCTCGTCGAACATGTCGGCGAGGGCCGCGTGACGATGCAGGTCGACGGCGCGCGGGTGGTCGGCACAGTGGTCGCCCGGGGCGACGAGCGCTACGTGTTCGGCGAGGGACTGCGCCACCGCGGCCGGCGCGCCGATCCACTGGCCGAGCACGACCCGGTCGAGGATGGCGGCGGGCACCTGCGGGCGCCGATGTCGGGGACCATCGTCGCCGTGCTGGCGAAGCCCGGCGAAGTGGTGGCGAAGACTGCGCCGCTGGTGGTGCTGGAGGCCATGAAGATGGAGCACACGATCGTCGCGCCGCATGGCGGGACCGTTACGGCGGTCAATTGCGCGGTCGGCGAGCGCGTCGCCGAGGGTGCCGACCTGGTCGACCTCGACAAGGCGCCGGGAGACTGAACGATGCAAGCGCGTCCAACACTGCCGCGCACCGTGCGCCTCGTCGAGGTCGGTCCACGCGATGGCCTGCAGAACGAAAAGACGCAGGTGCCGACCGACGTCAAGGTGACGCTGATCGACATGCTGTCGGATGCAGGATTCGCCGCGGTCGAGGCGACGTCGTTCGTGTCGGCGAAATGGGTGCCGCAGCTCGCCGACGCCGCAGAAGTCATGGCGCGCATTCGCCGCCGGCCCGGCGTCGCCTATCCGGTGCTGGTTCCGAACATGAAGGGCTTCGACGCCGCGCTGGCGGCGGACGCGACGGAGATCGCCGTGTTCGTCGCCGCGACGGAATCGTTTTCCCGGCGCAACATCAACTGCTCGATCGAGGAGAGCCTCGCGCGCGCGGCGCCGGTGTTCGCCGCCGCCAGGGCCCATGCCATCCGCGTGCGCGGCTATATCTCATGCGTGCTGGGCTGCCCCTACGAAGGCGAAGTGTCGGCCAGCGCGGTGCGCGACGTCGCGGCGCGGCTCGCGGCGCTCGGCGCATACGAAGTGTCGCTCGGCGACACGATCGGCACCGGCACCGCGGGCAACACGCGCACGTTGTTCGATACCGTGGCCGAGGCTGTGCCGGTGGCGATGCTCGCAGGGCACTTCCACGACACCTATGGCCAGGCGCTGACCAACCTCTATGTCGCGCTCGAAGCGGGCGTGGCGACGTTCGATTGCTCGGTGGCGGGGCTCGGCGGCTGCCCCTATGCCAAGGGCGCGACCGGCAACGTCGCGAGCGAGGACGTGGTCTACCTGCTGCATGGCCTCGGCATCGATTGCGGCGTCGACATGACGCGACTGCGGCGTGCCGGCCGCTACATCCTCGGGGCGCTCGGGCGCGAGCCTGCATCGCGCGTCGCACGTGCGCTGGATGCCAAGGCGCCGCTCGAGGCATGAGCCCATGAGCCGGGAGCCCGCGGCGTGGCGCGGCGACGACGTGGCGTCTCCGTGCATCAGCGTCTGCACGCTCGACGCCACCCAGACGTACTGCACCGGCTGCCTGCGCACGCTGCACGAGATCGCGACGTGGTCGCGGATGAGCGCCGACGACAAGCGCGCGGTGATCGATGCGCTCGCGGCACGCCGCGAGCGCACGGAGGCGCGATGACCATCGCCGACTGGTATTTCGACTTCGTGTCGCCGTTCTCGTACCTGCAATGCGAGCGCCTGCCGGCGATGGCGCCGAAGCTCGAGGTGAGGCCGAAGCCGGTGGTTTTCGGCGCGGTACTCGCCGCCAACGCCCACAAGGGCCCGGCGGAGATCGCCGCCAAGCGCGCATTCACGTACCGTTTCGCGCATTGGCGGGCCGGGCAGCTGGGTATCCCGTTCAAGTTTCCGCACGAGCACCCGTTCAACCCGCTGCCGCTGCTGCGGCTCGCCGTCGCCTGCGATTCGCGATTCGACGCCGTGCAGCAGATCTTCCGCTTCGTGTGGCGCGACGGGCGTCTGCCCGACCTGCCCATCGAGTGGGCGGAGCTCGCGCATGGCCTCGGCGTGCACGACCCCGATGCCGCGATCGCCGCGCAGGAGGTCAAGGACGAGCTGCGGCGCAATACGGACGAGGCGATTGCGCGGGGAGTCTTCGGCGTGCCGACGCTGGCGATCGGCCAGGAGCTCTTCTGGGGCGTCGACGCCACCGACATGGCGCGCGACTATGTCGCGCAGGGCGGCCGCTACGTCGACCCCGAATATGCACGCATCGCCGCGCTGCCGGTCGGCGTCACGCGCAAGGATCCGGCCGCGAAGAAGTCCTGAGTCCGCTGCGCGCGATTCATCGGCGCGCACTGACGCATTTGATTGCACTCATCCATGGCGGGCGATATTCTTCGCGTGTGCGACGTGTGAGGACGCGTGCCAGCCTGCATCGGGTTCGGCCGTTCGCGCAATCAAGCGCGGCGTAGCGTTTATCGACTGCAATGCGATTGCCGCGAGGAACCGACATGAAGCCGAATCGATGGGCGATTTTTGCGCTGGCCTTGGCGATCACGGTGCCGGCATCGGCGCAAAACGCGTTTCCATCGCGGCCCGTGCACATCATCGTGCCGTTCGCCGCGGGGGGAGTCGCGGACCTGCTGCCGCGGATCGTGGGCGCACGGCTGTCGCAAAAGTGGGGGCAGCCGGTCATCATCGACAACAAAGTCGGTGCCTCCGGCAACATCGGCATGGCGGATGGGGCACGCGCCGACCCGGACGGCTACACGCTGGTGCTGGCCCCCGCCGGCAACTTGACGGTGAATCCCATCCTGTTCAAGAATCTTCCGTTCGATACCTACAGGGACCTGACACCCGTCACCAACCTGGCCAACGTGCCCAACGTGCTGGTCGTCAATCCAGCGGTGCCCGCCAAGACGGTCCAGGCGCTCATCGCCTACGCCAAGGCGAATCCGGGCAAGCTCAACTTCGCGTCGCCCGGTGAAGGCAGCGGCGCGCACCTGGCCGGGGAGCTGCTCAAGCTCGATGCCGGCATCGACATCGTCCACATCCCCTACAAGGGACTCGCGCCGGCGGTGAACGATCTCCTCGGCGGCAATACGCAGATGATGTTCGCGGGCATCTCGACCGTGATCCAGTACATCAGGACCGGCAGGCTCGTGGCGCTGGCGGTTGCCAGCCCGAATCGCTCGCCGCAGCTACCCGACGTGCCGACCGTGGCCGAAAGCGGATTGCCCGGATTCGACGTCACCTCGTGGTACGGCATCGTCACGCGCGCCGGCACACCGCCTGCGATCGTTCACCAGATCCAGCATGACATGGCCGATGCGCTGGCCGAGGACGAAGTGCGCACGAAGCTCGCGGGACTCGGTCTCGAGCCGGATGGCAGCACGCCCGAAGCTTTCGAAGCGAAGATCAGGCGCGAAGCGCAGAAGTGGGGGGACATCGTCCGCAAGGCGGGCATCAAGGTCGAGTGATCGCATCGGCTACCGGGCAGGCGGCGCACCATGCATTCGCAGCAGGTCGACATCACGTACCTGGGCGGTCCCGACGTCGCGCGGCTCGAACTTGCCGACGAAGAAGTGCTCGCCGCCGTCGAATCGGCGCTGCTCGCGCAGGGACGTGGCGAGACGGTGATCGAGCCGCGCGTGCACCTGGTGCCCGAATCGTCGGCCAAGGGGCATTTCAACGTCCTGCGCGGCTACGTGAAGCCGCTCGGCATGGCGGGCGTGAAGATCGTCGGCGACTTCGTCGACAATTACGCACGCGGGCTGCCGTCGGAGATGGCACTCCTCAATCTCTTCGATCCCGGGACCGGCATGCCGCTCGCGGTGATCGACGCGACGGCCATCACCGACATGCGCACCGGCGCGATGACCGCCATCGGCGCCAAGCACCTCGCGCGCCGCGACAGCCGGGTGCTCGCGCACATCGGCGCGCGCGGCACCGCGTACTGGAACGTGCGGCTCCTCGACCGCATCTTCGGTTTCGACGAGATCCGCGTGCATTCGCGTCGTGCGCAAAGCCGCGACGCGTTCGCCGCGCGGCTCGCGCACGATCTCGGCAAGCGCGTGACGGCGACGGCGGACTGGGAATCCTGCGTGCGCGGCGCCGACATCGTCGTCGAGGCGTCGCGCCTGACGCGGCCCGAGCCGCTGCTCGCGACGGCGTGGATCGCCAAGGGCGCCCTGGTCGTCCCCTATGGAACCATGAGCGCGGTCGAGATCTCGCTCACCGACATCATGGACAAGATCGTGGTCGACGACTGGGGCCAGTGCCGCAAGGGATTGCCGTTCGGCGCGCTGCGCGAGCACGTGGACACCGGCCGCCTCAACGAACGCAACCTGCACGCGGAACTCGGGCAGATCGTCGCCGGCCGCAAGCCGGGCCGCGAGCGCGATGACGAGACGATCCTGTTCTGGCATCGGGGCCTGAGCATCTGCGACATCGCGCTGGGCCACGCCCTGCTGCAGAAATCCCGGCGCGACACGGTCGGGCAGACGCTGCGGTTCCGCTGACCTTCGCCGCAGGTGACGGACTTCGTCACGTCGCTGCGCATGTACAGCGCCACGCCATCACTGGCTGCGGCGTGGCGCCAGCTGTTCGAGCGCGCATTCGCCGCGGCCGGCGTGCGCGTGCGCTTCATCACGCACGGCTTTCCGCAGCCGATCGAGGCGCTGTGGAGCGAGCCCATGCTGTGCGCCGATTTCATGTGCGGATGGCCGTTCGTGCGTTCGGTCCGGGGCATGCAGCCGATCGCGGTGCCGGTCCCGGCGCCGCCACCCTACCGCGGGCTGTCGCGCTACCGCAGCGAGTTCCTGGTGCGCGCCGCCAGCGGATGGGGCTTGCTGGAGCAGACGTTCGGCCATCGCATCGGCTGGATGGCCGAGGATTCGCAATCGGGCTTCAACGCGCCGCGAGCGCTGCTGGCGCGCCACGCGACATCGCGGCGAGCGGCGCTCTACGCCAGGAGTGTCGGTCCGTTCGTCACGCCTGCGCGCACGCTCGAAGCCCTGCAATCGGACAAGGTCGACGTGGCGGCGATCGACGGCTTCTACCTCGATCTCGTGCGCCACGCGGATCCTGCCGCGCTCGCGGGCATCCGCACTATCGCCGCCACGCCCTGGACGCCGATGCCGCTGCTGGTTGCGGGACCTGGCGTCGATGCGCGCGTCGTCGCCGCGCTGCGCTCGCGCTTCGTCGCGCTCCACATCGACCCGGCGTGCAGGCCGCTGCTCGCCAGCGTGCTGCTGAAGCGATTCGACGTGCCTGACGTGACGCGGTACGCCGCGCTGGTGGCCATGGAGCGTCGTGCCGTGCGTCGCGGGTACGCGTCAATCCGCTGAGCGCCATGGCCGCGAGGCCGGACGCGGCACCGCCAGTCATTTCCCTGGTCAGCAGGACTCCGCATCCACGGCACGCACGACTCCGTCGGCGATCAACGCGTCGATTGTCGCCCCGTCGTACCCCGCCTCCCGCAGCACGTCGCGGCTGTGTTCGCCCTGCGCCGGCGCTTCGCGCGCGCTGAACGTGCCAGTCGCGCCGTTCACCTGCCACGGCGGCGCCAGCGCGATCGATCCGTCCGCCCGCCTGCCGACCATGCCGCGCGCGCGGAACTGCGGATCGCCGAGCGCCTCCTCGAGCGTTGCCACGGGCGTCACGCAGCAGTCGACGTCGGCGAAGCGCGCGGCCCAGTGCGCCAGCGGGGCGGCGGCGAAGATCGCCGCGATCTGTGTGCGCACGTATGCGCCGTCGTCGCCGCCGGCGAGGCCCCGGTCCGCGAGGTCGTCGCGGTCGAGCGCGTGGCACAACGTGCGCCAGAACTTGCCTTCGAGCGCGCCGACGGCGACGTAGCGGCCGTCCGCGGTCGGATACACGCCGTACGCCGGCACGCCGCCGGTGAGGAGGTCGGCGCCGCGCGGCAGCGTGCGGCCATGCAGCGCGATCGCCTGCAACGCGAAGTGCTGGTGCGCGAGCACGGCGTCGCTCATGGCGACGTCGATGTACGCGCCGCGTCCGTGGCGTGCGGCGCCCGCGAGCGCCGCGAGCACGGGCACCGCCGCGCTCGCCGCGCCGCCCAGGAGGTCGGCGATCTGCAGGTTCGACAACGCCGGCGCGCCGCCGGCAACGCCGGTCTGGTCGAGCACACCGGCGTAGCCGAGGTAGTTGACGTCGTGACCCGCCATTGCGGCGCGCGGACCGGTCTGCCCGTAGCCGCTGATCGACGCGTAGACGAGGCGCGGATGACGCGCGCGCAGCGTCGCGTGGTCGAGCCCGAACGCCGCCATCACGCCGGGGCGGAAACTCTCGACGACGATGTCGGCGCGCACGGCGAGCGCCTGCACGCATTCGCGGCCGCGCACCGACTTCAAGTCGACCGCGAGCGAGCGCTTGCCGCGATTGACGTTGCGGTAGAAGACGCTGGGCGCGCCGGCGCCCGCGCCGAGCGTTCGCGCGTAGTCGCCGGCGCCGGTGTCCTCGACCTTGACGACGTCGGCGCCGAGGTCGGCGAGGTAGAGCGTGCAGACGGGTCCGGGCAGGAGGCGCGTGAAATCGAGCACGCGCACGCCGGCGAGCGGTGTTTCAGAGGGCATCGGCACCGGGAATGCCGAGCACGTGCTTGACCTGCCGCGCCGCCGCGAGCGCCGCTTCCAGCGAGGGCGCGACGCAGGTCACGTGTCCCATCTTGCGGCCGCGCCGCGGCTCGGCCTTGCCGTAAAGGTGCAGGTGCGCGGCCGGGATGGCGAGCACGCGCGCCCAGTCGGGATCGCGTTGCGTCGTATCCTGCCACCACGCGTCGCCGAGCACGTTCACCATCACCGCCGTCGCATGCGCATCGGTGGCGCCAAGCGGCAGGTCGGCGAGCACGCGCACCTGCTGCTCGAACTGCGACGTCGTCGCGGCGTCGATCGTCCAGTGGCCGCTGTTGTGCGGGCGCGGCGCGATCTCGTTGACGAGGATCGCGCCGTCGCGACCGACGAAGAGCTCGACGCACAGCACGCCGCGGTAGTCGAGCGCCTCGGCGATGGCAAGCGCCATCTCGCGCGCGCGGGCGGCGAGGGCGTCGTCGATGCGCGCCGGCACGATCGACACGTCGAGGATGCCGTCGCGATGCTGGTTCTCGGCCACCGGCCAGGTGCGGGCGTCGCCTCCGTCGCGCCGCGCGACGATCACCGATACCTCGCAGGCGAGGTCGACGAAGCGCTCGAGCACGCACGGCACGCCACCCAGCGCATCGAACGCCGCGGCGACCGCCGCCGGCTCGCCGACCCGGCGCTGGCCCTTGCCGTCGTAGCCCATGCGCGCGCTCTTGACGATGCCGGGCAGGAGCTCGCCACGCACGCGTTGCGCGTCGTCGCGTGTGCGCAGCACCGCGAACGGCGCGAGTGCGATGCCGTGCGCGGCGAGGAAGGTCTTTTCGCGGATGCGGTCCTGCGCGATCGCGACGCTCGCCGCCGCCGGCGTCACCCGGCAGTCGCGCGCCAGGAACTCGAGCGCCGTCGCCGGCACGTTCTCGAACTCGGTGGTCGCCGCGCGCACGGTCGCGGCGAGGCGCGCGAGCCCTGCGGCGTCGAGGTAGTCGGCGTGGATGTGCCGGTCGGCGACCGCGGCGGCGGGGCCGTCGACGGCCGGGTCGAGCACGGCGACGCGAAAGCCCAGGCTTTGCGCCGCCATCGCGAACATGCGCCCGAGCTGGCCGCCGCCCAGCAGGCCGAGCCAATCACCCGGCACGATCGGCGTCGCCATCGGCGGGGTATGCACTAGCCGGGCTTGGACGCCGGCGGCACCCGCATCGCACGCGCCGCCGCGGTCTGCTTCGTGCGGAACGCCGCGAGCTTGCGCGCCAGTACGGGGTCGGTGGCGGCGAGGATCGCCACGGCGAACAGCGCGGCATTGGCGGCGCCGGCTTCGCCGATCGCGAACGTCGCCACCGGGATGCCCTTCGGCATCTGCACGATGGAATGCAGCGAATCCTCGCCGTGCAGGTACTTGGACGGCACCGGTACGCCGAGCACGGGCACGGTTGTCTTTGCCGCGAGCATCCCCGGCAGATGCGCCGCGCCGCCCGCACCGGCGATGATGGCGCGAAGCCCGCGCGTCATCGCGTCCTCGGCGTACTCGAAGAGGTCATCCGGCATCCGATGCGCGGATACCACGCGCGATTCGTAGGCCACGCCAAACGCGTCGAGCTGGGCCGCCGCGTGCTTCAGCGTGTCCCAGTCGCTTTCGCTGCCCATGACGACACCGACCAGCGGTGCCGCGGACTTGCGCTGTGCCATGTATGACGCTCCCTTGCGGCGCGTTGACCCATCTGCGCGGTCGACTGTTGCGATTTTAGCATCGGGGTGTGCAACCAACCGCGATTCGCGCGGTCGCAACGCCGCGCGTGTTGTGCCCGGCCACGCGAATCGCCGACAATGAAGGCCATGCACTTCGACAGGAAAAGGATCGCTCGCCGCGGGCCGGCACCGCTGGCGATCGCCGTGCTCGTCGCCGGCAGCATGTTCTTCGGCCCGGCGTCGGCGCAGGACCCGGACGCCGACGTCGTCGCCGCGCGCGCCGCGTTCGACAAGGGCGATGCCGCGGCGCTGGCCGCCATCGCGCCGCGCGTCGCCGACCACGTGCTGGCGCCGTACGTGGCGATGTGGCAGCTCGACCTTGCGGTCGACACCGCCGATCCGCAGGCCGTGCACGCGTTCCTGCGCCGCTGGGCGGGCACGCCGTTCGCCGATCGCCTTGCCGTCGACTGGCTCAAGTCTCGTGCGCGGCGCGGCGACTGGGCGGCGTTTGCCACCGAATATCCGCCGCGTGCCGCCGCCGACACCGAGCTCGCATGCGATGCCGTCCTGTACCACCGCGTCCGCGACGGCGACGCGGCGCTCGCCGAGGCCCGGCCGCTGTGGTTCACCGGGCAGTCCACGCCCGACGCCTGCGAGCCATTGTTCGCCGACCTCGTCGCGCGGCAAATCCTCGACACCGACGACCGCGCTGCACGCGTTCGACTTGCCGCGGAAGCCGGCAATTGGCGCCTCGTGCGCACGCTGGCCGATTCGCTGCCGGGCGATGCGCGCGTCAGCGGCGCGGCGTTCGCCGCCGTCGAACGCGATCCGGTGCGCACGCTGCTGCGCGGCCAATTTCAGTGGAAGCGCACGTCGGGACGCATTCTCGCGCTGTATGCGCTCGAGCGCGCGGGTCGCAGCGACGCCAGCGCCGCGCATGCGGCATGGGTCAAGTGGCGCGAACGCCTGCCCGAGGAAGCGCGTGGCTACGGCAACGCGCGCATCGCCTTCCTCGGCGCGCGCCAGCTCGAACCTGATGCCAACCTGTGGTATCGCGAGGCCGACGTCGCGCGTGAAAATCCGGACGAGCGGGCGTGGCGCGTGCGCGCCGCGTTGCGTGGCGGCGACTGGAACGACGTGCTGGCCGCCATCGATGCGCTGCCGGCGGCGATGGCGGACGAGCCGGCGTGGCGGTACTGGCGGGCGCGCGCGCTCGCGCAGACGGGGCGCGGCGCCGAGGCGACGCCGATCTATGCGGCGCTGGCGACGGCCGACTACGGCTTCTATGGCCTCCTTGCCGCCGAAGCGCTGGGTCGGCGACCGGTGCTCGCGAGCAAGCCGGCGACGCCTTCCGACGTCTGGCTCGCCAACTTCGGCGCGCGCGATGATGTCCGGCGCGTCGCCAAGCTCGCGGCGCTCGACATGCGCGCGGACTCGATTCGCGAATGGGCGGCAGTCGTGCGCGCCATGGACGACCAGACGCTGCTCTACGCGGCCGAATTCGCACGCCGCGCGGGTCTGCCCGATCGCTCGATCAACACCGCGGAGCGCACGCGCGTGCGCCACGACTTCGCGCTGCGCTATCCGACGCCGTACGAGGCGCAGTTCCTCGCCGCGGCGCAGGCGACCGGTGTCGAGGCACCGCTCCTGTATGGCGTCGCGCGCCAGGAATCGCGCTTCGTCGCCGACATCGTGTCGGCCGCCGGCGCCATGGGACTGATGCAGCTGATGCCGCCCACCGCGCGCTGGGTGTCGAAGCAGATGAACCGGCCCGACTATCGCCCCGACGCCATCACCGACATCGAGCTCAATGCCGCGTTCGGCGCCTTCTATCTCAAATACTGGCTCGACCGCCTCGATGGTCAGGCGGCGCTTGCGGCGGCCGCCTACAATGCGGGACCGAGACGCGCCGACGCCTGGCGTCCGCCGCGGGCGCTGGAAGGCGCCATCTGGGTCGAGACGATCCCGTTCAACGAGACGCGTGACTACGTGAAGAAAGTGCTGGCCAACACCGTGTACTACGCGAGCATCCTCGGCAAGCCGGGCGTCGAGGCGCCCACCCTCGGTGCGCGTCTCGGCACGATCACGCCGCGCCCGGCGACCACGGCGCTCGCGCCCGGAAGCTGAGCGCGATGCCGCAGACGGTGGTCGTCGCGGGTGGCAGCGGCTTCGTCGGGCGCGAAGTCGTGGCGCGGCTCGCCGGCGCCGGCCACCGCGTCATCGTGCCGACGCGCAGGCGCGAAGCTGCGCGCGCCCTGATCCTCCTGCCGACCGTCGATGTCGTCGAATGCGACGTCACCGACAGCGCCACGCTCGGCCGCCTGCTGCGCGGCGCCGACGCGATGATCAATCTCGTCGGCATCCTCAACGAGTCGCGGCGCGACACGTTCGCGCGCGTGCATACGAGTTTCGCGCGTGACGCCGTGGCAGCATGCGCCGGTGCCGGCGTTCGCCGCTACTTGCACATGAGCGCGCACGACGCCGCCGCCGATGCGCCGTCGCATTACCTGCGCTCGAAGGGCGACGCCGAAACGATCGTCACCGCGTCGCCGCTCGCATACACGATCTTCCGGCCGAGCGTCATTTTCGGCCGCAACGACCATCTCACCTGCTTTTTCGCGCGCCTTGCAAAGCTGATGCCGGTGGTCGCGCTCGGCGGTGCCGACGCGCCGCTGCAGCCGGTGTGGGTCGAGGACGTCGCGCGGTGCATCGCAAATTCGATTCGCCTCGACGCCGCGATCCGCCAACGCTACGAACTGTGCGGGCCGGTGACCTATACGCTGCGCGCGCTCGTCGCCTGGACGCTCGGTGCCGCCGGCACGCCGCGGCCGATCCTGCCGCTGCCGGATTCGCTCGCGCGCATGCTCGCCGCAGTGCTCGAGCGCCTCCCCGGCAGGCTGCTGACGCGCGACAACCTGGCGTCGCTCGCCGCGGCGACCGCATGCCGCGGGCCATTTCCGGCGTTGTTCGGTGTCGTGCCGACGCCGCTCGAGGCGCTTGCGCCCGGCTGGCTCGCGCCCGACAGCGCCAGGAGCGAATACGACGTCTATCGCGCGCGCGTCGGACGCGACTGAGCGGCCATCGCGGCGACGCGTGGCGGGATGCCGATGAACCGCAAGCTGGCGCGCGAGGTGCGCATCTACGAGGTGGGCGGCGCGGTGCGCGACGCGCTGCTCGGACGGCCGGTGGCCGACCGCGACTGGGTCGTCGTCGGCGCTACGCCGGAAATGATGCTCGCGTCCGGCTACCGCCCGGTGGGCAGCGACTTTCCGGTGTTCCTGCATCCGGAGACGCAGGAAGAGCACGCGCTCGCGCGTACCGAGCGCAAGCACGGCACCGGCTATCGCGGCTTCGAGTTCTTCGCGTCGCCCGACGTCACGCTGGAGGAGGACCTCGCGCGCCGCGACCTGACGATCAACGCGATGGCGCGCGACGAGCACGGCGTCGTGATCGATCCCTATCACGGTCGCGAGGACCTCGCGCGCGGCGTTCTGCGGCACGTGTCGCCGGCGTTCGCCGAGGATCCGCTGCGCGTGCTGCGTGTCGCGCGCTTCGCCGCCCGCTTCGGCTTCCGCGTCGCGCCGGGCACGCGCGCGCTGATGCGCCGCATCGTGCGGTCGGGCGAGCTCGCGACGCTGGCGCCCGAGCGCGTGTGGCGCGAGCTGGCGCTCGGCCTCGCCGAGGCGGCGCCGTCGCGGATGATCGGCGTGCTGCGCGACTGCGGCGCGCTCGTCGCTCTGTTGCCTGAAGTCGACGCACTGTTCGGCGTCGCCGGCCGCGACGTCATGTCGTCGCGCTCGCCTGCACCGCGGCGCGCGCGCACGGCGACGGCCACTGCCGGCGCGCGCCTTTTGCGCGCACTCGACTACGCGGCACGGCAGGGCTACGACCTGCCTGCGCGATACGCGACGCTGGTGCAGAAACTCGGCGTCGCCGTTCCGGCGCGGCGAGCGGGACCTGCCGCAACGTCGCAGCGACTCGCCGACGCGGTGTCGGCGCGGCTCAAGGCGCCCGTCGAATGCCGCGATGCCGGCCATCTCGCGGCGCGCTTTCACGGCGACGTGCAGCACGTCGGCGAACTGCGCCCCGCGCAACTGCTCGACCTCCTCCTGGGCTGCGATGCGCTGCGCCGGCCGCAGCGGCTGGAATGGGTGGCGCATGCGGCCGCCGCCGACGCCTGCGCGACGGCGCCGGCGCATTGCGATTTTCCGCAGGCGGCCGCCATTGCTGCCGCGCGTGGCGCGATCGCCGGCGTGGATGCCGGTGCGATTGCACGCGCGGAGCCACGCCGGCGCGTCGACGGTGCCGATAGCGCCGACGACATTCGCCGTGCGATCCGCCGCGCACGGCTCGCTGCACTCACGGGCTGGAAGCGGTCGATCGAGGCGGCCGACGGGCCGCGCCCCGCGCGAAAATCCTGAGCGCGCTACGGCTTGACGAAGCGCAGCGCGAACTTGTCGGTGGGAATCGTCGCGCGCGTGGAGGGCGTGTCGCGGGTGTCGGCGGGATTGCGCAGGAAATCGCCCTCCGCTTCGAGGACGAAGCCCGCGCGCTTCGCCTCCTCCAGCACGACGTTCTCGTCGATCCGGTGCAGCGTGCGCCCATCGGCGATGCCGGTGCCCGGCCGCGCCGAGTGGTCGATGACGACGTAGTGACCGCCGTGCCGGAGCGCCGCGAAGAGGTGCGCGTTCATCGCGCCGCGGTCGACGGGCAGGTACGAGATGTCGTGGTAGTTCTGGATCAGCGTGACGAGATCGAGGTCGCGCACCTGCGGCGGCACCGGATCGTCGAACGGCCGCGCGACCACTTCGATGTTGGTGCCCGGGTGATCGGCGACGCGCTGCTGGAGCGCAGCGCCGGGATGCGGCGCCTGCGCGTAGACGCGGCCTTGCGGCCCCACCGCGAGGGCGAGGAGGGCCGACGTATAGCCGGCGCCGGCCGACACGTCGAGCACGCGCATTCCCGGCGCCACGCCGGCAAATGCGAGGAGTTGTGCCGGGTGCCGCTCGGCGTCGTTGGCGCGGTCCGGCGCGCTGCGCACCGGATCGGCGACGACCTGCGCGTAGTGCGCGGCGAGGCTGGCATCGGGTTGCGACGCGGGGGTCGCGCAGCCGGCGACGATCGCGCAGGCGGCGAGGGCGGTTGCGAGGCGAGCGGCGAACGCGCGGCGGGTCACGATCAGATCCGGTACGCAACGGCACGCATCACGTCGGCGCAGCCGCGCATCAGCCGCCGCACGGGCCACGGCAGCGGCAGCGCGCCGGCCTCCATGGCCATCGCGCCGTGGCGCGCTTCGTCGCTGCGCATCGTCTCCACGATCGCGCGGCTCCTGCCGTCGGCCGCCGGCAGCGCGTCGAGGTGGCCGGCGAGGTGCTCCTCGACCTGGCGCTCGGTCTCGACGACGAAACCCAGGTTGCGGCGTTCGCCGGCGAGTCCCGCGGCGACGCCGATGGCGAACGATCCCGCGTACCACAGGGGATTGGCGAGCGACGGCCGGCTGCCCAGGTCGCGAAGGCGCTGCGCCGTCCACGCGAGGTGATCGGTCTCCTCGCGCGCGGCATCGGCGAACTGCGCCTTGGTCGCCGGGTCGCGCGCGACGAGCGCCTGCGCCGAGTACAGGGCCTGTGCGCAGACTTCGCCGGTGTGGTTGACCCGCATCAGGCCTGCAGCGTGCGCGCGCTCGGCGCCATCCAGGTCCGCCTCCGGCAACGCCGACCCGGGCACCGCGCGCGCGCTCGCGTCGACGCCGGCGAGCGTGCGCAACGCACGATCGAAGCCGGCGATCCAGTCGTCGATGCGGGGGCGCGCGCGGGCATCCATCTTCGCAGTCTAGCAAAGCGCGGTGGCGCTGTCGGCGCGGGGACTACCGCGATTTGCGCGCGCGTCCGATCGACGTCATGCCCCCCGCGCGTAGAGTCGTCCTCATCGCAACTGCCGCAGGAGATTCGACATGCCCGATTCCGCCACCAGGAAGCGCGCCGCTGCCGACAAACGCATGGGCAAGTCCGCGTCGACGCAGGCCGGCGAATACGTCAAGGAAGAAATGGACCACATTCGCGAAGGCAAGCACGGCGCGCGCTCGACGACGCAGGCCATCGCGATCGGCCTGTCGAAGGCGCGTCGCGCCGGCGTCGCCATGAAGACCTCGAAGTCGGCGTCGGCAGCCACGCGCAAGAAGGCCGCGCAGGACACCGCGGCGGCGCACGACGGCCGCGCGCCGTCGGCGAAGCGCGCGCGAGCGACGGAGTCGGCACTGAGCCGCGAA
>DATBOK010000095.1:0-72892 GCA_036553845.1 Casimicrobiaceae bacterium
CCCGCCTCGCCCCGCGCCGCCACCGCTTCGCGGAATCGGCGTTGCCGGCACATGCGCCCGCGTGCACAGTTGCCATCGTGCCGGGGCGCAACACCAGCTTTCAACGGAGACCCCCAGTCCCCTTGGAATTTTCCGCGCTCCGGCACTTTCTCGCCGCCCACCGGCCGGCATCCCCGCGCTAGCGAAACAGATCGAGTTGCGTGTCGTCGGCTGCAGGCGGCACGAATCGCGTCGTGTCGAGGGGCGCTTGGCGGTGGTTGCCGAGGCCCGCACGCTCGCGCGCCAGCCGGAAGCGCGTGGCGATGAGCTCGGCGAACGCGCCGCTGCCGCGCATCCTGCGGCCGAACGTCGAGTCGTTGTCGCGCCCGCCGCGGATGTCCTGCACGAGGCTCATCACGTGCGCCGCGCGCAGCGGATAATGCGCGTCGAGCCACGCGCGGAACAGCGGCACGACTTCGAGGGGCAGGCGCAGCATCGTGTAGCCGGCACCGGTCGCCCCCGCTTTGGCCGCGGCGTCGACGATCGCCTCGAGGTCGCGATCGTTGAGCTGCGGGATGATCGGCGCCACCATCACGCCTACCGGCACGCCCGCCTGCGCGAGCGTGGCGATCGTCTGCAGCCGCCGGTGTGGCGCCGCGGCGCGCGGCTCGAGCTTGCGCGCCAGCGATTTGTCGAGCGTGGTGATCGACACGTAGACGCGCGCCATGCTCGCAAGCGCCATCGGCGCGATCACGTCCAGGTCGCGCTCGACCAGCGACGACTTGGTGACGATCGTGAACGGATGGCGGCAGCGCGCGAGGAGCTCGAGCACGGCGCGCGTGATCTTCCATTCGCGCTCGATCGGCTGGTAAGGGTCGGTGTTGGTGCCGAGCGCGATGGGGTCGCAGACGTAGCCGCGCTTGCCGAGCTCCTGCGCGAGCAGGCCCGCGGCGTCGGGCTTGGCGAAGAGCCTGGTCTCGAAGTCGAGGCCCGGCGACAGGTCGAGATAGGCGTGCGTCGGTCGGGCGTAGCAATAGATGCAGCCGTGCTCGCAGCCCTGGTACGGATTGATCGACTGGTTGAACGGGATGTCCGGCGACTGGTTGCGCGAGATGATCGTGCGCGCAGCCTGGATGGCGACGATCGTCCTGCGCGGCGGCGGCGGCGCGTCGTCGTCCTCGGCATGCGTCCAGCCGTCGTCGACCGCGGCGCGGGCGTCGCGGCGGAAGCGGTTGGCGGGGTCGAAGGTGGCCCCGCGGCCGCGCTCGGGTGTATCGGGCGAGGAGGCCATCGGCTGGCGCGTCGAACGTTCGTTCGATAGGTTACCATGGCCACCGACCTTTCGGGGGCCACGCGATGACGACGAGGAAGCCCAGGACGCACGGATTCGACACGCTGTCGCTGCACGCCGGCGCGCGGCCGGACCCTGCCACCGGAGCGCGCGCGACCCCCATTTACCAGACCTCTTCATTCGTCTTCACCGACAGCGACCAGGCCGCGGCGCTGTTCAATATGGAGCGCGCCGGGCACGTCTACTCGCGCCTCTCCAATCCGACGTGCGCGGTGCTGGAAGAGCGCGTGGCGGCGCTGGAAGGCGGCGTCGGCGCGATCGCCACGGCCAGCGGACAGGCGGCGCTGTTCCTCGCGATCGTCACGCTGATGGGCGCGGGCGCGCACATCGTTGCCTCACGCGCGCTCTACGGCGGCTCGCACAACCTGCTCGACTACACGCTGCCGCGCCTCGGCATCACCACCACCTTCGTCGACCCGCGCGACGTCGATGCCTGGCGCGCCGCGATCCGCCCGCAAACCCGGCTGCTGTTCGGCGAGACGCTCGGCAACCCCGGCCTCGACGTGCTCGACATCCGCCGCGTCGCCGATCTCGCGCACGACCACGCGCTGCCGCTGCTTGTCGACTCGACGTTCACCACGCCCTGGCTGCTACGCCCGTTCGACCATGGCGCCGACCTCGTCTACCACTCGGCGACCAAGTTCCTCTCAGGTCACGGCGTCGTCATCGGCGGCGTGCTGGTCGATGGCGGCAGCTTCGACTGGCACGCGGCCGCGGCGCACTTCCCGACGCTCGCCGAGCCGTACGCCGGCTTTCACGACATGACGTTCGCCGACGAGTCGACCACTGCCGCGTTCCTGCTGCGCGCGCGTCGCGAGGGCGCGCGCGACTTCGGTGCCTGCATGGCGCCGTTCACCGCGTTCCAGGTGCTGCAGGGCATCGAGACGCTGCCGCTGCGCATGGAAAAGCACGTCGCCAATACGAGGGCGGTGATCGAGTTCCTGCGCGCGCATCCGTTCGTCGGCACGATCGGGTATCCCGAGCTGCCCGACCATCCCGATCATGAGTTGGCTCGCACGCTGCTGCCGCGCGGGTGCGGCGCCGTGTTCAGCTTCGACCTCAAGGGCACGCGCGCGCATGGCCGGCGCTTCATCGAGTCGCTGCGCCTGTTCTCGCACCTCGCCAACGTCGGTGATGCCAAGTCGCTGGTGATCCACCCCGCCAGCACCACCCACTTCCGCATGAGCAGCGACGACCTCGCGCGCGCCGGCGTGGGCGAAGGCACGATCCGGCTGTCGATCGGCCTCGAGAACGCCGACGACCTCATCGACGACCTCGGCCGCGCGCTGTATGTGGCGTCGAAAACCGCCTGACGTACCGTTATCGCGCGCGACGTCTCAGGCGGCGACCCGCACCGTCGCGCGCGAGCCGCGCAATCGCCGCCGCTGCGAGAGCATGACCAACCCGCAGAGGAGCAGCGCGGGTACATACAGCCATTCCTTGGCGAGCCGCTCGCGCTCGACATCGACGCCGGTGATCGACAGGCCCTGCTGGAATCCGGCCCTCGCGGCCGGGCTGTTGAGCTTCACGCCCAGGACGTCGATCGACGTCGCGCCGGGGGCGATGCTCAGTCCGGACTGTGCGATCCGCTGCGCGCCGCCACCATTGTCGCCGAGGGGAAGGAGCACGGTCTTGTGCACCGGGTCGCCGTCGATCGTCGTGCCGTCGAGGTGCACGCGCAACCCTTCGCCCGGTGCCGCGTGCTCGGCGAGCGCGACCATCTCCTGCGGCGGCCGCACGTTGTAGCGCTGTGCCGCGAGATCGACCCAGAATCCGGGCCGCAGCAGGGTGAACGTCACGACGAGCAGCGCCGCCGATTCATACCAGCGGCTGCGCGTGAGGAACCAGCCCTGTGTGCCGGCAGCGAACAGCAGCATCGCGCCGATCGCGGCCGCCACGACCAGCACGAGCTGCGCGAGCGTGTTCACGCCGATCATCAGAAGCTGCGGATTGAAGATGAACATGAACGGCAGGATCAGCGTGCGGCTGCTGTACCAGAATGCCGTGATGCCGGTGCGGATCGGATCGGCGCGCGAGATGGCCGCCGCGGCGAACGACGCGAGACCCACCGGCGGGGTGACGTCCGCCATCAGGCCGAAATAGAACACGAACATGTGCACGGCGACGAGCGGCACGACGAGGCCGGTCTGCGCGCCGAGCTCGACCACCACCGGCGCCATCAGCGTCGACACGACGATGTAGCTCGCCGTCGTCGGCATGCCCATGCCGAGCACCAGGCAGATGAAGGCGACCAGGAACAGCATCGCCATCAGGTTGCCGGCCGAGATCGTCTCGACGAAGTCGGTCATCACGAGGCCGAAGCCGGTCAGCGACACGGTGCCGACGACGATGCCCGCGGCAGCGGTCGCCAGCGCGATGCCGATCATGTTGCGCGCGCCGCGCTCGAGGCCGTCGACGAGATCGTCGACGCCGGCGCGCATCACCGCGGGCGTGAGCGGTTGCCGGCGAAAGCGCGCGATGATCGGCTTTTGCGTGACCAGGATGATCATCAGGAGCACGGTCGCGTAGAACGCCGACAGCCCCGGCGACAGGTTCTCCACCAGCAGGCACCACACCAGCAGCACGACCGGCAGCAGGAAATGCAGCCCGGCGCGCAGCGTCGCGCCGATCGGCGGCAGCGAGAGCACCGGCGCGTTGGGATCGTCGATCGTGAGGTCGGGCTCGTGCGCGACGAAGCGCAGCACGACGACGTAGGCGATCGCGATCAGCGCGAGGACGATGTAGATCGCGGCGGCGCCCGTGGCGTCCTTGATCCAGCCGATCGCGAAATACACGACGTTGGCGAACACGACCACGGCGGCCACCGTCATCAGGAACACCGGCAGGCGCTGGCGCAGCGGCGGGCGCGCGCCGCGCGCGATGCCGGCGATGCCCGCCTTGCAGGCCTCGAGATGGACGATGTAGAAGAGTGCGATGTACGAGATGATCGCCGGCAGGAACGCGTTCTTGACGATCTCCGAATACGGCACGCCGACGTATTCGGCCATCAGGAACGCCGCCGCGCCCATCACCGGCGGCATGATCTGGCCATCGACGCCGGCGGCGACCTCGATGGCGCCGGCTTTCTGCGCCGGATAGCCGACGCGCTTCATCAGCGGGATCGTGAACGTGCCGCACGTGACGACATTGGCCACCGACGATCCCGAGATCATCCCCATCAGCCCCGACGACACCACCGCCGCCTTGGCGGGACCGCCGCGCAGGTGACCGAGGAACGAGAACGCGACCTTGATGAAATAGTTGCCGGCCCCCGCTTTCTCGAGCAGCGCGCCGAACAGCACGAACAGGAAGATATAGCTTGCGGACACGCCGAGCGCCACGCCGAACACGCCCTCGGTGGTCAGCCAGTAGTGCGACACCGCCTTCACCAGCGACACGCCCTTGTGCGCCACGACGTCGGGCATGTAGGGCCCGGCGAAGGCGTACCCCAGCATGAGGATGCCGATCACCGCGAGCGGAGGCCCCACGACGCGGCGTGTCGCCTCGAGCAGCAGCAGCACGCCGATCACCGATGTCGCGATGTCGAGCGGCGTGGGCTGCCCGGGACGATCGGCGATCTCGCGGTAGAACAGGAACAGGTACGCACCGCAGAACGCCGCCACCAGCGCCAGCAGCCAGTCCGCGAGGGGCACTCGATCGCGTGGAGACGCCTTGGCGAACGGGAACGCGACGAACGCGAGAAACAACCCGAAGCCGAGGTGCAGCGCGCGCAGCTCGGTCGAGTTGAGCACGAAGACGTTGAAGACGAACGGCAGCGACGATGCGCTCCACAGCTGGACCAGCGACCATGCGAGGCACGTCAACGCCAGCACGCGGCGGGTCCACGCCGCAGCGGGCATCCGCCCGCCGAGATCGGCTTCCTGGACCAGCGTGCCGGCGTCGACGTCGCGGCTCACTTGAGAAGTCCCTTTTCCTTGTAGAACTTCTCGGCGGCGGGGTGGAGCGGCGCCGACAGGCCGTCCTTGACCATCTTGTTCGGATCGAGGGCGGCGAACGCCGGGTGCAGCTTCTTGAACTCGTCGAGGTTGTCGAACACCGCGTGCACGACGACCTGCACGACGTCGTCGGGAACCTTGCTCGACGTCACCATCGTCGCCAGCACGCCGTAGGTCTGCGTCGCCTGCGGATTGTTGGCATACATGCCGCCGGGGATCGTCGCGTGCGCATAGTACGGATACTTGCTGACCAGCGCGTCGATCGCCGGACCGGTGAGCGGCACGAGCTTGGCGCCGCAGGTGGTCGTCGGATCCTGGATGTTCGCCGACGGATGGCCGACGCCGTAGAAGAAGCCGTCGATCTTGTTGTCGCACAGCGCCGGGCCGTGCTCGTCGGCCTTGAGCTCGGAAGCAAGCGCGAAGTCGGACATCTTCATGCCGAGCGCGGCGAGAAGCTCCTCCATCGCCGAGCGCGTGCCGGAGCCCGGATTGCCGACGTTGAAGCGCTTGCCCTTGAAATCGGTGAACTGGTGGATGTTCGCCTCCTTGCGCGCGACCACGGTGAACGGCTCCGGGTGAACCGAGAACACCGCGCGCAGCGTCTTGTCGGCCTCCTTGAAGGGTCCGGTGCCGTTGTAGGCCTGGTACTGCACGTCGGATTGCGTCATGCCGAAGTCGAGCTCGCCCGATTTCACGGCGTTGACGTTGTAGACCGAGCCGCCGGTCGATTCCACCGAGCAGCGGATGCCGTGCTTGGCGCGGTCCTTGTTGACCAGGCGGCAGATCGCGCCGCCGACGGCGTAGTAGACACCGGTGACGCCGCCGGTGCCGATGGTGATGAAGCGCTGCGGCTGTTGCGCGAGCGCCGGCGGCGGGGTGCCGAGCGCGGCGGCGAATGCCGCCGCGGCGATGAACGACGTCGCGCGGATCGAGCGGCGATGTGCGGGATCGTGTTGCATGGTGCTCCTCCTCTGGTGTGGAACGGATGCCGCGCTACGCGCGGCCATGGCGAAAGAAGCGGCGCGCCTCCTCGGCGCTCGCCGCGCGCATGTGCAGCGGCGCCAGCGCGGCGGCCGTCGCGCGCACCAGCGCGGCGTTGTCCGCCGCGGGCTCGCCGCCGGGCAGCGCGAGGTTGTTCTCGAAGCCGACGCGCACGTGACCGCCGAACAGCGCGCTCGCCGCCATGCAGCGCAGCTCGTCGGCGCCGAAGGCGCAGGCCGACCACGGCCATCCGGCGGGCAGCACGGCGAGCGTCGGCGCCAGGTCGGCAGGGCGCCCGGCGCGTTGCCCGGCGTAAGCGCCAAGCACGAACAGCAGGTTCGGCAGGTCGTCGCCGAGCACGCCGACGGCATGCAGCTCCGCGGCATGCGCGATGTCCTGTGGCGAGTGGACGATGAACTGGATGAGCGTGCCGTGTGCGCGCAATTCGGCAATGACCGCTTGCGCGGCCACCTCGTCCTGCGGCGTGGCGAAGAACTCGCGGATCGCCAGCGAAACCGCTTCCGCCTCGAGCGCGCGCGCCGCCGCCATCTGCGCGGCGGCGGTGTAGCGGCCACCGGCCTCGGTGGTGAGCTGCAGCACGAGGCGATCGCCGATGCGGGCGCGGATCGCGTCGGTCGCCGCGCGGTAATCGCGGGCGTCGAGGCTATGCCGGCCATGGGCGTCGCGCACGTGCACGTGCATCATCGACGCTCCCGCCGCCGCAATATCCTCGGCACACTGCGCGAGGTCGTCCGGCAGCAGCGGGATGCGCGGGTGATCGGCGCGCGTCTTGCGCGCACCGTTGGGCGCGACGGCGATGACGACGGGAGTCGGTGCGCGGGTCATGAGCGAGCTCGCGCTAGGCGGCCACGCGATCCGCGACTGCCGCGTCGATCGACTCGGCGAGCAGCGTGACGATGCGGTCGATGTCGTCGGCAGTGACGATGAAGGGCGGCGCCAGCAGCACGTGGTCGCCGCGCCGGCCATCGAGCGTGCCGCCCATCGGGTAGCAGAGGAGGCCGCGGCGCATGGCCGCGGCCTTCACCTTCGCGTGCAGGCGCAGGGCGGGATCGAACGGCGCCTTGGTCGCACGGTCGGCGACGAGCTCGACGCCGGCGAACAGGCCCCGGCCGCGGATGTCGCCGACGTAGGGGTGCGCGCCGAGCACGTCGTCTAGGCGGCTGCGCAGCACGCGACCCATCGCCTGCACGGCGTCGAGCAGGTGGTCGCGCTCGATCACGCGCTGCACCGCGAGCGCCGCCGCCGCCGCGACCGGATGGCCGAGATACGTATGGCCGTGCTGGAAGAAGCCGCTGCCGCGCGCGATCGCGGCGACGATCCGTTCGTGGATCAGCACGCCACCCACCGGCTGGTAGCCGCCGCCGAGGCCCTTGGCGATCGTCATCAGGTCGGGGACGATCCCCTCCTGCTCGACGGCGTGCAGCGTGCCGGTGCGACCCATGCCGCACATCACCTCGTCGGCGATGAGGAGTATGCCGTGGCGATCGCAGATCTCGCGTACCCGCTTCCAGTAGCCCGGCACCGCCGGCACCGCGCCGAGCGTCGCGCCGACAACGGTCTCGGCGACGAAGCCGATGACGTTCTCGCCGCCGAGCGACGCGACCGTCGCCTCGAGCTCGGCGGCGAGGCGTTCGGCATAGGCATCCGCCGTCTCGCCTTCGAGGCGGTCGCGGTACTCGTAGCACGGCGCGACGTGCGCGACGTCGATCAGCAGCGGCGCGAACTGCCGCCGGCGCCATTCGTTGCCGCCGACCGCAAGGGCGCCCAGCGTGTTGCCGTGGTAGCTCTGCCGGCGCGCGATGAAATGCCTGCGCTGCGGCTCGCCCATTTCGACGTAATACTGACGCGCGAGCTTGAGCGCGGTCTCGACGGCTTCGGAGCCGCCGGACACGAGGTACACGCGCGACAGGCCCGGCGGCGCGTGGGCGACGAGATGGTCGGCCAGCGTCTCCGCCACGGCGGTGGTGAAGAAGCTCGTGTGCGCATACGCGATGCGGTCGATCTGCGCGTGCATGGCCGCCCGCACGTCCGGGTGACCATGGCCGAGGCACGACACCGCGGCGCCGCCCGAAGCGTCGATGTAGGACCGACCGTCGGCGTCGACGATCGTGATGCCATGGCCGCCCACCGCCTGCGGCAGCGTCGAGGGCGGGTGACGGTGGAGGATATGGGTCACGGCGCGGGCGATCCTGCCGGATTCCAGTAGGCGTTCTGCTGCGTGAGTCGCTTCTCGACCTCGCCGAGCCGCGCGAGCACCGCCTTGCCGCCGCGCGCGGCGAGGCGAGCGACCAGCAGCTCCACGAGTGCCAGCGGACCGACCATCGACCCGAAGAACGACACCGAGCCGGTGCGAAAAAGCAGCGTGTGCGCGGCATTGCGCGCCAGCGGGGAGAGCGCGCTGTCGGTGAGCGCGACGATGCCGACGCCGCGCGCACCGGCGGCGTCGACGGCGCGTACCGTCGGCATCGAGTAAGGCTCCTGGCTGATCGCCACCAGCACGTCACTCCGGGTCAGCGCGTCCACCTGGTCCTGCAGCGTGCCGCCAATGCCGTCGAACAGCACGCCGTTGCGCGCGATGAGGTGGTACGCGTAGCGGAACTGGTAGGCGATGCCGAAGCTCGCGCGAACGCCCAGGAAGCCGACGCGCCGGGCGCCGGCGATCGTCGCGATCGCGGCCTCGAGCTCGGTCCCCGCATTGAGCGTGGCGAGCGACTGCACGTTGTCGACCTGGGCCGACGCAAGCTCGCGCGCGAGGCGGTCGACGCGCGCGCCGCCGGGCACCGACTGCAGTGCCGAGGCGCGCCTGCCGTAGCCCGCGGCGTGACCCGCCATGGCGGCCTGGAACGGCCGGCGCAGCGACGCGTAATCGGGCAGCCCCAGCGCGCGTGCAAGGCGCACCATCGTCGGCGCGGAGACGCCGGCGCGTTCGGCCTGCTGGCGCATCGACAGCAAGCCAGTGTCGGCCGGATGGTCGATCACCCAGCGCGCCGCGCGCCGCAATTCCGGCGACAGCCGGTCGAAGGCGTCGCGCAGGCGCTGCGCGAGCTCCGCGGCGGAGAGGGCCGAATGCCGTGTTCCACGCATGTAACGAACGTTACATAAATGCAACGTGCATTACAAGCGCGTGGCGGGCTCCCGCCTCGCGGCGACGAAGCGCCGGGCGCGCGGAGGCGAGGAACGGCGGAGTTTGTGGCTACTGCGGTGCGCCGTAGGCGCGTGTCAGGTAGTCCGCGATGGGCGCGATGTCGTCCGCGGGAATCTGGGCGCCGTAGACGTTCTTCATCTTCTCGACTTCGGCTTTCCAGAACGCGAGCGGCTTGCCGCGCGGCTGCGTGATGACGTAGTCGGCGGAATGGCAGGTCGTGCATTGCGCGTTGGCGCGCTCGACGCCGGGCGCGTCCTTGAGCCGCGATGCTTCCGGCGGCAGCTCGATCTTCGTCGCCAGCACCGATCCGCAGCATGCGGCGATGGCGACCGCGAAGACGGCCCGGCGGCCCGTGTTGTTGCGCTCGCGCTTCATCGTCGCGCTCCCGTCAGGCCGCGGTCACGTGCGTCGTCTCGACGACGTTGCGCATGTACCCGGCTGGATTCCACGAAGGCTCGAGCGGCTGCGTCTGCCCGAGGGCATTGAACGCACGCACCTTGATGCCGTGCATCCCCGGGCGCAGCCACATGCGCGTGCGCCAGCCCCTGAACGAGTACTTGCCGAGGTCGGCGTCGAGCGTGGTGTCCACCCAGGTCGCGCCGCCGTCGATCGACAGCGCCACCTCGCGGATGCCATAGCCGCCGTCGAAGGCGAAGCCGCGCACCTCGAATTCGCTGCCGGCCGGGACCCTCGCGCCCTCGGCGGGACTCGTGACGAACGAGCGGATGGTGAAGCGCCCGATCGGCCGCGTCGACTTCGGCGCCGCGCCTGGCTCGACGCACGCGCATGCGTTGTCGGGGATGCGATACGCGGTCTTCATCCAGAAGCCGTCAAAGACCGTGTCGACGACATTGATCTCGGCGAGATGCTTGACCCAGTACGTGCCGAAATAGCCCGGCACGACGAGGCGCACCGGGTATCCGTTCAGCATCGGCAGGTCGGACCCGTTCATCGCGTAGGCGATCATCACCTCGCCGTCCATCGCGTGGTCGATGTCGAGCGCCTTGACGAAGTCCGGCGTCGTCGGCAGCACGGGTCCGTCGAGACCGTCGAACGTGACTTGCCGCGCGCCCGCCTGAACGCCGGCCTTGTCGAGCACGGCTTTCAGCGTGACGCCGCGCCACCTGGCGTTGCCGAGCGCGCCATTGCCGAGCTGGCCGCCGGCGACGCGCGGATCGAAGAAACCGCGGCTGTTGCCCGAGCACTGGTTGACGGCGACGATCTCCGTGGCGGGCATGGCCTTGAGGTCGGCGACAGACAGCGACAGCGGCGTGGCGACCTTGCCCTTGACGGCGATCCGATGGGTCGCGCCGTCGATGTCGGTGGGCACGCCGGCGAGGTGGTAGCGGACGAAGAAGGCGTCGTTCGGCGTGATCATGCCCTCGTCGTATACCGCCCAGGGCGTCTCGAGTTGCGGTGGCCGGGCGGTGAGCAGGATCAGCTCGCGCTTCTGCGGGTAGGTCGCCATCGGCCGTTCGCCGTTGCCGATGGGCAGGCGGTAATCGTCGGCGGCCAGCACGCGCAGCGCATGCGCACCGAGCGTCGCGCTCGCGCCGAAGGCGCCTGCCGTGCGCAGGAACCGGCGGCGGTCCGCGATGGATTGCGATGGGATGCGACGATGGGGCATGGCGTGCTCCCGAGGGACGCGCACGGCGGGCGAGGGCCCGGTGCGCGATCGGCGTCGATTGTTCCACGCGGCCAAGCCCAGTGCAATGGCCGGCGAACGCCGATGCGCGGTGCAGCGGGCGGCACGCCTTGCGCCACGCGTGCTGCGCCGCACACGACGAACGCGGCGAGCGTCGCGCTTCAGGTCGCGGCGACGGCTTCTGTCGCTACGTGCGCGCCGCGGCGGACGGCGCCGCGAACGCCCGGTGCCATGGCGATCCGCACCGGCGCCACGGCCGTGCGCGCGGGTCGCGTGCGGGGCGGGCGCGCACAGCGCTCGAGAAGCGCAAGCGCGGTGCGCTCGGCCTTGCGCGGCGCCGCCTGCGAGGTCGGCGCGACGAGCGCGTGAAGCCGGCCGTCGCGCCACGCGTCGAACACCGCCGGATTGACGTAGGACTTGCGACACACCGCCGGCGTGTTGCGCAGGTCGGCGGCCACCTGCTTCAGGATCGCCACGATGCACGAGCGCGGCGCCGATTCGCCGCCGGTCTGCGGCAGCGGCGTTGCCGCGAGAAGCCGGATCGCGTGCAGCGTGGCGCCCCAGGTGCGGAAGTCCTTCGCAGTGAAATCGTCGCCCATCGCCTCGCGCAGATAGGCGTTGACGGCGTCGGAATCGATCGCGTGGCGAGTGCCGTCGTCGGCGACGTACTGGAAGAGACGCTGGCCCGGCAGCTCGTGGCAGCGCCGAACCAGGCGCGCAAGACGGCGGTCGTCGATGACGATCTCGTGCGCAGTGCCACCCTTGCCGCGAAACGCCAGCACGAGGCGGCCGTCGCCGACGAATCGTGCGTGGCGATTGCGCAGCGTGGTGAGGCCGAAGCTGCCGTTGTCGCGCGCATAGGCCGCATTGCCGATGCGCACGCGCGTGGCGTCGAGCAGCGCCACCACCATCGCCAGCACCTTGTCGCGCGGCAGGCCGACCAGCGCGAGGTCGCGCGCGACGCGCCGCCGCATCCGCGCGAGAGCCCTGCCGAAATCCACCATGCGCAGGAACTTGGCGTCGTCACGCAGCGCGCGCCACGCGGCGTGGTAGCGGTACTGCTTGCGGCCGCGCGCATCGCGGCCGGTGGCCTGCAGGTGGCCGTCGGCGCGTGCGCAGATCCAGACGTCCTCGTAGGCAGGCGGGATCGCGAGCGCGGCGATGCGCGCCAGCGTGGCCTTGGCGCGCACCGGGCGGCCCTCGGCACTGCGGTAAGCGAAACCGTCCTCGCGGCGCAGGCGACGGATGCCCGGCGCAGCGTCGCTGACGTAGACCAGGCCGGCCGCCGCCGCCATGCGCGGTGCTGCCTCTGATTGCGCGGATTCGTTCGCTGGCATGAAACGCTTCGCCTCGGGAGTGACTTTTGGGGCGAGTATCGGCGCGCGCAAGCGACCCTCACAGTCGGCGGGCGACGCGTTCGCGTGTAGGACTGCGCGCGGCTACAGCGGTGGCGCCAGGCGGCGCGCGCGCAACGGCGTGGCCAGCAGTCCGGTGAACGTCTGGAATCGCGCGCCCGCGAGCTGGCGCAGTCCGTATTCGCCGGGCGCGTCACCGGCGGGAGCGACATACGTGCCGAATACGCGGTCCCATACCGAGAACAGCGTGCCGAAATTGCGGTCGATGAGCGGCGCGTCCGGATCGTGATGCTGGCGGTGCACGGCGGGCGTCATCACCAGCCAGCGCAGCGATTCGACGGCGCGCGGAAACGCGGCATTCGTGTGCTGCGCGTAGAGCGCGGTGTTGACGACGATGGCGCGCACGATCTCGATCCAGTACGGCAGGCCGAGGGCGAGGTAGATCGCGAAGTACGGCACGAACTGCAGCGTCGTCTCCAGCGGATGGTGGCGCCATGCGGTCGTGGCGTCGACGTGCGGGTCGGAATGATGCACGCAGTGCAGGAGCCACAGCGGGCGCCAGCGGTGCGCGAGGCGGTGGAACGCGTACTCGTAGAGATCGACCACGACGAACGCCACCAGGATCTGCACGGCTACCGGCAGCGCCAGCGCCGCCGTGATGCCGCGCGGCGGGTCGAGCACGTGCGTGCCCGCGCGCAACAGCCATGTGCCGACCAGGAGATCGGTGATCGCGACGACCATCACGAGCATGCCGAAGTTCGCGAGCGCGTGGCGACGCCGTGCGGCGGGCGTCGCGAAAGCCCGCAATGGCGCGCCGGATTCCCATTGCCAGGCGAATGCGATGCCGCCGACCACGAGACCGAGGTAGATCGATGTGAGCAGCGACACACCGGCTGGCGTCATGGCGCGTCCGCCAGCCAGCGCGCGGGCGGGGCGCATGCCGCGACCGCGCCGCACCGGCGCAGATCCATCATGGGCCGGGCCTCGCGCCCGGCGCGAGAAGCGGGTGTCTTATTTGCGTTGGCGCCGGCGCAGCGACCATCCGGCGACGCCGGCGATCACGGCGATCAGCGCGCCAAGGCCGACTTCGTCGAGCGTGGGCACGGACGTGAAGAAATTGGCGGAATTGACGGCGACTCCGGCGAAAGCCGGTGCCGACAGGCCGGCGGCCAACAGCGCGAACAGGCGTTTCATCGTTGCTCCCTTGGGCCAGACCAAACCGCTCGAGATTACACGCGCCGGGGTCCCTTGTCGATCGCGCACGCTTCCGCGATGATCCCCGGCCATGGAGATCCTCGTCGACGGCTGTCGCGTCCACCTGTACACGGGCGCGCGCCCGTTCAGCCCGCAACGGCCCACCGTGGTGTTCGTGCATGGCGCGGCGCACGACCACAGCGTGTTCGCGCTGCAGTCGCGTTACTTCGCCTGGCACGGGCGCAACGTGCTGGCGGTCGACCTGCCCGGACACGGGCGATCCGGCGGCGGGCCGTTGCCGACGGTCGAGGCGATCGCCGACTGGCTCGCCGCGCTCGCCGCGGCCGCGGGTGTGGAGCGTGTCGCGTGGGTCGGCCATTCGATGGGGTCGCTCGCCGTGCTCGAGTGCGCGGCGCGCCATCCGCAATACGTGGAGCGCATCGCCCTGCTGGGACCCGCGGTGCCGATGGCGGTGAGCGAGGAGCTGCTCGCCGCCGCTGGCGACGACGAGGCGACGGCGTTCGCGATGATCATCGCCTGGTCGTTCAATCCGGTGAACGCGCTCGCCGCGAATCCGTCGCCGGGCATGTGGATGACCGGCAATGCGCTGCGATTGCTGCAGCGCTCGCGGCCCGGCACGCTCGCCAACGACTTGCGCGCCTGCAACGACTATGCGCACGGGCTCGAGGCTGCGCGCGCCTGCCGTGCGCCCGCGCTGCTGGTGCTCGGGGAGCGCGACCTGATGGCACCGCCGAGGGCCACGCCGCCGCTCGTCGCGGCGCTGGCCGGCGCGCGCGTGGTGACGTTGCCCGCCACCGGACACTCGATGATGCTCGAGGCGCCCGATGCCCTGCTCGACGCCCTCAAGGCGTTCCTGCCGGCACCATGACGGCGCCCCGGGATCCCGGCATGCAGGCGAGCGCGCCGCGCTTTCATGTCGCGGCGATCGAACTTCGCGCCGGCAGCGATATCGCGCTGCCCGACGCCGTCGCGCATCATGCGACGCGCGTGCTGCGCCTCGGTGCCGGCGACGCCTTGACGCTGTTCGACGGCCACGGCGGCGAGTACGCCGCGCGTCTGTCGCAGGTGGACCGCCGCGGCGCGCGCGCGGCGATCGAGCGCTTCGTCGCCATCGAACGTGAAGCCCCCGTCGTGGTGACGCTGGCGCCCTCGGTGCTCGCGGCCGACGCGATGGACGTCGCGTTGCGCAAGGCGGTGGAGCTCGGCGTCGCGCGCATCGAGCCCGTCGTCGCCACCCGCAGCCAGGGGGGCGCGCACGGCGCGCAGGCGCAGCGTCGCATCGCGCACTGGCGCCAGGTGGTGACCGGGGCGTGCGAGCAATGCGGACGCAATCGCGTGCCGCCGCTGGCCGATGCCGTGCCGCTCGACATCTGGCTCGCGGGCGCGGGCGCTGCCGACATCGTGCTGGTGCCGGGCGCACCGCATACGCTCCTGCAGCGCGTCGCGGACACGCCGGCACGCGCAATCGTCGTCGGCCCCGAAGGCGGATTCACCGAAGACGAGCTCGCCATCGCACGCCACCACGGCTTGCGCGCGGCGGCGCTCGGCGCCGCCGTCCTGCGCGCGGACACCGCGGCGATCGCCGCACTCGCCGTGGTGCAGGCGCTCGCCGGCGCGGCCACGCGCAAGGCCTAGCCGCGCGGGATCAGGGCATCGATTTCGGACCCGGCGCGTGGCGCGCCTGCCACTGGCGCAGCGCTTCGCGCCAGCGATCCATCGCTTCCTCGTGGAGGTCGTAGACGCAGCGCTCGCAGCCGCCGCCGCAGCAGTCCGCGGGCTCGGGCGGTTCGGGCGCCGCGGGCTTGCGGTCGTCGTCGCTCGTGGTCCCGGCCATCGACGACGATCGTAGACGCGGAGGACGACGTCGGCCGCGGCCGCGGACGCGCGTGCGCCTAGCCCGCGGCTGGTTTCGGAGGCTCGCCGGCGATCAGGATCGCGCAGCGCACGCGCTCGATCAGCAGCGCGTCGATGCGGCCGCGCCACCACCGCGCGGCGAACTTCTTGCTGCGGCGGTGGCCGACGACGAGCAGATCGATCGCCAGCGACTCGATGAGCTTGGCCAGCACGTCGACCGGCTCGCCGTCGAGGAGGTGGGTCGACACCGCGAAGCCGCGCGTGCGCAGCGCGGCCGCGGCGCGGTCGAGGTCCTGCTGCACGTCGTCGCGTTCCGAATCGAGCAACGGTTCCGGCACGAATTCGCCGGGCAGCACGAACGCCGACGGGTCGTGGATCACGCAGGCGACGTGCACCTCGCGGCCGGCGACCGGCGTCAGGTGCGCGCATTCGTCGATGGCGAGGCGGCTCGCGTCGGAGCCGTCGTAAGCGACCAGGATGCGTTGATACATGGCTATCTCCCCGTCGTGCGCGCGCTCCACGCGGCGGCAATGGCGACCGCGAACGCAGCGGCCACCAGTATGAAGCATTCGTGGAACGCGCGCGGTGCTTGCGCCGCGTCAAGCCCGTTGAGCCGGAACTGCAGGTAGACGGCGAGCAGGTTGACGCCGGCGGCGCCGCCCAATTGTCGCAGGAAATTCACGCCCGCCGCGCCCTGCGCGAGCTCGTTGCCGGCGAGCGCCTGCACGGCGCCGACGTTGAGCGCGGGAATCAGCAGGCCCAGACCCACGCGGCCGATCACGAGCCATGCCACGAACATCCACGCCGCCGTTTGCGCGCCGGTGAACGCGAAGAGCAGCGCGCTGACGGCGAACAGCACGAGACCGGCGATCATCACGAAGCGCGGCTCGGTGCGGTCGGTGATCCGGCCGCCGAGCGCCATCGACACTGCGAGCGCGAGTCCCGGAATCACCATCAGGCCGCCTGCGCCGGCAGCGGTGTAATGCGCGACGTCCTGCACGAACACCGGTATCAGGTAGGTCGTGCCGAAGAGGCCCGCGCCGTACGCCACCGCCACCACGGCCGACGCGCTGAACGTGCGGTGGCGGAAGAGGCGGAACGACAGCAGCGGCGCGCGCGTGCGCAGCTCGTGCAGCAAGAATCCCGCCCATAGCGCCACAGCGACCGCGGCGAGCGCGAGCAGCGGAGCCGACGTCCAGCCATTGCGGCGCCCGACCACCGGCACGTTGAGCGCGGCGACGAGACCGAGCACCAGCAGCACGAATCCCGGCGTGTCGAACGGCGGGCGCTCGGCGCTGCGATGATCGACGAGGGTCCTGCGCGCAAGCGCGATGCCGACCACGCAGAACGGCAGCGACAGCGCGAAGATCCAGCGCCAGCCGAAGGCGGTGACCAGCGCGCCGCCGAGGGCGGGGCCGATCGCGGGCCCGAGCACGATGCCGAAGCCGTAGATGCCCATCGCGCGCCCGCGCTCGTTGAGCGGAAACACGCGGAACAGCACGACCATCGCCAGCGGCTGCAGCAGGCCCGCCGCGGCGCCCTGCATCACCCGCGCGAACACGAGGCTGTCGATGTCCCACGCCAGCGCGCCGACGAGCGACCCCACGCCGAACACCGCGAGCGTGGCGATGTACGTCGTGCGCTCGCCGAAGGTGGCGAGCGCCCACGCGGTGGCGAGCATCGTCGCCGTCGTCGCGGCAAGGAATCCCGTCGCCACCCATTGCACGGTGTCGTGGCCGACGTGCATCTCGGCGATCAGCGCCGGGAACGCGACGTTGACGATGGTCGCCGACAGCAGCGTCGACATCGTGCCGACCATCAGCGTGGCGACGATCCACGCGCGTTCGCGACCGGCGCGCGGCGTGGCTGCCGGCGTGGCCATCGCGGGCGCTAGGTGCCGGCGCGTGCGAGCGCGAGCGGTTTCGCGCAGAGGAGCAGCGCCGCGTCGGTAATGGCATCCCAGGCGTCGCCGCGCCCGAGCCCCTTGGCCAGCGCGTCGAGCGGTGCCAGACGCGCCACGAGCGCGTCGACCGCCACCGCCGGCAATCGCCGCACCGCGGTCTCCAGCGCCGGCTGGCGGCGGCCCCAGACCCGCGCGCCGCGCACGGCCGTCGCGGCCGACATGCCGTCGTCCATCGCCGCGCGCACAGCGGCGATCGCGTGCACGTCCTCGGCGAGCTGCCAGACGATCAGCGTCAGCGGCTCGCCTTCGTCGCGCAGCGCGGCGAGGATGCGCAGCGCGCGCGCGGCGTCACCGGCGAGCCACGCCTCGGACAGCGCGAACACGTCGAAGCGCGCGACGTCGGCCACGGCGGCCTCGACATCCTCCTGCGCCAGCGCGCCGGGCGGCAGGAGCAACGCCAGCTTGTCGATCTCCTGGCGCGCGGCGAGGAGGTTGCCCTCGCACAGGTCGGCGAGGAATTCGAGCGTGGCCGGCGATGCGCTCTGGCCCGCACGCGCGAGGCGCGCCCCGATCCAGCGCGGCAGCGCATCGCGCTCGATCGGCTGCACCGCGACCGTCACCGCGTCGCGCGTCAGCGCCGTGAACCACGCGCTCGCCTGCGTCGCGCGATCGAGGCGCGGCAGCGTCACCAGCGTGACGTTGTCGCGATTGAGCCTGCCCACGTAGGCCTCGAGCGCAGCGGCGCCTTCGACGCCCGGCTTGCCCGACGCGATCCGCAGGTCGACGAGCTTGCGGCTGGCGAAAAGACCGGCGCTGGCGTTGGCGGCGAGCAGCGCATCCCACTTGAAGTGCTGCTCGACGATGAAGGTCTCGCGCTCCTCGCAGCCGGCGGCGCGCGCGGCGGCGCGCACGGCGTCGGCGGCCTCGAGCGCCAGCAGCGGCTCGTCGCCGTGGATCACGTACAGCGGAGCGATGCCCTTGGCGAGTTGTCGCGGCAGGTCGTCGGCACGCATCGCGGCCGCGCTTCAGGCCGGCTTGCGTGCCGCCTGCAGCCTGCGCACGATCTGCTGCACGGCGTCGGCCTGCATTTCCTGCACCAGCCGGTTTTCCTCGATCTGCCGTGCCAGCCGCTCGGTGTCGTCGTAGAGGTACGTGCGGCGGATGATGATCTCGTCGGACGGCAGCCAGTCGTTGCCGGCGATGTCGTGCAGGCGGATCTGCACGCGCTTCTGCAGCGCGAATTCGCGCGCGCGGCCGCCGGGCGACAGCGACAGCACGTCCTTGTCGTCGACGACCAGCGTGATGTCGAGGATCACCTGCGCCTTCGTCGGGTCGTCGACGAGCTTCGCGGTGCTGGCGTTCTCGAGCGCCTTGCGCAGGTCGGCGCCGAACGCGCCGGCGCCGGGCGCGTTGACGTAGATGGAATCGAAGTGATAGGTCGCCGCGCCGCGCAGGTGGAATCCGCATCCGGCCAGCGCGACGATCATGGCCGCGAGGAGGATGCGCGCGGCGCCACGCAGTCGCGCCGCGCCGGGCGACGCCGGATGCAAGCTAGACCACCACATTGACGAGCCTCCCGGGCACGACGATCACCTTGCGGATCGGCGCGCCCGCCGCGTGCTTGGCGACTTCGGCGCTGGCGCGGGCCGCGGCCTCGATCGCGGGCGTGCCCGCCGCGCTCGGCACGACGAGCTTGCCGCGCAGCTTGCCGTTGACCTGGAGCACGAGCTCGATCTCGTCCTGCGCCAGCGCCGCGGGGTCGGACTCGGGCCACGGCGCGTCGAGGAGATCGCCCATGCGCGCGGCGTAACCCAGGTCGCGCCACAGCGCCCAGGCCGTATGCGGCACCACCGGATAGAGCACGCGCAGCAGGATCGACAGTCCCTCGGCGATCACGCCGGCGCGCCCCGGCGCATGCGCGCCGAGCTCCTCCAGCGCGTTCAGCATCTTCATGCCGGCGGAGACGACGGTGTTGTACTGGATGCGCTCGTAGTCGTAGTTCGCCTGGCGCAGCGCCAGATGGATCTCGCGGCGGGTGGCCGCGGCCGCGCCGGCAGCCTTCGTCGCGACCGGCGGCGCCGCGGCGACCTCGCCCGCCTGCGCCTGGGCGAACGCCCACAGCCGGCGCAGGAAGCGGTGCGCGCCCTCGACGCCGTTGGCCGACCATTCGATCGTCTGCTCCGGGGGCGCGGCGAACATCACGAACATCCGCGCCGCGTCGGCGCCGTAACGGTCGATCATGTCCTGCGGATCGACGCCGTTGAGTTTCGACTTCGACATCGTGCCGAGGCCGTCGTATTCCACCGGATCGCCATCGGCCTTCGAGCGCCCGCCGACGACGTGGCCGTTGGCGTTGCGCTCCACCTCGACGTCGGCGAGCGGCACGTAGTCCTTGCCGCCCTTGTCGTTGCGGCGGAAGAACGCGTGGTCGAGCACCATGCCCTGGGTGAGGAGCCGCGTGAACGGCTCGTCGTAGCCAATCATGCCCATGTCGCGCATCACCTTGGTCCAGAAGCGCGCGTACAGCAGGTGCAGGATGGCGTGCGTGATGCCGCCGATGTACTGGTCCATCGGCATCCAGTAGGCGTCGCGACCGTCGATCATCGTCGCCGCACAGGGGCTCGTGTAGCGCATGAAATACCACGACGAGTCGACGAACGTGTCCATCGTATCGGTCTCGCGCTGCGCCGGACCCTTGCACTTCGGGCACGTGGTCGCGATGAAATCGGCGCGCCTGGCGAGCGGGTTGCCGCCGCCGTCGGGCACGCAATCCTCGGGCAGCACCACCGGCAATTCGGCGTCCGGCACCGGCACGTCGCCGCACGCCGGGCAGTGCACGATGGGAATCGGCGTGCCCCAGTAGCGCTGGCGCGAGATTCCCCAGTCGCGCAGGCGAAACGCCGTGCGCTTCTCGCCGACGCCCGCGGCGGCGAGGTCGGCGGCGATGGCGTCGACCGCCGCGTCGTAGGCGAGGCCGTCGTACTTGCCGGAATTGACCACGCGACCGGACGCCTTGTCGTCATACCACGGCTGCCAATGCTCGTAGTCGTAGTCGTGGCCCGCAACCTCGATCACCGGCAGGATGCGCAGCCCGTACTTTCTGGCGAACTCGAAGTCGCGCTCGTCGTGCGCGGGAACGCCCATCACCGCGCCTTCGCCGTACGTCATCAGCACGTAGTTGCCGACCCACACCTCGACCTCGGTGCCGGACAGCGGGTGCACGACGTAGAGGCCGGTCGGCACGCCTTTCTTCTCCATCGTCGCAAGGTCGGCCTCCATGACGCTCGAGCGCCGCGCCTCCTCGACGAACTCGCGCACGTGGGGGCTGCGCCACGCCGCCAGCGCCGCCAGCGGGTGCTCCGGCGCCACCGCGCAGAACGTGACGCCCATGATCGTGTCCGCGCGCGTGGTGAACACCCACAGCTTGCCTTCGTCGACCAGATGGCCGTCGGCGTCGCGCAGGTCGTGCGCGAACGCGAAGCGCACGCCCACGCTGCGCCCGATCCAGTTGTGCTGCATCAGCTTCACGCGCTCGGGCCATCCGGGCATCTTGTCGAGGTACGCGAGCAGCTCGTCCGCGTACTGCGTGATGCGCAGGTAGTACATCGGGATCTCGCGCTTTTCCACCGGCGCCCCGGAGCGCCAGCCGCGGCCCTCGATCACCTGCTCGTTGGCGAGCACCGTCTGGTCGACCGGATCCCAATTGACGACGCCGGTCTTCTTGTAGGCGATGCCCTTTTCGTACATGCGCAGGAACATCCACTGGTTCCAGCGGTAGTACGCCGGATCGCAGGTGGCGAACTCGCGCGACCAGTCGATCGCGAAGCCCATCGCGCAGAGCTGCGCCTTCATGTAGGCGATGTTGTCGCGGGTCCACTTCGCCGGCGCCTCGCCGCTCTTCATCGCGGCGTTCTCCGCCGGCAGCCCGAACGCGTCCCACCCCATCGGCATCAGCACGTTGTGCCCGCGCATCCGCATGTGGCGGTACATGACGTCGTTGATCGTGTAGTTGCGCACGTGCCCCATGTGCAGCTTGCCGGACGGGTAGGGCAGCATCGACACGCAGTAATACTTCGGCGCCCCCGGCTTCTCGCGCGCGCGGTAGGCGTCGGCCGCCGTCCAGGCGTCGCGGGCGGTCTTCTCGATGTCGCGGGGTGAAAAGGGCGTCATGGCGCGCGGCCGGCATGCGCGACCGGCGACGAATGGAAATGCGGGGGTGTCGATTATACCGGGGCGTCGCGGCGAGCCCCCGGGCACGCCCCGGGACGCGCCGCGCGACGGCACCCTCCGATAATGATGTAAGCGCACTGTCAGGGAGGCGCCGAATCCATTATTCTTGCACGGGGAGGCAAGGGTGATGCGGGGCAAGCGGGTGGGGTGGGGATGGGCGCAGAGGCTGCGCCTGCATGGGCCGCGCGGGCGTGACGCCGGGGCGCGTGCGGCGTGCGCGGCGTCCGCGCTTCGGCGTCACATCGTCGCGCGCTGCGGCGCGGCGCTCATGGTGGCTTGCGCCCTCGCGCTGCACACGGCCGGCGCGGCGGCGCAAAGCGCGGATCGCGTCCTCACGCTGGTGGTCGCGTCGTCGCCCGGAGGCGGGGTCGATCGCACCGCGCGCCTGCTCGCGCCGAGGCTCGGCGAACTGCTGCATCAGCGCGTGATCGTCGAGAACCGCGACGGCGCCGGCACGCGACTCGCCAGCGACTACGTGTCGAAGGCGGCGCCCGACGGCAACACCCTGATGTTCAGCACCGGCGAGGCGACGATCGACCTCGCGTTCGACCCGCGGGCCAAGCCCAACATGCTCGAGGATCTGCAGCCCGTGACGCTCGTCGCCGTCTGCCAGATGTTGCTGCTCGTCAACGCTGCGTCGCCGATTCACAGCGTACAGGACCTGATCGCGCGGGCACGCGCGGCGCCCGGCCGCCTCAACTACTCGACGGCGGGCGTGAAGACCACGATGCACCTGGTGGGCGAGCGCTTCAAGCAGCGCACGGGCACCGACATCGTGCACATCCCGTTCAAGGGCACGGTGCCCGCGCTGACGTCGCTGGTGGCCGGCGATGTCGACCTCAACTATGCGGCGCTGCCCTCCGCGCTGCCGTTCATCGACGGCGGCAAGGTGCGCGCGATCGCGCTGGCCGGCCCCGTGCGCTCGCCGCTGATGCCCGGCGTGCCGACGCTTGCCGAAGCCGGCGTCGACGGCATCGACGCGATGATCTGGTACGGACTGCTGGCACCCGTGGCGACGCCGCCGGCGCGCATCGAGACGCTGGCGCGCGCGGTGCGCGAAGCCGCGAACGACCCCGGTTTCCGCCGCGACCTCGCGGCGATGGGGCTCGAACCGTCGACCGGCACGCCCGCCGCGTTCGGCGCGATGCTGCGCGACGAAGTGAACCGTTACCGCGGCGTGATCCGCACCGCCGGCATCGTCGCCGAATGAAACTGCCGGCGTGTATCGCGGTGATCGTCGTCGCCTGTGCGGTGCACGCCGCATGCGCGCCACCGGCCCGCGCGGCGCTGGGCGAGCGGCCAGTGACGATCGTGCTGGCCGCGGCTGCCGGGGGCGGCATCGACCGCACCGCGCGCGTCCTCGCGCAGCGTCTCGCCGCGCGATGGCACCGCAACGTCGTCGTCGACAACCGGCCCGGCGCCGGCGGGCGCGTCGCCGCCGACGTGGTCGCCAAGGCGCCGCCCGACGGCGACACGCTGCTGATGACGCCCAGCGGCGTGACGATCGACCTCGCCAACGACCCGCTGCAGCGGCCCAACATCCTCAACGACCTGGCGCCCGTGTCGAAGATCGCTTTCTGCCAGATCCTCATCGTGGTGAAACCCGCGCTGCCGGCGCGCGACGCGCGCGAACTGGTGGCGCTTGCCCGCGCGGCCCCCGGCACGCTCAACTACGCGTCCTCCGGCGTGCTGTCGACCATGCACCTCGTCGGCGAGCTCTTCAAGCAGCGCACGGGCACCGACATCGTGCAGATTCCGTTCAAGGGCGAGGTGCAGGAGCTCGCCGCCGTCATCAACGGCAACATCGACGTGGCCATCGTCACGCTGCCATCGGCGCTGTCATTCGTGAACGCGGGTCAGGTACGCGCGCTGGCGGTCGCCAGCCGCGAGCGCTCGCCGCTGATGCCCGACGTGCCGACGCTTGCCGAGTCGGGCATCGACGGCGTCGAGGCCGATTCCTGGTATGGACTGCTCGCGCCCGCGGGCACGCCGGGCGCAATCGTGGAGGCGATCGCGCGCGACGTCGCCGCAGTCTCCGCGATGGCCGACTACCGGCATACGCTCGCGACGATGGGCGTCGAGCCTGCACCCAATTCACCGGCGGCGTTGGGCGCATTGCTGCGCGCCGAAGTGGCGCGCTACCGCGATGTCATCGTGGCTGCGCGCATCCACAACGAATGACGATGCAGGCCGTGCGCGAGGGCCGCATCGTGCGCCGCAGGCGACTGGCGCCAGGAGTGCAACCATGATCGAGATGACCGACGCCGCGACGGCGACCGCCGCCGGCGATGACTCGTGGCCTGTCGCGGCGGACGCCACGCCGCTGACGATCGCCGGTGCCACCGCGCAAGCCAGCGACACGATCGCGACGCGCGTCGCGCGGTTTGCGCAGCAGTCGCCGGAAAACCTCGCGCTCGTCGACGGCGACCTGCGCGTCACGTACGCGATGCTCGACGCCGAGGTCTCGGCGCTCGCGCGGCGGATCGTCGCGTTGGGCGCAGCTCCCGGCGGCCGCGTGGCGCTGCTGTTCCACGACAAGATGGCGGCGGTGCGCTCGATCGTTGCCACCGCACGCAGCGGACACGCATATGTCCCCCTCGATCCGGCCGATCCGGAAGAGCGCCTGCGCTTCATGCTTGCGGACAGTGCGCCGCTGGCGCTCCTGACCGACGCGTCGCTGCTCGATCGTTCGCGCGCGCTCGTGCCGGCCGGATGCGTGGTGCTCGACGTGGCGGCACGCGACGACGCCGGCGTCGAACGTGCACTCCCCGACGTAGACGGTGACTCGACGGCGCACCTTTTCTACACCTCCGGATCGACCGGCCAGGCGAAAGGCGTGCGCCAGACCCATCGCAACCAGCTCTTCTTCGTCGACACGTACCAGCGCACCACGGGGATCGGACCCGGCGACCGCATTTCGCTGATGTATTCGCTGAGCTTCGCCGCCGGCATCGCCGGCATCTACCGCGGCCTCGCGCTCGGCGGGACACTGTGTGCATACGATCTCAAGCGCGACGGTATCCAGGGCCTCGCCCTGTGGCTCGATCGCGATCGCATCGCGATGCTGCACACGTTCCCGAAAGTGTTTCGCGAACTCGCGGGCCCGCTGCCTGCGCAGCGCGTGTTTCCCCACCTGCGAATCGTGCATCTCGGCGGCGAGTCGCTGTTCGCCGGCGACGTCGAGCTTTTCCGCCGCCACACGCCGCCGCAATGCCGGCTGGTGCACCAGCTCTCGGCGAGCGAGATCGGCACGATCGCGTCCAACGTCATCGACCACGCGACGGTGATCGACGCGGGTGGCGTCGTCAGCGTGGGCCGCCCGATCCCCGGCGTGCGCCTCGAGGTCCGCCGCGACGACGGCAGCCTCGCACCGATCGGCGAGGCCGGCGAAGTGGTCGCCTGCAGCCGACATTTGAGCCCGGGCTATTGGAACCGGCCCGATCTCGACGCGCGCGCGTTCGGCGACGATCCGCAGGATGCGGGCGGGCGCTGCTACCGCACCGGCGACTTGGGCCGCCTCGACGACGATGGCCGGCTGCACTTCCTCGGGCGCATGGGCAGCCGCGTCAAGATCCGCGGCTACACGATCGACCTCGCCGAAGTGGATGCGGCCCTTGCCGCATGGCCGCACGCGACGGGCGTGGTGGCGGCCGCCGAAAGCGACGATGCGGACGCCACCGCGGCGCGCATCATCGCCTACGTCGAGCCGCGTACCGGCGCGCCGCGCGACGCCGCGGCGGTCAAGCGCTTCGTCGCCGGCAAACTGCCGCTGCACATGCTGCCGGCCGAAGTGCGCTTCGTCGCCGCGCTGCCGCGCACGGCGGGTGGCAAGCTCGACCGGCGGCGCCTCGCCGAGGCGGAGCGCCTGCCTGCGAGCGCCGGCGCGGCGGCCGCGCCCCGCGATGCGATGCAGGCCGCGGTCGCGCACGTATTCGCACAGCTCTTGAAGATAGAAGGTGTCGGCCCGGACGACGATTTCTTCCTGCTGGGCGGCGACTCGCTGATGGCTGCCGAGCTGCAGGCGCGGATCCGCGAAACGTTCGGCGTTCACGTCGATCACCTGCACCGCGACGCCACGGTCGCTGCCGTCGCCGCGGGCATCCGCCAGAGCCTCGCGCGGTCGCCGGCGCGCACTCGCGCGATGCCGCTGCTGGTGCCGTTGTGGCAGCACGGCCGCGCGACGCCGCTGTTCATGGTGCATGGCCGCCACGGCCAGGCGTACGTCAGCCCGCATTTCATGAAGCTGCTGGGCGACGACCAGCCGGTGTGGGTGTCCCAGGCGCGCGGCCTCGACGGCACGAGCGAGCCGCACGCCACCATCGAGGCGATGGTCGACGACTACGTGGCGGAAGTGCGCAAGGTGCGGCCGCATGGCCCCTATTTCCTCGGCGGCCTGTGCGTGGGCGGCTTCATCGCCGCGGCAATGGCGCGCGCGCTCGCCGACGCCGGCGAGACGGTGCTGCCGCTGCTGATGCTCGACCCGCCCATTCGCGTGCGCGGGCGCACCGAGGCGCATGCCGACCCGGCGCACGTCGCGGGCAAGATGCGCGCGCGCCACGCCGCAGGCAAGCTGTCGGGGCCGATGGACGACCCGCAGTACCTCGAGGCCTCGGTGCGCACGGCGGCCGCGTTCAACGACGCGGTCGCGCGCTACACGCCGGCGCCCTACGCCGGCGATGTGTACGTGTTGTCGAGCCGGCACCGGATGCAACTCACCGATCCGATGGATCTGCGCGCGGTATTCACCGGTCGCGTCAAGCGTTACGAAGTCGGCAATGCGCACGGCGACGCGCTCGATCCGCGCAACCCGGTGTTCGCGAGCACGCTCAAGCGCTGCATCGGACTCATCCACGAGGCTGCGCCGGTCGCGTAGCGGGCGTGCCCCTCGGCCGCGCGGGCAGCCGCGTCAAGCTGCGCGGCTACACGATCGACCTGGCGGAAATCGAAGCTGCGCTGGTGGCGGTGGCGCATGTGTTCGTCGAGCTGCTGAAGCTCGACGGCGCCGGGCCGCACGACGATTTTTTCCTGCTCGGCGGCGATTCGGTGATGGCGGCGGAACTCGTCACGCGCATCGAGGCCGCGTTCGGCGTACGTGTCGGCGAGCTGCAGCACGGCGCGACGGTGGCCGCCATCGCCACCCGCATCCGTCTCGGTCTCGCGCCGGCGTCGCGCGGCTGAGAACGTCGCGCCGCCGGTCGATCGAAGCGAAGACCTGGCGTTGTCAGCCCGGCGCCGGAGCGAACAGCGCCGTCACGCCGAGGATCGCGAACAGTACCGCGGCCGCGATGCGGATCGCCCTGAATGGAATCTTCTTCGTCGCGAACCCGGCGAACAGCACGGTCGGCACGTCGACGATCAGCATGCCGAGCGTGGTGCCCGCCACGACGGGCACCAGCTGGCCGAAGCGGGACGCCAAGATCGCGGTCGCGACCTGCGTCTTGTCGCCCATCTCGGCGAGGAAGAACGCGACCAGCGTCACGGCGAACACGCCGTGCGGCGACGTCGCCGGCGCCTCCCCGGCGTCGAGCGAATCCGGCTTCAGTGCCCATGCCGCAACGGCGAAGAACGACAGCGCAACGAGCCAGCGCAGGACATCAGGTGCGACGACCGCGCGGATCCACGTGCCCACCGCGCCGGCGATCGTGTGGTTGACGAGCGTGGCGGCGAGGATGCCGAGGATGACCGGCCAGGGCGCGCGGAAGCGCGCCGCCAGCAGCATCGACAAGAGCTGGGTCTTGTCGCCGATCTCGCCCAGCGCGACCACACCGGTGCTGACGAGGAACGCCTCGAGCGAATTTCCGACCAAAGGGGATGCGGCGCGCCCCGGAGGCGGGTTCGCCGAGGGATGAAATGGCACAATTATATGTTCACCCGCAGATGGACCGCCGTTACGCGGCCGTGAACGCACCGGACTATCATCGATGATCGCTCGCCCTGCCCTCGCGCTGTGTCTCGCCATCGCCGCCGCCGGCGCGACGGCGGCGCCGGTGCGCACGGGTCACGTCACCGCGGAACTCGTTGCGCAGAAGACGGCATTCGTCCCCGGCGCCGACAACGTCGTCGCGCTGAAGCTGACGCTGGACAAGGGCTGGCACACCTACTGGCGCAATGCCGGCGATTCCGGGCTGCCGACCACGCTTGCATGGACGCTACCTGCAGGCATCAGCGCGGGACCGATCGAATGGCTGCCGCCGCAGCTCCTGCCCGCAGGCCCGCTTACCAACTACGGCTACGAAGGCGTGGCGTGGCATCCCGTCACGCTGCATGCGGCGCCCGGCGCGGCGCTCGGCAGCCGCGTCGCGCTTGCGGCACGCGCCGACTGGCTCGTATGCCGTGAAGCCTGCATTCCCGAGGGTGCCGACCTCACGCTCGCGCTCCCGGTCGCCTCGCAGGCTGTCGACGATCCGCGCGACGGTGCGGCGATCGCCGCGGCACGCGCACGCGTGCCCGCGCCGCTCGCCGCCGCTGGCTGGACGGCGAGCGCGCGTGGCGAAGGCCAGCGCGTCGCGCTCGAATTGCGTCCGCCCGCAGGAGCTGCCGATCCGGGCGTGCTGCGCTTCTTCCCGAACGACGATGGCCGCATCGAGCCCTCGGGCGCCCAGGTACTGGCGCGGCAAGGCGACGGGTACGTGCTGACGCTGCCGGTGGCATGGCAGCTCGACAAGGGCTTCACGCGCGTGAACGGGCTGCTGGCCGCCAGCGGCGCGGGATTCGGCGGTGCGCGTGCCGCGACGGTCGACGTGCCGCTGCAGGGCGCGGTCGCCGCGGGCCCGAAGCCCGTCGATGCCGCCACGGCGCCGATGCTACCCGACCTCGCGGTGCCGAGCGCCAACGATACGATGACACTCGCGCTGGCGGCGCTCTTCGCGTTCGTCGGCGGCATGATCCTCAATCTCATGCCTTGCGTGTTCCCGGTGCTGTCGCTCAAGGTGCTGGGCTTCGCGGCACGCCACGACGATCGCGCGACGATGCGCCGCGAGGCGATCGCGTTCGCCGCCGGCGTCGTCGTCACCTTCGTGCTGCTCGCCGTGCTGCTGCTCGCGCTGCGCGCGGCGGGACAGGAGCTCGGCTGGGGATTCCAGCTGCAGTCGCCCGTCGTCGTCACCGTGCTCGCGATCCTGTTCTTCGCGCTCGGGCTCAACCTCGCCGGCGTGTTCGAGTTCGGGCAGCTCGCGCCTGCCGCGTGGCGCGGCTGGACCAGCACCAACCGCACGCTCGACGCCTTTGGTTCCGGCGTGCTGGCGGTGGTGGTCGCGTCGCCCTGCACCGCGCCGTTCATGGGCGCGGCGCTCGGCTTCGCGCTGTCGCAATCGGCGGCATCCACGCTGGCGATCTTCGTGATGCTCGGCATCGGCATGGCGCTGCCCTACGCGCTGCTCGCCTGGTTTCCGGGATGGCGCCAGCGCCTGCCGCGCCCGGGCGCGTGGATGCTGCGGTTGAAGCAGCTGCTGGCGTTCCCGATGTTCGCCACCGTGGCATGGCTCGCCTGGGTGCTGGGGGCGCAGATCGACAACGACGCCGTGCTGCGGCTTTGCGTCGTGCTCATTGCGATGGCGTTCGCGCTGTGGGCGCTGAACGTGCGTCGCGGTGGCGGCGCGCGCGCATTTGGCGTCGCAGCGGTCGCCGCCGCCGTGGTGGCGCTGGTGCTGGTGGCGCCGCTGGCCGCCGTCACCACGCGCGACGCCACCGTCACGACGGCGGGCGCTGCGGATGATTGGCGGCCGTTCGCGCCGGCGATGGTGCGCGATCTCGCCGCCGCGGGCCGGCCGGTGTTCGTCGACTTCACCGCCGCATGGTGCGTCACCTGTCAGGTGAACAAGCGCACGACGCTCGCCCGAGCGGCCGTGCGCGACGCGTTCGCGCGCGCCAACGTCGCGCTGGTGCGCGCCGACTGGACGCGGCGCAATCCGGTGATCACCGAAGCGCTGGCGGCGCTCGGCCGCAACGGCGTGCCGGCGTACGTGCTCTACCGCCCCGGCCAGTCGCCGCTGCTGCTGCCCGAGATCCTGACGCAGCAGGCGGTGATCGACGCGCTGGCGACGTTGCCGGCGCAACCGGCCGCGCGCGAACGCGCGGGCGGTGCGGTGGCCGCCGGCTACGGCGCCGCTTCCCAGTAGCCGCCGCCCAGCGCATTGACCAGCGCCGCCGTATCGGCGAAACGCGCCGCCGCGGCATCGCGCTCGGACAGCGTCGCTTCGAGCCGCGTGCGCTCGGCGTCCAGCAGCGCGAGCTCGCTCACGCCGCCCAGATCGTAACGCTGGCGCGTGATCGACCACGCGCGCTCCGCGGCGGCTGCGGCCGCGGCGCGCGCGTCCTGTGCGCGCGCATCCGCCTCCAGCGCGCGGATCGCGTCGGCGACTTCCTGCAGACCATGCAGCACGCTCTCGCGATACGCGGCCCTGGTGGCGTCGTATGTCGCGATCGCCGCGCGCTTGCGCGCCGAGAGCTCGGGGCCGCGCAGCAGCGGCTGCGCGAGGCTCAAGCCGATGCTCCAGATGTTGATGCCGTTGGCGATGTCGGCGAGCGAGTTGCGCGTCGACGAGGCATTGCCGGAAAAGCTGAATTGCGGGTAGAGCGCGGCGGTGGCGACGCCGACGTCGGCGCTGGCGCGATGCAGCAGCGCCGCGGCGGCGCGGATGTCCGGGCGGCGCGCGGCGAGCGTCGACGGCAGCACCAGCGGGATATCCGGCGGCAGGCGAAACTCCTCCAGCGTGAACGGCGGATCCGCGGCCTGCGACGGCTCGCGCCCGGCGTAGACGGCGAGGCGGTGCGCGGTACGCGCGAGCTCGGCTTCCAGCGGCGGCCGGCGCGCATCGGTCTCTGCGACCAGCACCCCCTGGCTCGCGAGGTCGACTTCGGCGATGGCCCCCAGGTCGAAGCGCTTCTGCGCGATCGCGAACGTTGCCCGCTGCGCGTCGGCGATGCGCGCGAGCGCCGCGAGCTGCGCCACGAGCGAGGCCTCGTGCAGCGCGGCAGTGACGATGTTGGCGGCGAGCGTGCGCTGCGCCGCCTCGAGCTCGTAGCGAGCGTAATCGACGTCGGCGCCGAGTCCTTCGATTGCGCGGCGAGTGCCACCGAACACGTCGAATGTGTAGCCGACGCCGACGCCGATGTCATAAAGCGTGAACGGGCCCGGGTTGGGCGCCTGCGGGAAGCCCAGCGCCGCCGGATCGATGCGCTGGCGTTCGATGCCGGCGCGCAAGGTGGCGCTGGGCCACAACGCCGCGCTCTCGGCGGCCTCGCGCGTCTCCTGCGCGGCGACCAGCCGCGCGCGTGCCTCGGCGAGCGTCGGGCTCGCCGCCAGCGCGGCGCGCAGCAGCGCGTCGAGCCTGGGTGCCTGGAACAGCGCCCACCAGTCGGCGCGGATGTCGGCGGCGGCGGCGAAGCGCTGCGTCGCGCCTGCCGCGGTGATCGTCGCCGGCGCGGCGCCGGCCACGTATGTCGCGCTCGACGTCGACGCGGGCGCATGGAAATCGGGGCCGACCGTGCATGCGGCGAGGCCCGCGCAGGCGACGGCGATGGCGACGGCTTGGCGCAGTGCAGCGTGCATCAGTCGAGCGTGCGCCGGTAGAACACCAGTGCGATCGTCATCACGATGACGGTGAACGCGACCAGCGGCCAGATGTCAAGCCACAGGTCGACGAAGTCGTTGCCCTTGAGCAGGATGCCGCGCACCAGGCGGTTGAAGTGCGTCAGCGGCAGCACGCTGCCGAGCCACTGCGCCCAGCGCGGCATGCCCTGGAACGGGAACATGAACCCCGACAGCAGGATGTTCGGCAGGAAATAGAAGAACGTGAGCTGCACCGCCTGCAGCTGGTTCTGCGCGAGCGACGACAGCGTGATGCCCACCGTCAGGTTGGCGGCGACGAACAGCAGCGCGGTGACGTACAGCGCGACGATGCTGCCGAACAGCGGCACCGCGAAGATCCAGTGCGCGGCCAGCAGGATGATCGTCGCCTGCACCAGGCCGATCGCGATGTACGGCACGATCTTGCCGCTCATCACCTCGAGCGGCCGCGCCGGCGTCGCCAGCAGGTTTTCCATCGTGCCGCGCTCGCGCTCGCGGGTGATCGCGAGGCCGGTCATCATCACCATCGTCATCGTCAGGATAACGCCCATCAACCCGGGCACGATGTTGTATTGCGTGTTCGCCTCGGGGTTGTACAGGCGGTGCACGTCGATCGCGAAGGGCGGCGGCGTCGCCGCCAGCCGCGCCAGGGGGCCCGTGACGTCCTTGCGCGAGACGCTGTCGACGATGCCTGCCGCCGCCGCCAGCGCCATGGACGTCGCCAGCGGATCGGTGGCGTCGGCCTCGACCAGCAGCGACGGCCGCTCGCCGCGCGCCAGGCGCCGCGCGAAGTCCACTGGGATGCTGACCACGAACTGCACGCGGCCCTGCGCCAGCGCATGACGCGCTGCATCCTCGTCGTCGATGCCGGTGACGATGCGGAAATAACCCGAGGTCTGCATCGCCGCCGCGACCGAGCGCGTGAACTCGCTCGAGTCGGCGACGATCAGCGCCGTCGGCATCTCGCGCGGGTCGGTATTGATCGCGTAGCCGAACAGCGTCAGCTGCACGATCGGGATGCCGACGATCATGGCGAACGTGATGCGGTCGCGGCGAAGCTGCAGGAATTCCTTGAGCACGATCGCCCACCAGCGCGCGAACGAAAAGCGCGACGCGCCGGCGTCGTCGGCGCTCATGATGTCGCGCGATCGCTCTGCCGGCCCTCGCCGGCGGCGCGCATCATGTGGATGAATACGTCCTCGATGCTGGTGTCGATGCGCGCGACCCGCGTGGCGCTGCCGTCCACGGCGTCTGCGAGCGTCTTCGCCAGCCCGCGGTCGGCGGCGCCCGTGGCGTGCAGCGCGTCGCCGAACGCCGCCACCTCCTCGACGCCCGGCAACGACTCCAGCCGCGTGGCCAGCGCGCCAAGATCGCCGCCTTTGAGCTCGTAGGTCTCGAGATGCTGGGATGCGATGATCTGCGCGGCCGTGCCTTGCGCGAGCAGCCTGCCGTCGAGGATGTACGCGAGCTTGTGGCAACGCTCCGCCTCGTCCATGTAGTGCGTGCTGACGAGCACCGAGATGCCTTGCGCCGCGAGGCGATGCAGCTCCTCCCAGAACTCGCGGCGCGCATTGGGATCGACGCCCGCGGTCGGCTCGTCGAGCAACAGCAGCTGCGGCTCGTGCAGCATGCACGCGGCGAGCGCGAGGCGCTGCTTCCAGCCACCCGACAGCTCGCCGGTGAGCTGGTCGGCGCGCGCGGCGAGGCCGAGGCCGTCGAGCGCGGCGCGCACGACGTTGCGGCGGTCGCGCATCTCGAACACGCGCGCGACGAAGTCGAGGTTCTCGCGGATCGTCAGGTCTTCCCAGAACGAGAAGCGCTGCGTCATGTAGCCGACGTGGCGCTTGATCGCCTCGGCATTGGTGCGGATGTCGTAGCCGAGGCACGTGCCGCTGCCGGCGTCGGGCGTCAGGAGCCCGCACATCAGCCGGATCGACGTCGTCTTGCCGCTGCCGTTGGGGCCGAGGAAACCGAAGATCTCGCCGCGCGCGACAGTCAGTGACACGCCCTTGACCACCTCCTTGTCGCCGAAGCGCTTGTGCAGGTCGTGGACGTCGATCGCCGGCGTGCCCTCGACGCCTCGCGTGGCGGTGCCGGCAGCGGCGCCCACCGCGGGTGTCATGGGAGGCGGACGACGACCGGCTGGCCGGGATGCAGGCGCGCGGCGGCATCGGCCGCGGGGCGCGCCTCGACCATGAACACGAGCTTCGATCGCGTGTCGTTGCTGTAGATGACGGGTGGCGTGAACTCCGCTTCGCTGGCGATGAAGCTGACGGTTGCCGGGATGTCGGCCGCGCAGCCGTCGCAATGCGCGCTGATGCGCTGGCCGACGGCGAGCGCGCCGAGCCGCGGCTGCGGCACGAAGAACCGCAGCTTGAGGTTGTCGCGCGGCAGCAGCTTGACGATCGGCATGCCGGCATTGACGTACTCGCCTGGCCGATAGAGCGTGTCCTCGACACGGCTGGGCGCCGCGGCGGCGACGCGCGCCTGGCGCTCGCGCCATGCCGCCTGGTCGACGGCTGCGCGCGCCGCGGCGACCTCTGACGCCTGCGCGCGGATCTGCTCGTCACGGCTCGGCAGCACGGCGACCGCCACTTGGCTTTCCAGCTGGCGCACGCGCGCGACGTCGGCGTCGTGCTGGGTACGGCTGTCGTCGAGCGCCGCGCGCGCGATGCCGCCGACCGCGTACTGCGCCTCGTCGCGGGCGAGGCGCATCGCCGACTTCTGGGCGTCGGCGCGTGCCGCGGCAAGCTCCGCGCGCGCGACGTCGACTTCGGGCGCGCGCTTGCCGGCCTTGAGGTCGGCAAGCGTCGCCTCCGCCGCCTTCTGCTGCGCCTCGGCCTGCGCGCGCATCGCGGCCTCGTTGTCGGACTCGAGCGTGAACAGCGGCGCGCCGGCGGCGACCTCGTCGCCGCGCTTGACGCCGAGCGATTGCAGCCGGCCGGCGATCGCCGCGCCGACGTACGCGTATTCGCCCTCGACGTAACCCTGGTAGCCCGTGTCGGCGCGCTCGCCGCAGCCGGTGAGCGCGGCGCCCGCCGCGAATGCCGCGAGCACGCCGCGAAGAGCGTTTCGCGAGCACGGTCGGCGGGGTGGCGTCATGGCGGGTCGGGACGGGGAACAGCGGCGACGTGGAATCCGCGCAACGCGCGGCGCAGCCCGGGATTAGTAGCACGTCGCCCGTCGCCGCCGCAACTGCGGCCGGTCAGTTCGGCGACAGCACCCGCGATCGCCGAGCGCGGCGTGGCGACGGTGAGCCGCAGCGCGGGAATATTGCGTTCCGGCGCATCGGCGCGAGGCGTGCGCCCGGACCACTGCGCGCCGCCGGCGTAAAATCGCGGCCGTCATGGCGATGCACACCTGGATCGCGTTCTTCGTCGCCGCGTGGCTCATCAGCCTTTCGCCGGGCGCCGGTGCCGTGTCGTGCATGGCGGCCGGCATGCGCTACGGCTACCGGCGCGCCGTCTGGAACATCGTCGGCCTGCAGGCCGGCATCCAGTTCGTGCTGCTGCTGGTCGCCGCAGGGCTTGGCGCGCTGCTTGCCACGTCCGAGGCCGCGTTCACCGCGGTGAAGTGGGTCGGCGCCCTCTATCTCGTGTGGCTCGGCGTGCTGCAATGGCGCGCGCCGGCAACGCCGCTTTGCGCGCACGACGACCTGCGCGAGGGCACGCCGCGCGAGCTCGTGCTGCGCGGATTCATCGTCAACGCCACGAATCCCAAGGGCATCCTCTTCATGCTCGCGGTGCTGCCGCAGTTCATCGATCCGGCGCGGCCGCAGCTTCTGCAATACGCGATCTGCGGGCTCACGCTCTTCGCGACCGACGCGGTGGTGATGAGCGGGTACACGGCATTCGCCGCGCGCGTGCTGTCGCTGCTGCGCGGCGCGCACCGGCAGCGCCTCCTCAACCGCACGTTCGGCGCGCTGTTCGTCGCCGCCGGCGCGCTGCTCGCCACGTTCAAGCGCGCGGCGATCTGAGCCCGGAGCGTCGGCGCGGCCTCAGCGCAGCGCGAGCGCCACGCCCACCGGCACGAACACGAGCGACATCAGGTTGCCGATCAGCACGATCGACGCCACTTTTGCCGGCTCCTGGCCGAACTGCTCGGCCACCATGAAGTTGAGCACCGCCGGCGGCAGGCAGCCGAAGAGGAAAAGCAGCCCCGCCTGCTGGCGGTCGAGACCCAGCAGCAGGATCAGGATGGCCGCCATGACGAGGCCGCTCAGTGCGCAGGTCGCGCCGCCGATGGCGCCGAGATGCCAGTCGCCGCGGGCGAGGCTCGTCAGGCGCACGCCGAGCGAGATCAGCATCACCGGCACCAGCGCGTCGCCGACCATCCGGATCGCCACCGTCAGCCAATCCGGCAGCGGCGGTTTCAGCAGCGCGCACGCGAATCCGGCGAAGGTCGCCAGCACCATCGGCGTGCGCAGGAGCTTGCCGATGCGCGCGTGGTGATCGATCATCCACACGCCCACGGTGAAATGCAGCAGGTTGGAGATGGTGAAGAGCGCCACCATCGACGAGAAGCCGGCGGCGCCGAACGCGAGCACCGCCAGCGGCAGCCCGACGTTGCCGCAGTTGTTGAACATCATCGGCGGCAGGAACGTGCGGTAGTCGATGCCGAGGGCGCGCGCCACCGGCCATGCGATCAGACCCGACCCGAGCACGACGCCGACCGCCGCGATCATCAGCATGCCGTTGGCGTGCACGTCGAAGTCCTTGCTCGCCAGCGCCGAGAAGATGAGCGCCGGCCCGAGCAGGTTCATGCTGAGGCGATTCACCGCCTGCATGTCGGGCCGGGCGCGGCGGCCCCATGCGTAGCCGAGCGCCACGATCAGGAACACCGGCAGGATGATGCCGGCGAGGCGCGCGATCACAGGATGTAGCGCGCGAGATTGTCGTCGCCGGCGATGCCCGCGAGGCGCGCATCGACGTAGGCGGCGTCGATGTCCACCGTCTGCCGGTCGTAGCGCGTGGCGTGGAACGAGACCTCGTCGAGGAGCCGTTCCATCACCGTGTAGAGCCTGCGCGCGCCGATGTTCTCCTGCTTCTCGTTGACTGCGAACGCGATCTCGGCGATGCGGCGGATGCCGTCGTCGGCGAACACGACGTCGACGTTCTCGGTGCGCAGGAGCGCCGCGTACTGGCGCGTGAGGCAGGCGTCGGTGGCGGTGAGGATCTTCTCGAAATCGGCGACCGCCAGCGAGTCGAGCTCGACGCGGATCGGGAAGCGGCCCTGCAGCTCGGGGATCAGGTCGGACGGCTTCGAGAGGTGGAAGGCGCCGGAGGCGATGAACAGCACGTGGTCGGTGCGGATCGTGCCGTACTTGGTGGTCACCGACGTGCCCTCCACCAGCGGCAGCAGGTCGCGCTGCACGCCCTGGCGCGACACGTCGGCGCCCGACACTTCGGAGCGCGTGGCGATCTTGTCGATCTCGTCGAGGAACACGATGCCGTTCTGCTCGGCGTTGGCGAGCGCTCGCGCCTTGATGTCGTCGTCGTTGAGGAGCTTTGCGGCCTCCTCGTCGGTGAGCGCCTTCTGCGCGTCGGGTATCTTCATCTTCTGCACGCGGCGGCGGCCGCCGCCGAGCTGCTGGAACATGCCCTGCAGCTGCGACGTCAGGTCCTCCATGCCGGGCGGCGCCATGATCTCCATCTGCGCTGGCAGCATCGCGACCTCGACGTCGATCTCCTTGTCGTCGAGCTGGCCCTCGCGCAGCATCTTGCGGAATTTCTGGCGGGTCGCGTTGTCGACCGGCTTCATGTCGTGGAAGTTGACCTCGCGCGTCGGCGGCAGCAGCGCGTCGAGGATGCGCTCCTCGGCGACGTCCGCGGCGCGGTCGCGCACCTTGCGCATCTCGGCCTCGCGCGCCTGCTTGACCGCGACCTCGGCCAGGTCGCGCACGATGGTGTCGACGTCGCGCCCGACGTATCCGACTTCGGTGAACTTGGTCGCCTCGACCTTGACGAACGGCGCGTCGGCGAGGCGCGCGAGACGGCGCGCGATCTCGGTCTTGCCGACGCCCGTCGGGCCGATCATGAGGATGTTCTTCGGCGTGATCTCCTGGCGCAGCGGTTCGGGCACCTGCTGGCGTCGCCAGCGGTTGCGCAGCGCGATCGCGACCGCGCGCTTGGCGCGGTCCTGGCCGACGATGTGCTTGTCGAGTTCGGAGACGATCTCCTCCGGTGTCATGGTCATGGCAGGGATCGGGAATCGGCGATGGGAATCGGGGTTTCGCAAGCCATGGCGGTGGATGACCGTGCGGCGCGGCCCGGCGTCCGGCACGGCCTGTGCGAGGCGCGGTCGACGTGCGGTGCGCGTGCCGCCGCACGGCGCATCCTCGCTGACGACGCGTCGATTGTACTTCGCGCGCGTAAGGCCTGTTTGCGCTTCTGCCGTATCATTGCCGATCCCCGCCTTCCGATCCCGACGTGACGACACGACGCCTCGTTCCATCGCTCGCCATCGCGCTCTCGCTCGCCACCGCCGGCTGCAGCGCATGGAATGCGGTGAGCAACTCGGCGGTGGGCAAGGGTGGCGGCGTGCAGGCGGTGCTCGTTCCCAACGACCGCTCCTCCGGACGTGCCGACGTGCGCTTCGTCGACCGCGGCGACGGCGTCTTCATGACGGTGTTCGTCACCAACCTGCGCGAAGGCACGTACCGCGTCGTCATCCACGCCAACGGCAACTGCTCATCGCCCAATTTCTTTTCCGCGGGGCCGGCGTGGGCGCCGGCGGGATCCGCCCGCGCGGCCAAGGACCTGACACCCGAGTTCCGCGTCTCCTCCGACGGCGACGGCACGTGGACCGTGCAGATCCCCGGCGTGCACACGGCCGGCCCGGACAGCCTGCTCGGACACTCGGTCGTGCTGCACTTCGGCGCCAACATCGACGATTTCGTCCCCGGCGTGCCGAACAACGGCTACATGTGCGGCGTCATCGGGCCCCTCCGTTCATTCACGTCGTGAGGCACGGCGCATGGGTTTTCTGGCCAATCGCAGGATCCTGATCACCGGCGTGCTGTCGAACCGGTCGATCGCGTACGGCGTCGCGCGCGCCTGCCAGCGCGAGGGCGCGATGCTCGCCTTCACGTACGTCAACGACGATCTCAAGGACCGCGTGGTGAGGCTCGCGGCCGATTTCGGCGACTGTCCGGTGTGGCGCTGCGACGTCGCGCGCGACGACGACATCGAGACGCTGTTCGCGTCGGTCAAGTCGGAATGGGGCGGTCTCGACGGCCTGCTGCACTCGATCGCCTTCGCGCCGCGCGAGGCGCTCGCCGGCGATTTCCTCGAAGGCCTCTCGCGCGCGGCGTTCGCCACCGCCCACGACATCTCGAGCTACAGCTTCGCGGCGCTGGCGAAGGGCGCGCGGCCGCTGATGCAGGGGCGCAAGGGCGCGCTCGTGACGCTGACCTACCTCGGCTCGACGCGGGCGCTCGCCAACTACAACGTCATGGGGCTCGCCAAGGCGAGCCTCGAAGCCAACGTCCGCTATCTGGCGGCGTGCCTCGGACCCGAGGGCATCCGCGTCAACGCATTGTCCGCGGGCCCGATCAAGACGCTCGCCGCCGCCGGCATCGGCGGCTTCTCGAAGATCCTGCACTTCGTCGAGAAGAACGCGCCGCTGCGTCGCAACGTCACGATCGACGAGGTGGGCAACGCCGCCGCGTTCTACCTGTCCGAACTCGCGAGCGCGATCACCGGCGAGGTCACTTTCGTCGACTGCGGTTTCTCGACCGTGGCCGCCGGCATGGACGAGTAGCGCGCGCCGCGACCGTGCCGGGCCCTCGCGCGCGCCACGACGTCGTCGTCATCGGCGGCGGCCACAACGGCCTCGTCTGCGCCGCCTATCTCGCTGCCGGCGGCCAGTCGGTCTGCGTGGTCGAGCGCCGCGACGTCGTCGGCGGCGCCGCGGTCACCGAGGAATTCCACCCGGGCTTCCGCAATTCCACCGCCAGCTACACGGTGAGCCTGCTCGACCCCGGCGTGATCCGGGACCTCAACCTCGTCGCGCACGGTCTTTCGATCATCGAGCGGCCGTTCGCCAATTTCCTGCCGCTGTCCGACGCGCAGTCGATCCGCGTCGGTGGCGGCCTCGCCGCCACGCAGGCGGAGGTCGCGCGCTTCTCGGCGCGCGACGCCTCGCGGCTGCCGGATTACTACGCGATGCTGGACACCGTCGCCGACGTGCTGCGCGACCTGCTGCACGCGACCCCGCCCAACGTCGGCGGCGGCATGCCGGCGCTGCTCGACGGCTGGAAGGTGGCGAGGCGCTTTCGTGCGCTCGACCGCGCCGGCCAGCGCGACGTGCTCGATCTGTTCACCAAGAGCGCGGGCGAGATCCTCGACCGCTGGTTCGAATCCGACCCGATCAAGGCCGCGTTCGGCTTCGACGCGGTGGTCGGCAATTTCCAGAGTCCCTACTCGCCGGGATCGGCGTACGTGCTGCTGCACCACGTGTTCGGCGAGGTGAACGGCAAGCGCGGGCAATGGGGCCACGCGCGCGGCGGCATGGGGTCGATCACGCAGGCGATGGCGCGCGAGTGCGCGGCGCGCGGCGTGGAGATCCGGCTCGCGTCGCCGGTCGCGCGCGTCGTCGTCGACAAGGGCCGGGCAACGGGCGTCGAGCTGGCAAGCGGCGAGGTGCTAGGTGCGCAACGCGTCGTCGCCAACGTCAATCCGCGCCTGCTGTTCGGCGAGCTCGTGGCGGCCGACGCCGTCGACGCCGACTTTCGACGCCGCATCGAGGGCTACCGCTGCGGCTCGGGCACGTTCCGCATGAACGTCGCGCTGTCCGCACTTCCGGACTTCCGCTGTGCACCGGGCACCGCGGCCGCGCCGCACCACGCCGCCGGCATCGTCATCGCCCCGTCGCTGGCTTACATGGAGCGCGCCTATTTCGACGCGCGCACCACCGGAGTGTCGCGCGCGCCAATCGTCGAGGTGCTCATTCCGTCGGTGGTCGACGACACGCTGGCGCCACCGGGCATGCACGTCGCCAGCCTGTTCTGCCAGCACGTCAATCCGGACCTGCCTGCGGTGAGCGGCCAGAGCTTCGACGCGGCGCGCGATGCCATCGCCGACCTGATGATCGACACGGTGGATGCGCTGGCGCCGAATTTCCGCGCGAGCGTCGTCGGGCGGCGTGCGCTGACGCCGCTCGACCTCGAGCGGACCTTCGGCCTCGTGCGCGGCGACATCTTCCACGGCGCCCTCGGCCTCGACCAGCTCTTCGCGGCACGCCCGGTGCTGGGGCACGCCGACTACCGGATGCCCATCCGCAACCTCTACCTGTGCGGCTCCGGCGCCCATCCCGGCGGCGGCGTCACCGGCATTCCCGGCCGCAACGCCGCACGCGAGATCCTGCGCGACGTGCGCCGTCGACGGCGTTGAGGCGGCACCCGCGATGACGGCCGCCGCGATCAATCTCGCCGCGCAACTCGCGCGCTCGGCGGAGCGCTTTGGCGACGCGCCCGCGATCGCGCGCGGCACGACGATCGTCCACGGCTATCGCACGCTCGCGCGGCGAGCCGCCGCGCTGGCGGCGGCGATGCGCGCGGCGGGGCTCGATGCCGGCGATCGCGTCGCCATCGTGTCGCGCAATGCCATCGAATACGTGGAGGCGCTCTACGCCTGCTGGTGGGCGGGGCTCGTCGCCGTGCCGGTCAACGCCAAGCTGCATCCGCGCGAGCTGGACTTCGTGCTCGCCGATGCCGGCGTGCGACTGGTATTCGTCGACCGCGAATGGAGCGCGGCGCTCGCCGCACCGCCGCCGGGGGCGCGCGTCGTCGAGCTCGGCGGGCATGAATACCGGCGCTTTGTCGACCTGCACGCTTCGGCCGCGCCGGCGGAGACCGGCGACGACGCGCCCGCATGGCTTTTCTACACGAGCGGCACCACCGGACGTCCCAAGGGGGTGGTGATCTCGCATGCGAACCTGCTGGCGATGGCGGCATGCTTCGTGCGCGATGTCGAGCCGATCACGCCAGGGGACGCGCTTCTGCATCCGGCCCCGATGTCCCACGGCTCGGGCCTCTACGTGGTGCCGCACGTCGCGCGCGGCGCGATCAACGTCGTGCCCGAGTCCGGCGGTTTCGACGCTGCCGAGACCGCGATGCTGATGGCGAACTTCGATCGCGCGCTGTTCTTTGCCGCGCCCACGATGGTGAAGCGGCTGGTGCAGGACGCGGCGCTCGCCCGCGCCGACCTCGCGCGCTTCAGGTGCCTGGTGTTCGGCGGCGGTCCGATGTACGTCGCCGACCTCGAGGCCGCGTTCGCGGCGCTGGGGCCGCGGCTCGCGCAGATCTACGGCCAAGGCGAGTCGCCGATGACGATCACGGCGATGAACCGCGCGGCGATCGCCGACGCGGTGGCGCGCGGTGATGCGGCGCGGCTCGCCTCGGTCGGGCGCGCGCAGAGCGGAATCGAGCTTCGCGTCGGCGCCGCCGATCAGCCGTGCGCCGCGGGCACCGCGGGCGAAGTCCTGCTGCGCGGGCCGACGGTGATGCGCGGCTACTGGAACAATCCGGCCGCCTCGGCGGCGGCGCTCGGCGGCGGATGGCTGCACACCGGCGACATCGGCGTGCTCGACGCCGACGGCTTTCTCACGCTCAAGGATCGCAGCAAGGACCTGGTCATCAGCGGCGGCAGCAACATCTATCCGCGCGAAGTCGAGGAGATCTTGCAGCGCCATCCCGCCGTCGCCGAGGTCGCGGTGGTGGGTCGCCCGCACGCGGAATGGGGCGAGGAGGTGGTCGCCTGCGTCGTGCTGCGCGAAGGCGCCGCCGCCGACGCCGTGCTGCGCGAGTGCGATGCGCTGTGCCTCGCGCACATCGCGCGTTTCAAGCGGCCGCGCGCCTACGTCGTGGTCGATGCGCTGCCCAAGAACAATGCGGGCAAGATCGTCAAGACCGAGGTGCGCGCGCAGGTGGCCGCACGCGCCGCCGCTGCGAATTCATCCGAAGCCGGCCGATAAGCCGGGTTCTGTTACGGCGCGGCCGCGAGGCCGCGCTATGACTGCCATTCATCTAAGGCGCCGCGTTGCCGCGGCGCTCGTGCCGCCTACCCGCGGACTCGGCGAGCAGCGTTGTCGTCCGCCTATTTGGCGTTGCTCCGGATGGAGGTTGCCGCGTTTCACCCGCCTGCGTGTGACCGCAGGCGACTCGTCTCTGTGGCCCTGTTCCTCGCTTTGGCCGACCGCGCGAGCGGTGGCGTATGGCGGCCGGGCGTTACCCGGCATCCTGCTCTGTGGAGCCCGGACTTTCCTCTGCGTCGCACGAGGCGACGCAGCGGCAGTCTGGCCGGCTTCGGACGGCTAGGATAGCACCGGCGCGCCGAGGTTCCGCCGCGCGGACGGGCGCCGGGGTTCGCTATGCTGCGCGCGTGCGCCGCCCTGGCGCCGGGGAACCCGATGGCCGACGATCCGCGCTCCATGCCCTACCAGCTCGCACGCCCCGGCGAAGCGCTCGCCGATCTCGTCGTGCCGCAGGCGATTCCCGACGACGAGCGGCTCTGGGTGCCGCAGGCGGAGGGTGTGTGGTTCCGCCCGCTGTGCCTCAACGTCTCCGCCGGATACTGGATGAACCTGCTGCGCGTGCGCCGCGCCGGCGTGCTGGCGCGACACCGCCATTCGCAGCCGGTGCACGGCTTCGTGCTGAAGGGCCGCTGGCGCTACCTCGAGCACGACTGGATCGCCACCGAGGGCAGCTACGTCTTCGAGCCGCCCGGCGACACCCACACCCTCGTCGTGCCCGACGACGTCGCCGAGATGATCACGTACTTCCAGGTCAACGGCGTCATGTACTACGTCGACCCTTGGGGCAAGGGCATCGGCTTCGAGGACGTGTTCACCAAGATCGAGATGTGCCGGCGCCACTTCGCCGCGGCGGGGCTCGGCGCCGGCTACGTCGACCGCTTCGTGCGCTGATCGGCGACGCGCCAGTCGAGCGTTTCGCCGGCGGCGAGCGGCACGATCGTGGCATCGCCGAACGCGAGCTCGGCTGGCACCGTCCACGGCTCGCGCACCAGCGTCAGCGTGTCGCGGTTGCGCGGCAGCCCGTAGAACGCCGCGCCGTGCACGCTGGCGAACCCTTCGAGGCGCCACAGCGCGCCTGCGCGCTCGAAAGCCTGCGCATACAGCGGCAGCGCGGCCGGCGCGCTGTAGCAGCCGGCGCAGCCGCACGCGCTTTCCTTGGCATGGCGAGGATGAGGCGCGCTGTCGGTGCCGAGGAAGAACTTCGGGCTTCCCGAAGTCGCCGCGCCGACCAGCGCCAGGCGATGCGTCTCGCGCTTGAGGATCGGCAGGCAGAAAAGGTGCGGCCTGACGAATCCCGCGAGCATGGCGTTGCGCGAATGGAGCAGGTGCTGCGGCGTGATCGTCGCCGCGACCTGCGCGCCGGCGGCCTCGACGAACTGCACCGCCTCGCGCGTCGTGACGTGCTCGACCACCACCTTGAGGGCCGGGAACGCGGCGACGATGCGCACGAGATGGCGCTCGACGAACACGCGCTCGCGGTCGAACACGTCGACGTCGGGGTCGGTGACCTCGCCGTGCACACACAGCACGACGCCATGGCGCTCCATCGCCGCGAGCACGGGCCAAACCTTGTCGATGGCGGTCACGCCGTCGGCGGAATTCGTCGTCGCCCCGGCCGGGTAGTACTTGCAGGCCGCCACGAACCCGGACGCGCGCGCGCGCGCGATCTCGTCGATGGGAGTGGCGTCGGTCAGGTAGAGCGTCATCAGCGGCTCGAACGCCGCATCGGCGGGCAGCGCGGCGACGATCCGCTGGCGATAGGCCGCCGCCGCCGCGACCGTGGTGACGGGCGGCTTGAGGTTGGGCATGACGATTGCTCGCGCAAAGACGCGCGCCGTGGCGGCCACCACCGCCTCGAGCGCACGGCCGTCGCGCAGGTGCAGGTGCCAGTCGTCGGGTTGGCTGAGGGTGAGGCTGCCGGCGGTCGAGTCGGTCATTGGAAGGTGTTGTTTTTGCGGAATTATACGGTCGTCCATCGTGCCGGACCGCGGTCTGCACGATGGTGGCATGGCGACCGTGGAACGGGCTATAATTCGCAGTTAACCACGGCCGCGGTGACCCGTTCGGGGCGCCTCGCACGGCCGGTGACCAAGGCACGGAGTCAGAATGGCAGGCAAAACGGCAACGGCGTTGAAAAAAGTCCGCGAACTGACGGAAGAGGAAATCCTCAAGGCGCCGGAGAAGGATTACATGAACGAGGCGCAGCTCGCATTCTTCCGCCAGCGCCTGGTCGAGCTGCGTGACCAACTCCTGCAGAACGCCGACGACACCGGCGAGCACTTGCGCGAGAACGAGATCACCACCGATCCGTCCGACCGCGCGACGCTGGAGGAGGAATACACGCTCGAGCTGCGCACCCGCGACCGCGAGCGCAAGCTCCTGAAGAAGGTCGAGAAGTCGATTCGCATGATCGACGACGGCTCGTACGGCTTCTGCGAGGAAACGGGCGAGCCGATCGGCGTCGCGAGGCTGCTCGCGCGCCCCACCGCGACGCTTTCGCTCGAGGCGCAGGAGCGCCGCGAGCGCGTGCAGAAGCTCTACGGCGACTGATTCGTTGCCAGCGGCCGCGTCCCGCCGGACACCCCGCATGACGTGGCGCGCGGCATGCCTCGCGGCATGCCTGGCGCTCGTCGCCCCCGCAGGCGCCGCCACGCCGCCGGACAAACCCGCCACGCCGCCGGACAAGGCCGCCGCCAAGCCCGCACGGCCCAAGATCCGCGCCACCGCCTTGCTCGTGCATACCAAGGGCTATCGCGCCACCGGGTCGGTGACGTTCATCCAGAACGGCGACGAGGTCGTGGTGATGACCGACGTGCACAGCCTCAAGCCGGATTCCGTGCATGGCATGCACCTGCACGAGAAGGGCGACTGCAGCTCCGGCGACGGCATGAGCGCCGGCGGCCATTTCAATCCCGACAACGACCCGCATGGCCCGCAGGACGGCCCACACCACGCCGGCGACATGCCGTCGCTCAAGGCCAACGCCAACGGCGTGGCGCAGATGACCTTCGTGCTGCACGGCGTCACCCTGTCAGAGGGCGCCCACAGCATCCTTGGCAAGGCGCTGATCGTGCACGCGGACCCGGACGACTACACTAGCCAGCCCGCCGGCAATTCCGGCGCGCGCATCGCCTGCGGCGTGGTCAAGTAGCAAGCGCGGCAGGCAGGCTGCGCGCCGCCTCCGTTGCGCCCCGAATGCCGGCGCCGAGCCCAACAACAAGGAGCCGTCGAACCATGTTCACATTACCCCCACTTCCATTTGCCGAGGGCGCGCTGGCGCCGGTCATTTCCGCCAACACGCTGGGTTTCCACTACGGCAAGCACCACAAGGCCTACGTCGACAACCTCAACAACTTGGTGAAGGGGACGGAGCTCGAGAGCGCGACGCTAGAAGCGATCATCAAGGCCACCGCCGGCAAGCCCGACAAGGCCGGCATCTTCAACAATGCCGCGCAGGTTTGGAACCACACGTTCTACTGGAACTGCCTCAAGCCCAATGGCGGCGGCAAGCCCACCGGCAGGATCGCGCAGATGATCGACAGCGATCTCGGCGGCTACGACAAGTTCAGGACGGACTTCGCGCAGACCTGCGTGACGCAGTTCGGCTCGGGCTGGGGATGGCTGGTGGCCGAAGGCGGCAAGCTCAAGCTCGCGAAGACGCCGAATGCGGAAAACCCGATGTCCAAGGGCCAGACGGCGTTGCTGACGATCGACGTCTGGGAGCATGCGTACTACCTCGATTACCAGAATCGGCGGCCCGACCACGTCAACGCGGTGATCGACAAGCTCCTCAACTGGGAATTCGCGGCACAGAATCTCGCCAAGGCCTGATCCCGGCCGGCGCAGACGTCGGCGCCGGCGGGGCGACACGCGCTGCGGCCGAAGGGCATCGCGGCCGGCGGCGCGGTGGCTCGCACGATCTCGTTGCGCTGGCGCAATTTGCCGGCGAAGGCACGCGCCGGCATAATTTCGTCGGGGGAACAAAGGGGCGCCGGCCCGCGGCCGGCGCCCGCGCCCATGCGTGCAGCCCGCGCGCGGACGTTCCGACCCACTCCGCGACGACAAGCGCACGATGGCCCTTTTCCAGAAACCGCCGAAGCGTCCCGAGCCCGAGCCAAAGAAGCGCGTGCCGGGCGTGAATCCCGCGCGGCCGCAATCGGCGCGCGAACTGGCCGCGCAGGCGCTGGGCAAGGGCGTGCCGCGGCCGCGCTCGGAGCCGACGGCGCGCGACATCACCGTCACCGGCGCGAGCCTGATGGGCGCGCCGCCGTCGACGTCGGCGATCGAAGTGATGCAGACAAACCCTGGCCTGTGCGCGGTGCTGGAGAACGCCGCGCTGCTGTACGCGAGCGGCCAGGCCGAAATGGCGCGCAAGCTCCTCGAGCAGGGCGTCGTCAACGACCACGACACGAAGCTGTCGCCGCTCGCATGGCTCGCGCTGTTCGACCTCCTGCAGCGCGCCGGCGATCATGCGGCCTTCGACCAACTGGCGCTGCAATACGTCGTGCAGTTCGAGCGCTCGGCTCCGGCGTGGGACGAGGCGGCGCGCCCGGCGGCCGGTGCCAAGGGTGCGGCCGGCGGCTATCTCGCGATCACCGGCAAGCTGACGGCGGCGAGCGCGTCGCAACTCGAGGGCCTCAAGCGCGCCATCGAGCGCAAGGTTCCGCAGGCGCGCATCGACCTCGCGTCGGTGAGCGGGTTCGACGATGCCGGCGCCAAGCTCCTTGCCGACGCGCTGACGCTCGCGCGGCGCCACCAGTTCACGCTGACGCTGCTGCGCGGCGACAAGTTGCGCGCCGCGATCGAGACGATGGTCAAGCGCGGCCGTGACGCCGGCGAAGGCGTCTGGCTGCTGTCGCTCGAGCTGATGCAATGGTTCCACGAAGAGGAGGCGTTCGACGACCGCGCGATCGAGTATGCGATCGCGTTCGAGACGTCGCCGCCATCCTACGAGCCGCCGGCGCACTCGCAGACCGCGGTGCAGGCCGAGCCTGCCGCGGACGACGCCGAGCCGACGCAGACCGCGGCAGACGGCGAGATGCTGGCGTGGAGCGGCGTGATGGCGGGGCCCACCACGCCGCAGCTCGCGCAGCTCGGCGAATTCGCGCAAGGCCGCGCGGTGGTGCCGATCGACCTTTCGGCGGTGGAGCGGGTCGACTTCGTGTGCGCCGGCGCGCTCTTGAATGCGATCAACCGCATCGAGTCGCAGCGACGTGCCGTGCAGCTCGCGGGCGTCACGCCGATCGTGCGCGCGCTGCTGCTGCTGATCGGCATCTCGCCGCGGCATTTCGTCAAAAAGGCGGCATGACCCCGCGCGCCGCCGCGCGACACCGGCGCCTGCCGGCGCCGGTCCGCTGACATGGAAGGCTTCCACGGCACGACGATCCTGTCGGTGCGCCGCGGCACCGACGTCGCGCTCGGCGGCGACGGCCAGGTGACGCTCGGCAACGTCGTCATCAAGGCGACGGCGCGCAAGGTGCGCAAGATACACCACGACCGCGTGCTCGCGGGCTTCGCCGGCGCCACCGCCGACGCGTTCACGCTGTTCGAGCGCTTCGAGGCCAAGCTCGACAAGCACCAGGGCCATCTCGCGCGCTCGGCGGTCGAGCTCGCCAAGGACTGGCGCACCGACCGCGTGCTGCGCCGGCTCGAGGCGATGCTCGCGGTGGCCGATGCCACGGCGTCGCTGATCATCACCGGCAACGGCGACGTGCTCGAGCCCGAATTCGGCGTCGTCGCGATCGGGTCCGGCGGCGCTTACGCGCAGGCGGCGGCGCGCGCGCTGCTCGACACGAGTGCGATGCCCGCCGCCGACGTCGTGCGCAAGTCGCTCGAGATCGCCGCCGACATCTGCATCTACACGAACCGGGAACTCGTGATCGAGACCCTGGCCGCGACGTGAACCCGGCGCGCGCAGGATGACGGCGATGGGGGAGCGGCGCGCATTCGACGTGGCGATCGCCGGTGCCGGCCTGCCGGGCCTCGCGCTCGCCGCCGCGGCGGCCGAGGTCGGCCTCGCCACGCTGCTGGTCGACCGCGAGCCGATCACCGCACCCCTCGCGGACGACGACGGCTTCGACACGCGCATCTACGCGGTCAGCCCGGGCAGCGCCGCGTTCCTCGCGCGACTGGGGGCATGGGCCGAACTTCCGAGCGAACGCCTGACGCCGGTCGAGTCGATGCGGGTGACCGGCGACCTCGGCGGCGTCCTCGATTTCGCGGCGTATGACCTCGACGAGCGGGCGCTGGCGTGGATCGTCGAGGAACGGGCGCTGCGCCGGGCGCTGGTGCGCCGGGCGCACGCCGCGGGGGTCACGCTGCTTGCACCGGCGACGTTCGCCTCGCTGGCCTTCGGCGTCGACCGCGCGACGCTGACGCTGGACACCGGCGATGCCCTCGATGCGAGGCTGGTCGTCGCCGCCGACGGCCTGCGCTCGTGGGTGCGCGAGGCGGCCGGCATCGTCGCCGTGCCGAAGCCCTATCCGCAGACGGCGCTGGTCGCCAATTTCACGTGCGCCAACGAGCATCATGGCCGAGCGTGGCAGTGGTTCATGCCCGACGGCGGCGTGCTGGCGTTGCTGCCCTTGCCGGGGCGCCGTCTGTCGATGGTGTGGTCGGCCCCGCTCGCACTCGCGGCCGAGCTTGCCGCGTTACCTGCGCACGAACTCGCGCTGCGCGTCACCACGGCGAGCCACGACGCGCAGGGAGCCCTTGCGCTCACCGAAGGGCCGGCGAGCTTTCCGCTGTCGTTCCTGCGTCCACCCGCCGTGGTCGCGCACCGCCTGGCGCTCATCGGCGACGCCGCGCACGGTGTGCATCCGCTGGCCGGACAGGGCGTCAACCTGGGCTTTGGCGACGCAGCGGTGCTGGCGGACGTGCTGCGCGAGCGCGGGCCCGTGATGGATCCGGGCGCGCCGATCCTTCTCGAGCGCTATGCGCGGCGGCGTGCCGAGCCGGTGCTGGCGATGCAGACGGTGACCGACGCGCTGGCGCGGCTGTTCGGCATGGACCAGCGCTGGCTCGCCCGGCTGCGCAACGCCGGCATGGCGACGATCGACCGGTTTGGCATGGTCAAGCGGGCGCTGGCGCAACCTGCGCTCCGGTAAACTGTCCAAAGTCCCCGCTTCACGGAGTTTTTGATGAATATCAGGTATTTGACGATGGCCGCGACGTGCGCGCTGATGCTGGGCGCGGCGCTGCCGGCGCTCGCCCAGACGCCGGCCAAGCCGGCGCCGGCAGCCGCCAAGGCACCGGTGTCGCCCGAGATCGCGGCGATCCGCAAGCTGATCGAGCAGCGCGTCCCCGGCATGGAAGTCCGCCAGATCACGAAGACCGACATCGCCGGCCTCTACGAAGTGCTGGCCGACGACCGCATCGTCTACGTCGACCCCAACGTCAACTACCTGTTCATGGGTTCGATCTACGACCTGGCCTCCAAGCAGAACGTCACCGACGACCGCTACCGCAGGCTCAACCGCGTCGCCTTCGACAGCCTGCCCTTCGAGCAGTCGTTCAAGCGCGTGCGCGGCGACGGCTCGCGCCGCATCGCCATGTTCTCCGACGCCGACTGTCCGTTCTGCGCGCGCATCGAGAAGGAGCTGTCGGGCATGACGAACGTGACGATCTACACGTTCCCGTTCCCCATCGACTCGCTGCATCCTTCGGCGGCGCAGAAGTCGCGCCAGATCTGGTGCTCGGCCGACCGCGGCAAGGCGTGGGACGACTGGTTCCAGAAGCAGAAGCTGCCCGACAACAAGGGCGATTGCGCCAATCCCGTCGCCGCGAACCAGGCGCTGGGCGAGAAGCTGCGCATCTCGGCGACGCCGACCATCGTGTTCGCCGACGGCACGGTGGTGCCCGGCGCGCTGCCGCTCGCCCAGCTCGAGCAGATGCTCGCCAAGGCCGAGGTCGAGGCGAAGGCCCCGGCGAAGTAGAATCTGCACCACGCAGCGCGGCATGTCTCGCGCGCCCCGCGGCGATTCCCGCAATGCCCCCCCTCGCGCCCTCGCGGCGCGGCCTCGCGCATGGAGCCCCGATGGCGATCATCGACTTCCTCAAGAAACAGTTCATCGATGTCATCGAGTGGACCGATGACTCGCGCGACACGCTGTCGTTCCGCTTCCCCGACGATGACAAGGAGATCAAGAACGGCGCGCAGCTCATCGTGCGCGAGTCGCAGGTCGCGCAGTTCGTGTACCTCGGCGAGTTCGGCGACACGTTCGGCCCGGGCAAGCACACGCTGACTACCGACAACATCCCGGTCCTCACCAACCTCAAGAGCTGGAAGTACGCGTTCGAGAGCCCGTTCAAGGCCGATGTCTACTACGTCGTCACGCGGCTGTTCACCGGCAACAAATGGGGCACCGCCAACCCGGTGATGATGCGCGACGCCGACTTCGGCATCGTGCGCCTGCGCGCCTACGGCACCTACGATTTCCGCGTCGTCGATCCGAAGAAATTCCTCAAGGAAGTGGCGGGGACCGACGACCATTTCCGGCTCGACGAATTCAACGACGCGATGCGCTCGCGCATCGTCAGCGTGTTTTCCGATGCGCTGGCGCAGGCGAAGATCCCGGCGCTCGACGTCGCCGCGCGCTACACCGAGCTCGGCGAGGCGTTGCTGCCCGTGATCAACCCGGCGATCGGCGACAAGTACGGCCTGGCGATGACGTCGTTCATCGTCGAGAACGTCTCGGTGCCGCCGGAGGTCGAACAGGCGATCGACAAGCGCTCGAGCATGGCGGCCGTCGGCAACCTCAACGACTACGTGAAATTCCAGATGGCGCAGGGACTCGAGAAAGGCAACGGCGGGCCGGGCGGCATGGCCGCCGAAATGGCGGTCGGCATGTCGATGGCGCAGCAGATGATGAACCAGTCGGGAGGGCTGATGGCGCAGGCCACGCCCGGCATCGCCGCGCCGGCACCGCCCGCCGCCACAGGCGCGCCGGAGCTGCTCAACCCCGCGCAGGTGGCACAGATGCTGGGCGTCGCCGAGGCCGACGTGATGTCGAGCCTCGAGTCCGGTGACCTCAAGGGCAAGAAGATCGGCACGCAGTGGCGCGTCACCCGCGACGCCGTCAACGCGTTCCTCGCATCGTGATGCGCCGCGGATTCCTGCGGGCCCTGGTCGCGCTTTCGATCGCCGCGTCGCTGCCCGCGCGGGCGCAGGACGCGCGGTCCTCGGAGGCGCAGGACGCGGCGCGGGCGTGGCTCGCGCTCGTCGACAAGTCCGACGTCGAAGGCGCCTACGACGCCGCCGGCAACAAGTTCAAGCGCGGAATGGCGAAGGCGGACTGGATCAAGGCACTCGTGAAGACGCGAGAGCCCTATGGCGCCAACGCGCAACGCACGATCGCCGCGACGCAGTTCCACAACAGGATCCAGGGCGTCGGCAAGGGCGATTACGCGGTGCTGCTGTTCCGCTCGTCGTTCGCCAGACGCGACTTTGCCCAGGAGCAGGTGACGCTCGAGAATACGCCGAAGGGGTGGCAGGTCATCGGCTACGTCATCAGCTGACGCGCGCATTCCCGGCGCATCCCACGGACCATTCGCGGTGAACGAATCCCCGGTGCCCGCGCCCGAGGTCAACGCGCGCGAGAAGTTCATCTGCCCCGCCTGCGGCGGCGAGGCCACCTGGGATCCGCGCAGGCAGAAGCTCGTGTGCCCGTTCTGCGGCACCGAATCGATGGCCGCATTGCCTGCGACCGGCACCGTGGCCGAGCACGACCTCGCCGCGGCGCTGCGCGACATGCTGCAGGCGTCGGCGCAGGGCGGCGCCGCGGCGGACGGCGCGCGCCAGGTGCGCTGCCAGAGCTGCAACGCGATCTCGGTGCTGAATCCCGCGCGCCAGGCGCAGCGGTGCGAATTCTGCGGCTCGGCGCAACTCGTGCCTTATGCCGAAACGCGGGCGATGATCCGGCCCGAAGGCGTGCTCCCCTTCAGCGTGCCCGAGGACGGCGCGCGCGATCGCATCCGCGCGTGGTACGGCAGGTTGTGGCTCGCGCCGGGCGCGCTCAAGCGCCGTGCCCTCACCGATACGGTGAAAGGGGTCTACCTGCCGTACTGGACGTTCAACGCGCATGTCGACGCGACGTGGACGGCCGAGCGCGGGCATTACTACTGGACCACCGAGACGTATTACGAGAACGGCCAGCCGCGGACGCGCCAGGTGCGGCAGGTGCGCTGGGAGCCGGCGGCGGGGCGCCTCGCGCACGATTTCGACAGCGAGCTCGTCTGCGGCTCGGTCGGTGTACATCCGCAGCTGATGCGCGGGGTCGAGCCCTTCCCGATGAGCGCGATCAAGCCGTACGACGCAGGCTACGTCAGCGGCTGGGTGGTGGAGCGATACCAGGTCGACCTGGCCGACGCCGCGACCCGTGCGCGCGCGACGATGGATGCGGAGACGCGCGCGCTGGCCGGTGCGGCGGTGGGCGGCGATACCTATCGCAACCTCGACGTGACTGCGCAATATTCGGCGCAGACGTTCAAGCACATCCTCGCGCCGGTGTGGCTGCTTTCGTACACGTTCGGCGCCAGGGCATTCCAGTGCGTGATCAACGGCGTGTCGGGCGCCATCGCCGGCGAATATCCGAAGAGCCCGTGGAAGATCGCGCTGCTCGTGCTCGCCATCATCGTCGTCGTCATCGTCGTCGCGTCGTCCGGAGGACACCACTGATGCAACGCGCCAGCACGGGGCCCATGTCCAATCGGCGGGTGGCGTTCGTCACCGGCGTGTCGCGCGGCCTGGGCGAGGCCATCGCGATGCAGCTCGTCGCCGCCGGCTGGCACGTGATCGGCATCGGCCGCAGCGCGGCGCCGGCGCTGACGGGCACGGGCTTCGAATGGCTGCGCGCCGATCTTGGCGATGTCGACGCGGCCAGCGCGGCAGCGCTGGCGGCGATGCGCGCCGCTGCGGGCGCCGCGCCGTCGCGCGCGCTACTCGTCAACAACGCCGCGGTGGCCGGTCCCGTCGGGTCGCTGGGGACGATGGACGCGGCCGACCTCGCGGCGTCGCTCGCGGTGAACCTGGTCGCGCCGACCGCGCTGGCGAATGCGTTCTGCGCGGCCTTCGCCGACGCGACGGTCGAGCGGCGCGTCATCAACGTCTCGTCGGGCCTCGCCGGGCGCGCGATGACCGGCGCCGCGCTTTACAGCATCGCCAAGTGCGGCATGGAGATGCTGACGCGCGCGCTCGCCGTCGACCATCCCGAGGCGAGCTTCGCGGCGGTCACCTACCGGCCGGGCATCATCGACACGCCGATGCAGGCGTACATGCGCACGCGACCGGCGAGCGCGCTGCCCGACGTCGCGATGTTCGGCCAGTGGCACGCGGACGGCCAGCTCGTGCCGCCGGCGCGCGTGGCCGCGACGGCCATCGCGAATCTCGTCGACGGCGCCGTCGAGTCGGGACGCACGTACAACTACGCGGAGCTGGCCGACAGCGCGCCGGGCAACGCCGCGGGCGAGGCGACGAGGCGGTCGCAGCCCGCGAGCTCGTCGCGCGAGCCGTAACCCCACAGCACGCCCACCGCGCGCGTGCCGTTGGCGCGCGCCGCATCGAGGTCCTGCCGCCGGTCGCCGATCATGTGCGCGGCACCGGCCGCGCAGCCTTCGCTGGCCAGCAGATGAGCGAGCAGTGCGCGCTTGTCGTCGAAGCGGCCATCGAGACCGGGTCCGTACACGCCGGCGAGATGGCGGTCGAGTCCGAAGTGCTCGACGATGCGCCGCGCATAGACGTCGGGCTTCGACGTGCACACGAGCATCCGGTAGCCGCTCGCGGCCAGCGCCGCCAGCGCGCCGTCGATGCCGTCGTACACGGCGTTCTCGCGCCAGCCGACGGCGTCGAAGCGCTCGCGATAGTGGACGAGCGCGTGCTCGATGCGCGCCGGCTCGGCGCTGCCGAGCAGGCCGGCGAAAGCGACGCGCAACGGCGGTCCGAGGCATCCTGCGAGCTCGGCGTCGCCGGGCGGCGCGACGTCCAGTCGCGCGAGCGCGTGGCGAATGCATGCGAAGATCCCCGGGCGGCTGTCGGTCAGCGTGCCATCGAGGTCGAACAGGAGCGTGCCGGCCGCGCTCATCAGTCCTCGCCACGCACGGCGACGTGATAGCTGACGAACGCGCCCGCCGGCCCGGCCTTGAACGCGAGGCAGTAGCGTCCGGGTATGCGCACTTCGAGCACGCCGGCATCGGCCACCGTGCCTTTGCGCGACAGCGGGATGATCACCGCCTCGCCCTGCCGGTAGTAGAGATCGAGGTCCACCGCCTCGGTGGCGTCGAAGCGGAAGTCGATGCGGTCGCCGACACCGACGTCGGCGCAGGCCTCGCGGACTTCCCACGGCGCGATTCGCGCGTGCGCGACGCTCACCTGCTGGCCGGGCGCGATCGGCGCATCGCTGCAGGCACCGATCGCCAGCGCGGCGACGATCGCGCCACGGCGCCACGTGGCGTTCGTCATCGCCGGCGGCGCGCGCGCCAGTCCTCGGCGAGGACCGCGAAGCGCACATGATCGCGCCAGCGGCCGCCGATCTTGAGGTAGCGGCGCGAATAGCCTTCGCGCGTGAAGCCGTTGCGCGACAGGAATTCGAGCGAGCGCACGTTGCCGGGCTGCACGTTGGCCTCGACGCGATGCAGCTTGAGGTCGCGGAACGCAGTGTCGAGCACCAGCGCCAGCGCGGCGCTCATGTGGCCGCCGGACACCGAGCCCGCGAACGCGTAGTAGCCGAGGTACGCGCTCTTGAAGATGCCGTGCACGATCTCCGAGAGGTTGAACACGCCGGCCAGCACGCCATCGGCGTCGCGCACGGCCACGTAGCCGCGAAAAGTGGCGACGCGACCATCGGCCTGGCGCAGGTAGGCGCGAAACGCCGCCGCCGTCGACGGCGCGCGTACCCAGTGCTCGTGCAACGCGCGGCTGGCGCGGGCCTGGGCGATGAACGCGCGCTCGTCGCCGGGACCTGGAGCGCGAATCGATACCACGGGGGCAGTGCGCGGGGAAGCCGCAGGCATAATCCTATTTTCGAATGTTGCACGAAAGACCGCAATGTCGGCATGGATCGAAGGTCGTGTCGCCGCCAAGCACCGATTCACGCCGGGCCTCATTGCGCTCGAGGTCGACGCGCCCGACCTGACCTTCGTCGCCGGTCAGTTCGCGCGCCTCGCGTTGCCGGCGCCGCCGGGCTCGAAGGAAGCCATGCTCGGCCGCCCATATTCATTCGTGAACCCGCCGGGCACCGCGCATCACGAGTTCTACTTCAATGTCGTGCCGGAAGGCCCGTTCTCGCCGCGGCTCGCCGCCCTCGAGCCCGGTGACGCGCTGTGGCTCGGACCGCGCGCCAACGGCTTTTTCACCGTCGCCGAGACGCCGGCGGCGGAGGCGCTGTGGTGCCTTGCCACCGGTACCGGCATCGGCCCGTTCCTGTCGATCCTGCGCAGCGACGAGCCGTGGGCGAAATTCGGGCGGATCACGCTCGTGCACGCGGTGCGGGTGGCCTCCGATCTCGCCTACCGCGACGTCATGGCCGATCTCGCGCGGACGCATGCGGGCGCGTTCGCCTACGCGCCCGTCGTCAGCCGCGAAGCGCATCCCGATGCCCTGCGGGGGCGCATTCCGGCGCTGATCGACGATGGCTCGCTGGAGGCGCGCGTCGGCGTCGCCCTCACCGCCGAGAATTCGCACGCGATGCTGTGCGGCAATCCGGCGATGGTCGACGACGTGCAGGCGGTGCTGCTGCGGCGGGGCATGAAGCGGCACCGGCGCAAGGAGCCGGGGCAGGTGACGCTCGAGACCTATTGGTAGTCATTGCGTCGTGCGGCCGGTGCGCGTCGCGTGTTTGGCGATTGCAGGTGCCGGCCGCGCGACGCAATAACTCCGCACGTTCGGGCATCACGTGACGCGCGGGCTCGTCCATCGGAATGTTGCGTGCACGTGATGTCCAACGTGCGGGCCCGGCCTGCGGCCTCCCGCCTCGGCCTGCAGGGCGCTTGCACTGTGGGACGCGACTTCCCCGCCGGCCGCGCAGGTCTGGCGCGTCAGCCCGCGAGGCTGCGCGTGACGATCTCGTTGACGTCGCTCGACAGCGACGGCGCGGCGGCGAGACGCTGGAGCGCCGCCTGCATCATGCCGCGCCGCGGCTGCGCATGCCGCTTCCACAGCTCGAATGCCGCCGCGATCCGCGAGGCCACCATCGGGTTGGTGGCGTCGACGGCCAGGATCTGGTCGGCGATGAACGCGTAGCCGTCGCCGCCCGCGGCGTGGAATCGCGCGAAATTGCGCAGCGCGAACGAGCCCACCAGTGCGCGTACGCGGTTCGGGTTGTGGGCGTTGAAGCGCGGGTGCGCGAGCAGCGACTTGACGCGCGCGAGCGTGTCCGGGCGCCGGCTCATGGCCTGCAGCGCGAACCATTTGTCTAGCACGAGGGGATCGTCGTGCCACCTGGCCTCGAAGCGCGTGAACAGGTGGTCACGGTCGATCGTTTCGCTGTCGGCCAGCGCCGCGAGCGCGCCGATCACGTCGGTCATGTTGTCGGCATCGTCGAACTGCGCCAGCGCGAGCCTGCGCGGCACCGCGTCGTCCGTCGCGCACAGGTAGCGCAACACGACGCTGCGCAGCCGGCGCGGACCGATCTGCGCCTGGGTCGGCGCGTACGGCGCCTGCGGCGCGAGACGGTCGTACAGCGCGGCGAGCTGGTCGCGATGCGCGGCGGCGAGGGCGCGTGCCAGGAAGGCGCGGGCGGCAACCACGCCGTCGACGTCGATCACTTCCTGCAGATTGCCGACATAGGCGGCGTCGGGGAGCGTCAGCGCCAGCGCCACCAGCGACGGATCGCGTGCTGCGCCGTCGAGCAGGTGCGCGAACAGCGTCGACGTCGCCGCCGGCAGCGCCAGCGGCCGGTGCGCGCCGAGATCGGCGGCCAGCGCGAGGATGGCGCCGCTGAAGCTGCGCTGCGCCGCATCCCAGCGATTGACGGGATCGCTGTCGTGCGCGGCGAGCAGCGTGATGTCGGCATCGCTGTACGGGTACTCGACGCGCACCGGCGCCGAGAACCCGCGCGCCAGCGACGGCACCGGGCGTGACGGCACGTCGACGAACGTGAAGCGCTGGGACGTCTCGCGCAGCTCCAGCACACGCGTGGTCACGGCGGGGGTGGCGTCGCCTTGCAGACGCAGCGCCATGTCGCGACCTGCGGCGTCGACGAGGCCGACCGCGAAGGGGATGTGCAGCGGCTGCTTGTCCGGCTGGCCCGGCGTCGGCGGCACTCGCTGCGCGACGTCCAGCGTGTAGCGGCGCCGCGCTTCGTCGTAGTCGCCGTCGACGGTGATCACCGGCGTGCCCGCCTGGGAATACCAGCGGCGGAATTGCGCGAGGTCGACGCCGCTGGCGTCGCTCATCGCCTGCACGAAGTCGTCGCAGGTGACGGCGTGGCCGTCGTTGCGCGCGAAGTAGAGGTCCATGCCGCGGCGGAAGCCTTCGGCGCCGAGCAGCGCGCGCTGCATCCGGATCACCTCGGCGCCCTTCTCGTAGACGGTCGGCGTGTAGAAGTTGTTGACTTCCTGGTATTCGTCCGGCCGCACCGGATGTGCGCCGGGACCCGCATCCTCGGCGAACTGGGTGCGGCGCATGAAGTCGACCGCGGCGATGCGCTCGACGGCGGCGGAGCCCTGCTCGGCCGAGAATTCCTGATCGCGATAGACGGTCAGGCCTTCCTTCAGCGACAGCTGGAACCAGTCACGGCACGTGACGCGATTGCCGGTCCAGTTATGGAAATACTCGTGGCCGATCACGCCCTCGATGGCGCCGTAGTCGTCGTCGGTGGCGGTGGCGGGCGCGGCCAGCAGCAGCCGGCTGTTGAAGATGTTGAGGCCCTTGTTCTCCATCGCCCCCATGTTGAAGTCGTCGGCGCAGAAGATCATGAAGCGGTCGAGGTCGTATTCGCGGCCGAAATTCTGCTCGTCCCAGCGCATCGCGCGCTTGATCGACGCCATCGCATGCGCGCAGCATTCGAGGTTGCGGGGCGTCGAGTGGATCGACAGCCGCACTTCGCGTCCGCTCGCCGTGGTGAACGTGTCGGCGAGCTCGGCGAGATCGCCCGCCACCAGCGCGAACAGGTAGGTCGCCTTGGGAAACGGATCGTGCCAGCGCGCGAAATGGCGGCCGTCCGCGAGCGCGCCGGTCGCCACGAGGTTGCCGTTGGACAGCAGCACGGGCAGGCGTGCGCGGTCGCCGCGGATCGTCACCGTGTAGGTGGCGAGCACGTCGGGGCGGTCGGCGAAATACGTGATGCGGCGAAAGCCTTCGGGCTCGCATTGCGTGCAGAACACGCCCGACGACACGTACAGGCCTTCCAGATCGAGGTTGGCGGCGGGCGCGTGCGTCGAGCGGATCGTCAGCGTGCCCTCGCGCGGCGGCTCGTGGATCGTCAGCGACGAGCGCGTGAACACGATCCGCGGCGCCGCCAGCGCCACGCCGTCGAGCAGGACTTCGACATCGGTCTGATGCTCGCCGTCGAGCACCAGCGGCGAGCGCACCTCGGTGGCGCTCGCTGCGGGATTGCGGCAGAAGGCGAATGTGGCGGTGACGCGCGTGGCATCGGGGTCGAGGTCGAACTCGAGCGCGAGTTCCGGCATGAGGAACGCCGGCGGCCGGTAATCGAGCCGGCGCTTGGTCGGCACGTGGCCGTCACGGGGGAGCATCGGCCGCGCGTCCTATTTCACTTCGAGGAGCTGGACGTCGAAAATCAACGTCGCGTTCGGCGGTATCACGCCACCCGCGCCGCGCTCGCCGTAACCGAGCGCGGCCGGTATGACGAGACGCCGGGTACCCCCCACCTTCATGCCCACGACACCCTCGTCCCAGCCCTTGATCACCTTGCCTTCACCGAGGAAAAAGCCGAAAGGCACCTTGCGATCGAGCGAACTGTCGAATTTCTTGCCCTTGTGTTCAAGCGCAGCCGCGTCGTACAACCACCCGGTGTAGTGCACGACCACCACCTTGCCGCTTTGCGCCTCGGCGCCAGTACCTTCTTTTATATCGATTTTCTGCAATTCCTCGGGCATGGCATCCAATTTGCTGTTACTCCCTGCGGGCAATGTCGGATTTTGTGCGATGACGGGCGCTGCAAGGGCTGCGATCGCGACGAACAGCATGGCTGCGAGAATATTCAAGGGATGCGACATTGTGGTCAGGGAAAGATTCGGGAAAAGGGCAACCAACGTTGCTGGACACTACAAACAAGGGGATTCACATCAATTGTAAAGGACGCGACGGGGTTTTGCGCCGCCAAGGGAATTGGGCTATAAACATCGTGCCAGTTTCCGCGCCGCCGGGCAGCCGCGCACGCATGCATGCGCATCCCTCTCGCTGCCCGCAGCACGCTTGCAACAGGTTCTGAATGTTCGGTTTCCTCACATCCTCGACCAAGGAAGTCGCCGACCCGCTAGTGTCGACGAAAACCGCGTCCGCGTGGCTGCGCCAGCTTCCCGCGCTCGACGTGATCGGCCGCCAGCAGCACGTGATGCGCGCGTTCGAGTCGATGCGCCAGTCGCGCTCGCCGGTCGATATCGGGCGCGCGAGCGCGATCCAGTTCCTCGATTCCGCGCTCGGCACGGACCGCCGCCAGCTCACCAAGCAGTACGTCGAGAACGTCGATGCCGGGCCGAAGCTCTCGGTGCGCATCTGGCAGGCGCTGTTCGACCTCACCCAGGGCTTCATCTTCGCCTACCAGGTGGTGCTCGACGAGGCGATCAGGCAGCAGGCCAATGCGCGCTGGAAGCCGATGCTGCCGCTGTTGTTCGCGCGCCTCGTCCACTATTACGGCACCGACGCCAAGTTGCGCGTCGCGCGCTACGAGCGCTGGATCCCCGCGAAATGGATGGAGCTGCACCGCACGTACCTGCGCGCAAGCGAGCTCGGCATCGAGCGCATCCCGGTGGCACTCGGCGTGGCCAACGCCAACACCGCGCAATGGACGGTTGAGCAGGAATACCTGTTCGCGTTGCTGATCCACCAGCTCAACACCGGCAACCTGTCGCCGGTGGAGCTCGACTGGGGCTCGGCGCAGCTTCGCGCCTGGAGCCGACGCCTCGTGCTCGAGTCGGTGCCGACCTCGCCGGAAGGCTACTTCGTCGACGTCGCGGGCAAGTCGGGCCTCACGCGGCGCACCGGCAACGATTCGGGATCGATGCTGCGCTACCTCGACACCACGCCGATGGCCGAGCCACTCGACCGCGCGATAGCGGCGCTGCGTCAGGCCGAGGAAACCGACCAGGGACCGGCGACGTCGATCAACCCGCTGCGCATCGCGATCCTGGAGAAGATCCGCCCGGCGATCGCGCCCAACGTCAACACCGACTTCCGTCGCGATCCGCGAATCGCCTGCGCCGTGCCGGCGCGCGTCCGCGTGGGCTTGTCGCGCATCGCGCGCGACCTCGCCGCCAAGGACTACCCGGAGACGCCGGAATCGGCGCACGGCCACGAACAGATCGAGGTGTACGCGGTGGCCGATTCGCCGCGTCCGCGCAAGCGCGTGCCGGACGAGCACGACTCGCTGGCCGCGAGCCTGTCGTCGTTCTCGAATCCGCAGTGGCAGGTCAAGGACCGCAGCGTCGCCGGCCTGCGCATCGCCGCGTCGGGCGGCATCGGCCAGACGCTGACGCTCGGGGCGCTGGTCGCCGTGCGCCAGTCCGACGTGTCCGAGTGGGTGCTGGGCGTCGTGCGCCGCCTGAACAAGGTCTCGACCGAGGACGTCGAGGCCGGCGTGTCGATCATCGCCGACCGCGTCGTCGCGGTCGCGCTGCATTCGCGCCGCGAGCCGAAGGACGACATGAGCTTCATGGTCAACGGCATCGACGTGTCGACGATGGGCGCGCGCTTCGACGGGCTCTACCTGCCGCCGCCGTCGCGGCCCGACAAGCCGCTCGCGGTGAAGACGCTGATCGTGCCGACGCAGGAGTACTCGGAAGGCCGCCACATCATCCTCGGCACCGGCCGGTCGATCTACACGGTGGCGCTGCGCCACCTCGTCGAGCAGCGCGCCGAGTGGTCGTGGGCGGCGATCCAGATCATCGAGAAGAAGCCGCGGGAATAGTGGCCGTCGCTGCGGCCGCGGCGTCGCCGCTGCCGTTCTTCACCATCGGACACTCGACGCGGCCCATCGCCGAGTTTGTCGACTGCCTGCGCGAATCCGCCATCGAGCTCGTGGTCGACGTGCGCACGGTGCCGCGCTCGCGCACCAACCCGCAGTACGACCGCGACGCGCTGCCGGCGACGCTCGATGCGTTCGGCGTCGGCTACGTGCACGAGGCCGCGCTCGGCGGACTGCGCCCGCGCTCGCGCGAGATCGCGCCGGATCGCAACGGATACTGGGAGAACGCGAGCTTCCACAACTACGCCGATTACGCGCTGTCGCCGGCGTTCGGCGAAGGCCTCGCGCGCCTGCGCACCCTCGGCCGGGCCCGGCGCTGCACGGTGATGTGCTCGGAGGCGGTGTGGTGGCGCTGCCATCGGCGCATCGTCGCCGATTACCTCATCGTCGCCGGAGACGCCGTCGTGCACATTCTGGGGCGGGGCAAGGTCGAGCCGGCCACGCTGACGCCAGGCGCGGTGCCCGCCCGGGACGGCACCATCGCTTACCCGTCGCTGCTCTAGGCCGCCCGCGAGACAGCGACGCGTCGGCGGTGGCGCGTCAGCGGCGCAGCGCAGGCGGCGGCGTGTCGACGATGACGCTCACCATCGGTCGCGCGGCAGCGCCTGCACGTGGCCGCGCGTTTCGCGGCGTCAGTCGCTGGGACGGAAGTGCAGCGACAGGCTGCGCTGGAACATCTCCGGCCGATCGGGCTTCGGCAGCGGCGACGACTTGAGGATCGCGCGCTGCACCGCGTCGTCGTAGCTCTTGACGCCGCTGGACTTGACGAGGCGCGTGTCGATGATCTCGCCGCTCGGCAGCTGCACGACGTCGAAGATCGCCTCCGGATTGCCGGTGAGGTCGGGCGGCAAAATCACGTTGCCGCGCACCTTGGCCTGGATGCGACGCACCCAGTCGTTCTCGGCGCTCTTGCGCGCCTCCTGCGCCTTCTGCGCGTTCGCTTCCGCCGTCGCCCGCGTCTGGCTCTCCTGCTCGGCCTGCTCGCGCATCTGCGCCATCATCCGCTGCTGGCGATCGCGCGCGTCGGCGGCCTTCTTCTCGTCGGCGCGCTTCTGCGCGTCCTGCTGCGCGCGAAGCTCGCGCTGCCGCGTCAGCTCGGCGATGCGCTTCTGCTCGTCGGCCTGCGCGCGCTGCTCGGCCTCGACGCGCCTGCGCCGCTCGGCCGCGGCCTTCAGCGCGATGTCGGCGTCGTGCGTGTCGGGCTGCGCCACCGGCGGGGCCGGGGCGGGCTCGACCTTGGGCACCGGTGCCGGTGGCGGGGGGGCCGGAGTCGGTTCGACCTTCGGCGGCGGCGCCGATTTCTGCGGCACCGGCGTCGGCGCGTAGAGCTCGGCGGTCACCGGCTCGGGCGCGACGCTGTGCCAGCGGATCGAGAAGATCAGCACGGCGAGGAACGCGAGATGGACGGCGATGGCGAGCGCGAGCGCGAGGCCGCGCCCGGGCGTGCGCAGGCGCGAGCGGATGGCGCTGCGCGGGTCGGCATTCATCGTCGCGGCCATGTCACCCCGGTTTCGATTCGGCGAGCAGGCCCACCTTGCGGATGCCGTTGCGCTGCAGGATGTCGATCAGGCGGATCACCTCCTGGTAACGCGCGGACCCCGGCGCGGCGATGACAACGGGGCGGTCGCCACCCGCCTGCCGCGCCTTGAGTTCGGCGATGAGCTCGGCCTCGCTGACGGGCACCGGCGCGGGCGTCTTGCTCGCGGCGTCGCGGAACGTGTAGCGGCCCTCGTTGTCGATCGACACCTGGATCGGCAGCGGCGGCGCGGTCAGCTTGCTGCCGACGCTCGGCAGCTCGATCTGTCCCGGGTTCACGAGAGGCGCCGTGATCATGAAGATCACCAGCAGCACCAGCATCACGTCGATGTACGGGACGACGTTGATCTGGTTGATCGACTTGCGGGCGCGGCGCATCGCGGTTCAGCCCTGGCGTTGCAGGATGTTGGAGAATTCCTCGATGAACGTCTCGTAGCGGGTGGCGAGGCGGTCGACGTCGTGCGTGAAGCGGTTGTATGCGACCACGGCCGGGATGGCGGCGAACAGGCCGATGGCGGTGGCGATCAGCGCCTCGGCGATGCCGGGCGCGACCTGCGCCAGCGTCGCCTGGCTGACGTTGGCGAGGCCGCGGAACGCATTCATGATGCCCCACACCGTGCCGAACAGCCCGACGTAGGGCGACACCGAGCCCACTGTGGCGAGCCCCGCGAGATGCGCATCGAGCGTATCGACCTCGCGCTGGTACGCGGCGCGCATGGCGCGGCGCGCCGAGTCGAGCGTGATCGGCGACGAGCTGCCCTGGCGGCGGTGCTTCGAGAATTCACGGAAGCCGGCGGTGAAGATGTGTTCCAGCCCGCTGCCGATCCTCGCCTGGCTCGCACGCTGGTAGATCTCGTTGAGGTCGCCACCCTTCCAGAAGTTCTCCTCGAACAGGTCGGCCTCGCGCGCGGACCGCTTGAGCTGGAACATCTTGAGGAAGATATGCCACCAGCTCCACAGCGAGGCGAGCACGAGCAGCGCCAGGATCCCCTGCACGACGACCGACGCCGTGACGATCAACGACAGGAACGACAGATCGGGGTGAACGTTCACGTGTGCGGCTCCAGCAGGTTTGCCGGCATCCGGCGCGGCTTGAAGGTGGTCCTGTCGACGCAGGCGAGCGTAATCGTCGCGGCGACGACGATTTCCTCGCCGCGACGGATGTCCTGGCGCGCGATGCAGCGCGCGCGCCCTTGCGGCACGACGTCGACGCCCACCGCCAGCAGGTCGCCGAGGCGCGCGGGCGTGCGGAACTCCACTTCCGCGCGCGTCACGACGAATACGATCGCATGGTCGCTTTCGAGTTCCGCGAGCGCCGGGCCGCGCGCGGCCAGCCACTCGGTGCGCGCGCGCTCCATGAACTTGAGGTAGTTGGCGGAGTACACGACGCCGGCGGCATCGGCGTCCTCGTAGTACACGCGCACCGGATGCGTGAAGGGCGCGCGCGTCATTCCGGCGCGAAGAGCTCGGCCGACGGTTGCGGCGGCGCGAGGCCGAAATGGCGATATGACAGGGCGGTGGCGATGCGCCCGCGCGAGGTTCGCTGCAGGTACCCCTGCTGGATGAGGAACGGCTCGAGAACGTCCTCGATCGTGTCGCGCTCCTCGCCGATCGCCGCGGCGAGGTTGTCGACGCCGACCGGCCCGCCGTCGAACTTCGACAGCACCGTCTGCAGGAGCTTGCGGTCCATGACGTCGAGCCCCACGCCGTCGACGTCGAGCATCGACAGCGCGGCATCCGCAACCGCGTTGGTGATGGCGCCGTCGGCCTTCACCTCGGCGAAATCGCGCACGCGGCGCAGCAGGCGATTGGCGATGCGCGGCGTGCCGCGCGAGCGGCGCGCGATCTCGTGCGCGCCTGCGGGGTCGATGGCGATGCCGAGCAGCGCCGCCGAGCGCGTGACGATGCGCGTCAGCTCGTCGGCGTTGTAGAACTCGAGGCGGGCGACGATGCCGAAGCGGTCGCGCAGCGGATTGGTCAGCATGCCGGCGCGCGTCGTGGCGCCGACCAGCGTGAACGGCGGCAGCTCGAGCTTGACGCTGCGCGCCGCCGGGCCCTCGCCGATCATGATGTCGAGCTGGAAATCCTCGAGCGCCGGGTAGAGGATCTCCTCCACCACCGGCGACAGCCGGTGGATCTCGTCGATGAAGAGCACGTCGCGGGGCTCGAGGTTGGTCAGGAGCGCGGCGAGGTCGCCGGGACGCTCGAGCACCGGACCCGAGGTCTGGCGAAGGTTGACGCCGAGCTCGTGCGCGAGGATGTGCGACAGCGTGGTCTTGCCGAGACCCGGTGGACCGAACAGCAGCACGTGGTCGAGCGCCTCGCCGCGCTTCTTCGCCGCCGCGATGAAGATGCCGAGCTGGTGGCGGATCTTCTCCTGGCCGACGTATTCCTCGAGCGCGCGCGGCCGCAGCGAGCGCTCGAACTGCTCTTCCTGCACACCGATCGTGCGCCCGGTGACGACGCGGTTGAGCGGATCGCTTTCGATGGCCATCGCCGCACTCTACGCCACGCGTTGCATCACGCCTTCGACAGCGCTTTCAGGGCCTGGCGGATGCCATCGGCGAGTGCCACGTCGTCCGGCAGCGCGCGCACCGCGGCCGTCGCTTCCTTGTCGCTGTAGCCGAGCGCGAGCAGCGCGTGCAGCACGTCCGCTGCGGGCGGCGGCGCGCGATGCACGCCGACGGCTGCGGTGAGATCCACGCCGAGCTTGTCCTTGAGCTCGAGCAGGATGCGCTCGGCCGTCTTCTTGCCGATGCCGGGGATGCGCGTCAGGCGTCCCGATTCCTGCAGCGTCACCGCCTGCGCGAGCTCGGCGACGGAAAGCCCCGAGAGCACGGCCAGCGCGGTGCGCGCGCCGATGCCGTTCACCTTGTTCAGCTGGCGGAACGCGCGGCGCTCGGATTCGGTGGCGAAGCCGAACAGCAGATGCGCATCCTCGCGCACCACCATGTGGGTGAAGAGCGTCACCGCGCCGCCGGTGGCCGGCAGGTTGTAGAACGTGCTCATCGGCACGTCGACCTCGTAGGCGACGCCCTGCACGTCGAGCAGGATCTGCGGCGGGTTCTTCTCGACGAGCGTGCCCGAAAGGCGTCCGATCATGGGGGCCGATTATCGCACGCGTGCGCGAGGCGCCGCGGGCATCGTCACGCGCCGTGCGCACGCGAAGCGGCCTGCGTCGCCGGCGGCAGGCCCTCCAGCCATTCCCGCACACCGTCGAGCGTGGCGACGATGCGCGGTGCGTACGCCAGCAACGCCGGCGACGGCGGCGCCTGATCGGGCACGAACACCACCGGCATCCCCGCGTGGTGCGCGGCCAGGAAGCCGGGCTCGGAATCCTCGATCGCGAGGCAATGCGGCGCGTCGACGCCGAGTCGCGAGGCCGCGAGCAGGTAGATGTCCGGCGCCGGCTTGCCGCGATGCACCTCGTCGCCACCCGTCACGCCGCGAAAGTGCGGCAGCAGCCCGGCATCGGCGAGCTTCGCCTCGGCGCGCACGCGGCGTGTCGATGTCGCCACCGCCGCCGGTATGCCGCGGCCGGCGAGCCACTCGAGCAGCGACTGCGCACCCGGCATGACGCCGATGCCTTCGCGCAGGATCAGGTCGTCGAACGCCGCGCGCATCGCCTCGACAAAATCGTCGACTGGGAACGCGGCGCCGTGGCGCTCGACGATCAGCGTCATGCAGTCGCGCGTGTTGCGGCCGATCATCGCCGGCACGAGCGCGGCGTCGAACTCGACGCCGATCGCGGACGCCGCGAGCGGCCACGCGCGGGCGGCGAGACCCTCGGTGTCGAGCAGCGTGCCGTCCATGTCGAATACCACGGCGCGCGGGCGCGCGCGCAGCACCGCGGCGGTTGCAGGTGACGCGACAGGTGCGCTCATCGCAGGCGACCTGCGCGCAGCCGGTGCCGTCCGGCGAACGCGGCGCCGAGGCCGCTGCTGCCATGCGCGTGGCAGATCGCGCAGGCGAGCGCGTCGGCGGCATCGGCGGCCGGCACGCCGGGCAGCAGCAGCAGGCGCTGCACCATCGCCTGCACTTGCGGCTTCTGCGCGCGGCCGCGTCCGACCACCGCCTGCTTCACCTGTCCTGCCGTGTACTCGGTCACCGGCAATCCGGCGAGCACGGCGGCGGCGATCGCGGCGCCGCGCGCCTGCCCGAGCAGCAGCGTCGAATTGGGATTGACGTTGACGAACACCTTTTCCACGGCGACTTCGTCGGGTGCGAGCTCGGCGATCAGGTGCGCGAGGTCGCGGGCGATGACGCCAAGGCGCGTGGGCAGGCTCGTGCCCGTGGCGCGGATGCAACCGGAGGCGAGGTACACGATGCGTCCGCGCGAGGTCTCGATGAGGCCGAAGCCGGTGATGCGCAGGCCCGGGTCGATGCCGAGGATCCTGCGCGGTCGCTCGCTCGCCACGCGTTCAGGTGTCGAGCGCGGCCGACGTGTACACCTCCTGCACGTCGTCGAGGGATTCGAGCGCGTCCAGGAGCTTCTGCATCTTCTGCGCGTCCTCGCCGGCGAGCTCGACGTCGGCGAGCGGCTTCATCGTCACGTCGGCGAAGTCCGGCTTGAGGCCCTTGGCGGCGAGCGCGTCCTTCACCGCGACGAAATCGTAGGGTCCGGTGATCACCTCGATGCTGGCGTCGTCGTGCGTCAGCACATCCTCGGCACCGGCGTCGATTGCCGCGTCCATCACCTTCGCCTCGTCGGTGCCGGGCCCGAACAGGATCTGCCCGCAATGCCTGAACAGGAACGCCACCGAGCCATCGGTGCCGAGGTTGCCGCCGTATTTGGAGAACGCGTGGCGCACGTCGGCGACGGTGCGCGTGCGGTTGTCGGTCATGCAGTCGACGATCACCGCCGCGCCGTTGATGCCGTAGCCCTCGTAGCGGATGTCCTCATAGGCGACGCCCTCGAGGCCGCCGCTGCCGCGCTTGATGGCGCGCTCGATCGTGTCCTTCGGCATGTTCTGGCCGGTGGCCTTGTCGATCGCCAGGCGCAGCCGCGGATTCATCGACGCATCGGCGCCGCCGAGGCGCGCGGCGACGGTGATTTCCTTGATGAGGCGCGTGAAAATCTTGCCGCGCTTGGCGTCGGTCGCGGCCTTCTTGTGCTTGATGTTCGCCCATTTGCTGTGGCCGGCCATGGGTCTTGCGCTCGCGTTACGGATGAGCGCGAATTATACCGCCCGCGATCACATGAGCTCCTGCTGCACGAGGAAGTCGCGCAGCACCGCGAGCCGCACCGCAGCGTCGTTGACCTCGAGCATCGACTGCTTGATGTGCAGCGGCAGCGGCAGGAGCTCGGCCAGGCGGTAGCTGACCCAGGAGCCGTCGTCGTAGGGCCGCTCGCCGGGGAAATTGTCGGGGCCGACGCGCGCGGCGATGAGCTCGAGCAGCTGCGCCAGCGGCTGGTACTGCTCGGCGAGCGCCGACGCCGGCTCGGTGGCGAGCGGCGTCACGTCGCCGACCGCGAGGTTGTCGGCCGCCACGCGATGCCGCTGCACGCGAAAGCGCGTGCCGCCCACGCTCACCACGTGCAGGATGCCGAGCTGCGGCATGTCGAAGCGCACGATGCGCGCGAACGTGCCGATCGACGCGAATTCCTGGCGGGCGCCGGGCGGCGCCACCTCCTCGCCGTGCGTCAGCAGGCACACGCCGAAGGGCCGCTCGTGCTTGATGCACGCGGTGGCCATGTCGATGTAGCGCTGCTCGAAGATCTTGATCGGCAGGACGCCGCCGGGGAACAGCACGGTGCGCAGCGGAAACAGCGGCAGCGTCGCAGGCTCGCGCCCCGCGTCCTGGCGGAACGGGAACGTCATCGCGCGCACGCTTCGCGTGACGCGCGCGACGTCGCGATCGCGTGTCGGGCGCGGGACATCGATCGATCGTAGCACGCGCGCGCCGCGCGCGCGCTCAGGCCAGCTCGCGGTGGCGCACCAGCACCTGGTAGCGCGGCGAGAACGCCCGCGCCAGCCGCTCGACCAGATACACCGAGCGGTGCCGGCCGCCGGTGCAGCCGATCGCCACCGTCAGGTAATTGCGATTGTCGCGCGCGTAGTCGGGCAGCCAGCCGGCGACGAAGTGGTAGATGTCGCCGTACATGCGCTCGACCTCGGGAATGCGCTCGAGGAATTCCACCACCAGCGCGTCGCGCCCGGTGAGCGGCTGCAGCGCGGGTTCGTAATGCGGGTTGGGCAGGCATCGCACGTCGAACACGAGGTCGGAGTCGAGCGGGATGCCGTGCTTGAAGCCGAACGACTCGAACAGCAGCGTCATCCGCGACGGGTCGACGCTGACGAAGTCCTTGACCCAGCCGCGCAGCGCGGCGGCCGGCAGCTCGCTGGTGTCGAACACCGTGCCGAGCATGCGCACCTCCGCGACCAGCGCACGCTCGTAGTCGATCGCCTCGGACAGCGTGCGCTCGTCGGTCGAGAACGGATGCCGCCGGCGCGTCTCGGAGAAGCGCTTGACGAGCGTCTCCACCGTGGCGTCGAGGTAGATGAAGCGCACCGTCCAGCCGCGCTCCTTGAGCGTGGCGATCGCCGCGGCGAGGCCCGGCAGCCCGGGGCCGGTGCGCACGTCGAGCGACACGCCGACGCGCGCCTCGCCGCGGCCCCCGAGATAGGCGAGCGTGTCGACGAGCATCGGCACCGGCAGGTTGTTGAGCGTGTAGTACCCGGAATCCTCGAGCGCGACGAGTGCCACGCTCTTGCCCGAGCCCGACACGCCGCCGATCAGCACGAGATCCATGGTCGCGCGCGCCCGGGGTCAGGCGCCGTCCTCCATCAGCTTCTGCTGGCGCTCGATGAATTCCTTGGTGCTGTCGATGCCGCGCTGGTTGAGCACGAAGTTGCGCACCGCGGCCTCCACCAGCACCGCGAGGTTGCGGCCGGCGGCGACCGGAATCGTCACCTTGCGGATCGGCACGCCGAGGACCTCCTGGTAGGTGGCGTCGACCTTCAGCCGGTCGAGGTCGGAGAACGCCTCGTTGCTGTGATCCTCGAGGTGGACGATCAGCTTCAGCAGCTTGCGCGGGCGCACCGCGGTCTCGCCGAAGATCGTGCGGATGTTGAGCACGCCGATGCCGCGCACCTCGAGGAAGTCGCGCAGCACCTCGGGGCAGCGCGCCTCGATCGTGTCGGGCGAGATCCGGTAGAGCTCGACGATGTCGTCGGCGACGAGGCCGTTGCCGCGCGAGATGAGCTCGAGCGCCAGCTCGCTCTTGCCGATCGCCGATGCGCCGGTGATCAGCACGCCCATCTCGAGCACGTCGAGGAACACGCCGTGCAGCGCCGTGTTCTCGGCCAGCACGCGCGAAAGATAGAGGCGGATCACGTCGGCGAGGTGCGGCGACGGCTGCGACGACGTGAACAGCGCCACGTGGTGCGCGTTGCATTGCGCGAGCAGGAGGTCGGGCACCGCCTCGGCATTGGCGACGACGATGGCGACCAGTTCCTGGGTGAACAGGCGGTCGATCGCGCGGTCGAGCTCGGCGCCCGGCAGCGCGCGCAGGTAGGCGAGCTCCGCCGCGCCCATGATCTGGATGCGGAACGGATGGATGAAGTTCATGTGCCCGACGAGGCCGATCGTCGGCTGCTGCGATGCCTCGCTCGTGAGCACGCGGCTGCCGCCCTGGCGGCCGGCGACCCACAGGAGCCCCGTGCGCTCGCGGATGTCGTCGAACAGGCGCTCGACGCTGACCTGGCGCAGGTGCGCGTCGCCGCTTATTCGGGTTGCCATGCGCCGATCAGCGCCAGGATCTCGCCGGCATCGGTGGCGGCGGCGAGGCGGTCGCGGAACGTGCGCTCGCTGAACATCTGCGCGAGCTCGGAGAGGAGCTGCAGGTGCTGGTCGGTGGCGTGCTCCGGCACCAGCAGCACGAACAGCTGCGACACCGGCTTGCCGTCCGGCGCGTCGAACGCGATCGGGTGCGCGAGCCGCAGGAACGCACCCTGCGCCGCCTTGAGCCCGCGCAGCCGCCCGTGCGGGATCGCGATGCCCTGTCCGAGTCCGGTGGAGCCGAGCTTCTCGCGCACGGTGAGGCTGTGGGCGACGGTCGCCGCCTGCAATCCCCCGCTTGCCGCGAACAGCGCGCCCAGCCGCGCGAACAGCGCCGCCTTGTCCGCGACATCGACGTCGAGGACGACATTGGCGGCCGGCAGGAGTTCGGCGATCTGGTTCATCGGAAGCGTAAAAACAAAACGGCGGGCGCATCGAAGGCCCGCCGGGTGGTCGCTCCCGCCGGCGCGCCTGACGCTCGCCCGCAGGGTGCGGCCGCGTCGCCGCGGCCGCGATTATACGCCGCCATCGCTCATTCGGCCGCCTCGCGCGCGAGCGCCGCCGACGCCTCCTTGTGGCCGCCGGCGTTGCGCCCGTCGATCAGCATCTCCTTGTGCCGCACCACGGCGCGATCGAGCTTGTCGGCGAGACCGTCGATCGCCGCGTACATGTCGGCGTCGATGCATTCGCAGTGGATGTCCTTGCCGCGCAGGTGCACGGTCGCCTCGATCTTCTGCCGCAGCTTGTCTACCGAAAGCACCATGCTGACGTCGATCACGTGATCGAAGTGGCGCGTCACCCGTTCGAGCTTGGCGATCACGTAGTCGCGGATGGCCGGGGTGATGGCGAGGTGTTGTCCGGTGAGCTGAAGATTCATCGAGGATTCCTCCAGGTGAAACGGATGAACGACGCTGCTGCGACACGCAAGAGCCGGGCCAGCGGACTTGCTGGACGCCCTTCGCGCTGCGCGCTCCAGGGCTTGTTCGCGCTTGGGGCGGCCCTGCTCGCTCACGGCGCCTTGCGCAGGTTGACCGGCGGGATGGCGAGCGCCTCGCGGTACTTGGCGATGGTGCGGCGGGCCACCAGGATGCCCTGCTCGCCAAGGAGGTCGGCGATGCGGCTGTCGGTCAGCGGCGCCTTGACGTTCTCGGCGCCGATCAGCTGCTTGATCAGCGCGCGGATCGCCGTGGCCGATGCCGCGCCGCCAGTGTCCGTGGCGACGTGACTGCCGAAGAAGTACTTGAGCTCGAAAGTGCCGCGCGGCGTCAGCATGTACTTCTGCGTGGTGACCCGCGAGATCGTCGACTCGTGCAGCGACAGCATGTCGGCGATCTCGCGCAGCACCATCGGCCGCATCGCCACCTCGCCGTGGTCGAAGAAGCGGCGCTGGCGCTCGACGATCGCCTGCGCCACGCGCAGGATCGTGTCGAAGCGCTGCTGCACGTTGCGGATCAGCCACTTTGCCTCCTGCAGCTGCGCCGACAGCTGCTGGTTCGAAGCGTCGCGGTTGCGCGTGAGGATGTCGGCGTAGATGCGGTTGAGCCGCAGCTTGGGCATCGCCGCCTCGTTCAGCGCGGCGACCCAGCGCCCGCGCATCTTGCGCACGATGACGTCGGGCACCACGTAGTTCGACTCGGTCTTGGCGAACGCCGAGCCGGGCCGCGGGGCCAGGCTGCGGATCAGATCGCGCACGCCGCGCACGCCGTCGTCGTCGGTGTGCAGCAGGCGCTTGAGCTTGGCGAAGTCGCGGTTGGCGAGCAGCGGCAGGTGCTCGACGACGACCTTCAGCGCCATCGCGAGGTGCGGCGTGTCGGGCGGCAGCACGCGCAGCTGCAGCGCGAGGCACTCGGCGCAGTCGCGCGCGCCGACGCCGGGCGGCTCGAAGCTCTGCACGTAGTTGAGCGCGATCTTGAGCTCGTCGGCGTCGATCTCGAGCTCGTCGGGCAGGTACTCGGCGATCTCCTCGAGCGACGACGACAGATAGCCGTCCTCGTCCAGCGCGTCGATCAGCGCCGCGGTGAGCTGGCGGTCGCGCAGTGGCAGGTTGAGGAGCGCAAGCTGCGCGTTGAGGTGGTCGCGCAGCGTCGACGACGCCACCTGCTGCGGGAAGAACTCGTCGTCGTCGGAGGACGAGCCGCCGCCCCAGTCGCCCTCGCCGCCGCCATAGTCGCCGAAGTCGGTGGCGTCGACCGCCGACG
>DATBOK010000186.1:0-6449 GCA_036553845.1 Casimicrobiaceae bacterium
ACGCATTGACCCGGTCCGGGGGCGAACGGGCGCCGCGCCCCGTTGACTTTCGTCCGGTGAATTATGTAAGCTATTACTTAATTATGCGCGACTACATCCGGCAGCGTGGAACCGCGGCCTTCGGCACGCGGCTGCGCCGCCTGTCCGAACGCGTCGACCGCGAGGTGCAGGCGATCTATCGCGAGCGCGCGCTGGCGTTCGAGCCGCGCTGGTTTCCCATCGTCAGCGCCCTCCACGCGCATCGCACGCTCAGCGTCGGCGACCTGGCCGAACTGATCGGCGTCACGCACGCGGCGGTGAGCCCGCTGCGTGCGGAGCTCATCGCGGCGGGTCTCGTGCGCACACGGCCCGACCGCGCCGACCAGCGCCGCCTGCTCGTCGAGCTGACACCCGGTGGCCGGCGAATGGTGGCGCGCCTGCTGCCGCTGTGGACGGCGATCGCCGACGCCACCGCGCTGCTCTGCGCCGAAGCCGCCCCCGACCTGCTCGACGAGCTCGACCGCATCGAAGCGGCGCTCGGCGAACGTTCACTGAAAGACCGCGTCGCGCTCGCACTCGATGCCGAAGCGCGCAACGCCCCGCCCGCCCAAGGAGGCCGCCATGCTCGCGCACGAAATCCTTAAACGATGGATCTGGCTGTCGACGGCAACCACCTTCCTCGCCGCGCCGGTGCATGCGACGGATGTCGCGACGGGGACGCTGACGGTCGCCGAAGCACGCGCCGTGGTGACCCAGTCCATCCATCTCATCGCGCGCAACTACGTCTTTCCCGATGCGCGCGCCGGCATCGTCGCGCGGCTCAATGGCAACCTCGCGCAAGGTCGCTACGACGTCACGAGCGCGGGCGATCTGGCCGTTCGACTGAGCCCCGACCTCGCTGCCGCAGGCGACGACAAGCACCTGTGGATCAAGTACGACCCGGCGCAAGCCGGCGCGCTGGTGCACGGCCACAATTCGCAGCTGGCGCGCGAATACGACGCGCGCGAAGGCCGGCTGCACAACGAAGGCTATGAATCGCAGCGCATCCTGGCCGGCAACGTCCGCTATATCGACCTCACCGGATTCCGCTGGAACGGCGCGGTCACCGCGCGTACCGTCGCCGATGCGATGCGCTTCGCGTACGACGGCGATGCCGTGATCCTCGACCTGCGCGGCAACGGCGGCGGCAGTGCGCAGGCCGTGCAGGCGCTGGTCAGCTATTTCCTGCCGCCGGATCACCGCCTGCTGATGACGTTCCACGAGGGCGCGAACGGCAAGGGCAACGCGACGCGCGTGATCGACAAGCTGCCGGCGCCGCGCCTGGTGGGCAAGCCACTGTACGTGCTGACATCGGGCGACACGGGTTCCGCCGCCGAGGAGTTCGCGTATCACGTGCAGCAGTTCAAGCTCGGCACGCTGGTCGGCGACACGACCGCCGGCGCCGCCAACAACGACTCGCTGTACCCGGTCGGCGCCGGCTTCGTGCTGAGCGTGTCCACCGGCCGTCCCGAGCATCCGGTCAGCCACGGCAACTGGCAGGGCACCGGCGTCGCGCCCGACGTCCCCGTCCCGGCGGCGGACGCGCTCGACGCGGCGCATCTCGCCGCGCTGCAGGCGCTCGACGCGCGCCCGGATGCCGACCACGCGCGCTATGCGTGGACCCTCGACGGCCTGCGCGGCCGGATGCACCCGCCGCACATCGACCAGCAGGCGCTCGCCGACTACACGGGCACGTTCGGCATCCGCACCATCAAGCTCGCCGACGGCGCGCTCGTGTTCCAGCGCGAAAGCCGCGCGCCGACGACGCTGTCGCCGCTCGCCTCCGACCTCTTCGCGTTCGGCAACACCGAGGACGTGCGCCTGCGCTTTCGCCGTGCCGCCGGGCGAGTGACCGGCTTCGACCTCATCACGGTGGACGGCCAGACAATCGCGGTGGACCGATCTGCGTAGCAACACCGTCGTCCACGCGCAAGCGGGGATGCAGTGGTGACGCTGGGGACGGTTGCCGTGGGCGTCCCGGCGGGCGCACACTGGCGCATTCGCCTTTCCGCCATGGCGACAAGCGCCGATGCCCACCTATCGTCTGCTGGTCAACGACGTCTCGCACAGCGTCAATTCGCGCGATCCCGCGCAGCCGCTGCTCTACGTGCTGCGCAACGCCCTCGGTTTGCATGGCCCCAAGTTCGGCTGCGGCCTCGGCCAGTGCGGCGCCTGCATGGTGCTCGTCGACGGCGTCGCGATGCGCGCCTGCACGCTGCCGGTGTCGGCGGTGGGCGTGCGCAAGGTCGTCACGCTCGAGGGCCTCGGCACGCCCGACAAGCCGCACCCGGTGCAGGCCGCCTTCATCGCCGAGCAGGCGGCGCAGTGCGGCTACTGCAGCAACGGCATGGTGATGACCACGGTGGCGCTGCTGCAACACAACCCGCACCCCAGCGAAGACGAGGCGCGCGCGGCATTGAACGGCTGCCTGTGCCGCTGCGGGTCGCACGTGCGCGTGCTGCGCGCGGTGATGCGCGCCGCCGGACGCACGTCGGCGTGAACGCCGCGATGCGCACGCCGCCCTCCGCACCGAATGCCCTGGACGGCGCCACGCTCTCGCGTCGCACGCTGCTGAAGGCCGGCGGCGCGCTCGTCGTCACGTTCGCCTCGCCGTCGCTCGCCGCCCTGGAAGGGGTGCCCGATGCCGGCCGCCTGCCCGGCAAATCACTCGACGCCGCCAGCGTCGACGGCTTCTTCGCGGTGCATGAGGACGGCTCGATCACCTGCTATTGCGGCAAGGTCGATCTCGGGCAGGGGCTGCGCATCGCCATCCGGCAGATGGCGGCCGAGGAGCTCGACGTCAGTGTCGACCGCATCGCATTGATCGAAGGCGACACGGCGCTGACACCCGACCAGGGTCCCACGGCCGGCAGCAGCGGCATCATGCGCGGCGGCGTGCAGATCCGCCAGGCGGCGGCGACGGCGCGCGCAGCGTTGCTCGCGCTCGGCGCGCAGCGCCTGAACCGCCCCGCCACCGAGCTGGCGCTCGTCGACGGCGTGGTGAAGCCGCGCGACGGCAGCGCCGGCGTGGACATTGGCGCGCTGGTCGGCGGGCGGCACTTCGACGTCAAGCTCGATCCGAAGGCGCCGCTCAAGGACCCGCGGCTCTACCGCGTGGTCGGCCAGCCGCTGCCGCGCCCCGACCTGCCAGCCAAGATCACCGGCCGCCATGTCTACGTGCACGACTTGGTGTTGCCCGGCATGCTGCACGGGCGCTCGATCCGTCCGCCGCGTCCCGGAGCGCGCCTGCTCGACGTCGATCGGAAGTCGGTGGCCGATCTCGACGGCGCGCGCGTCATCCGCAAAGGCGACTTCGTTGGCGTGGTCGCCGACGACGAGTGGACGGCGGTGCGCGCGGCGCGCGCGCTTGCGCTCACGTGGTCGGACGCGCCCCCGCTCGCCGGCGCCGGCGATGTCGCGGCGTGGATGCGCATGGGACCGTTCGAAGCGACCGAATCGCTGGTGAAAAAAGGCGATGCGGCGAGCGCGCTCGGCGGCGACGCCATGCGTCGCGCCGGCACGTACTACTGGCCGATGCAGACGCACGGCTCGATCGGGCCGTCGTGCGCGGTGGCCGACGTGCGCGCCGACGGCGCGACGATCTACACCGCGTCGCAGGCGACCCACAAGTACCGGCCGACATTCGCGCGCATCCTCGGCCTGCCGAACGATGCCGTGCGCCTCGTCTATCTCGACGGCGCCGGCTGCTACGGCATGAACGGTCACGACGACGCCGCCGCCGACGCGGCGCTGCTGTCGCAGGCGACGGGAAAGCCGGTGCGCGTGCAATGGATGCGCGCCGACGAGCACGGCTGGGATCCGAAGGGCCCGCCGCAGTTGCTGGACATGACCGCCACCGTGACGGCCGACGGCACGATCGGCGCGTGGCGCGCCGAGATGTGGCTGCCGCGCGCCACCGCCGGATTGCCGAACGTGCCGCTGCTCGGCCCGGCCGAAGCCGGCATCGCGCAGCCGCCGGGCATCTCCACCGGACTCATCACCCAGAACGCCGATCCGCCCTACAGCGTCGCCAACGTCGACGTCGTCGTGCACTGGCTGAAGGACGCGCCGCTGCGGCCGTCGAACATCCGCGCGCCAGGCAAGATGGCCAACGTGTTCGCGGTCGAGGCACTGACCGACGAGCTCGCGTTCGCCGCGCGCATCGATCCGCTGGCGTTCCGCCAGCGCCACGTCACCGATCCGCGCGGCACCGAGGTGATGCGGCGCACTGCCGCACTGTTCGGCTGGACGCCACGCGACATGGACGCGAGGCGCGGCTTCAGCGGGCGCGGCCACGGCTTCGCCTATTCGCACTACAAGCACAACGAGACGTACCTCGCGTTGGCCATGGAAGTGGACGTCGATCGCGCCAGTGGCACGGTGCGCGTGCGGCGCGTCGCCTGCGCGCACGACTGCGGGCTCGTCATCAATCCCGACGGCGTCAAGGCACAGGTCGAGGGCAACATCCTGCAGACGCTGTCGCGCACGCTGTACGAGGACGTGGCGTTCGACCGCAACGGCGTAACGAGCCGCGACTGGCAGAGCTACCCGATCCTGCGATTCGCCGACGCGCCGGACATCCGCGTCGACGTCGTCGACCGGCCTACCGAGCCGCCGCTCGGCGCGGGCGAGGCGGCCGGCGTGTGCGTGCCCGGCGCGCTCGCGAATGCGATCTTCGACGCGGTGGGCGTGCGCCTGCGCACGGTGCCGTTCACGCCCGAGCGCGTCAAGACGGCCGTCGCCGCGCTCGCCGCGTCCACGCGGCCAAGCTAGCAGCGTCCGTGTCGAACTCGTCCGCGGCCATCGCCGCCGGCGCGCATGCAGCCGCGGCGCCACCTCATCCGCGCCTGCACCTGCCGCCCGGTGCTTGTGATGCGCACGTCCACGTGTTCGGGCCCGGACGATCCGACTGAATGACGTTCACCCCGGGAGGATTCGGCATGGTTCGCAAGGCTCTCAAATACGCCATCGTCGCGGCGGCATTGGCGATGGTCGCGGCGCAGGCGGCGGCGCAGGAGCGCATCACCCGCATCATCGTCGCGTTTCCGGCGGGCGGCCCGGTGGACTTCGTCGCGCGCGCGATCGCCGAACCATTGGGCCGCGAGCTGCACCGCAACGTGATCGTCGAGAACAAGCCGGGCGGCAATGGCGCGGTAGCGGCGCAGTACATCGCACAAGGCGCGGCCGACGGCTCGCTGCTGTGGCTGACGAGTGTGGGCGCCGTGGCGATCAACCCCGTGCTCTACGACAAGCTCGCCTACGATATGCGCGAGTTCGCGCCGGTTTCGCTCGTCGTCGACAACGACGAGCTGCTGGTGGTGAAGCCCGACAACCCCGCGCGCGACGCGGCGGATTTCGTCGCGCGCGCGAAGTCCTCGGCGCAGCCGGTGGCGATCGCGTCGTCCGGCATCGGCAGCATTCCGCACCTCGCCATGGAGCAGCTCGCCGACGCCACGCACGCCAACCTGCTGCACGTGCCGTACAAGGGCGCGGCGCCGGCGATCACGGACGTCATGAGCGGCCAGGTCGCCGCATTCTTCGGCGATGTACCGGGCCTGATCGGACACGTGAAGGGCGGCAGCCTGCGCGCGATCGGCATCGCCGCGCAAAAGCGCCATCCCCTGTTTCCCGACGTGCCGACGCTGGCCGAGCAGGGACTCCCCGGCGTCGACACCAACAACTGGTACGCGTTGTTCGCATCGGCGAAGACGCCGCCGGCCGAAATCGACGCGCTCAACGCAGCCGTCCGCAGGACGCTGGCCACGCCTGCCGTACGCGACAAGCTGACCGCGAGCGGCGCGGTGCCGGCGCCTTCCTCGCCGGCCGAGCTCGCCGCGCTGTTGAAGCGCGACACCGAGAAATGGGGCGCGCTGATCCGCGCCAAGAAGATTCGTCCCGATGGCTAAGCGGGCGCCCCGAATTCCCTATCTCGAACCCGGCCGCGATCCCGCGCTCGCGGCGATCGAGCGTGATATCGCGGCCGAGCGCGGCAGCATTCCCGAGCTCTACCAGGCGTTGCTCAACAGCCCGCCGATCGCGTCCGGGTGGGAAAAGCTCCTCACGGCAGTGCGCAATCGCACGCTGCTGCCGCCTGCGCTGCGTGAGATCGCGATCCTGCGCGTGGCAGTGCTCAACCGCGCGCCCTACGAGTTCACGGCCCATGTGCCGCACGCGCTGGCGGCCGGCGTCAGCGAGACGCAGGTCGAGGCGTTGCGCGCGCACGACATGCCGCCCATCGCGGCCGGGTTCGACGAAGACGCGTTGATGGTCATCGAGCTCTGCGACGCGATGACGCGCGACATCGAGGTGCCCGACGCGTTGTATGCACGACTGCGTGCCCGGTTCGATCCGCGCGGCATCGTCGAGATGGTCACGACCGTGGCGGCCTACAACATGGTCTCGCGGCTGCTGGTGGCACTGCAGATCACGCA
>DATBOK010000078.1:0-37507 GCA_036553845.1 Casimicrobiaceae bacterium
ACGATGCGCCACGGCCGCGCGCCGAGGCTCGACGCCACCTCGATCTGCGCCGGCTCGATCAGCGAGAACGCGGCCAGCAGCGGGCGCATCACGAACGGCGTGTACACGGTGATCTCGGACAGGATCACGCCCCACTGCGAGTACAGGAAGTCGACCGGCGGGCGCTCGACGTGCATCGCCTGCATCAGCGACTCGTTGAGGATGCCCGCGGAGCCGTAGATGAAAGTGAACGACAGCGCGACCAGGAACGTCGGCAGTGCGATGAAGGTGTCGATCAGCCGCGCCAGGATGCGGCCGCCCGGAAACGGGGTGAACGCGAGCAGCACCGACAGCGTGAAGCCGAGCACGAGGCAGCCCAGCGTCGATGACAGCGCGATGACGAGCGTGTGCTGCAGCGCCTCGTGGAACATCGGCGAGTGCAGCACTTCGGCGAAGTGCGACCAGGCGATGACATTGCCGTCGCCGGCCAGCGCCTGGCGCGCGATCAGGCCGAGCGGGTAGAGGAACAGCGCGGCGAGGACCAGCAGCGGCGGCACGATCCACGGCCCGCCGGTCGACAGGCGACGCGGGCGGGGGAGCGCGATCGCCGCGTCAGCCACGCGCGGCCGACTCCGGCACGAGCGTCGCCTCGACCGCGCTGAAATGCAGCGACAGCGTTGCGCCGGGCTCCGGCACCTCGTGCATCGGCGCGCAAGTGAAGCGCAGCACATGGCCGCCGACGTCGAGCTCGACGTTCTGCAGGTCGCCCTGCCACAGCACGCTCTTCACCGTGCCGCCGAGCATGTTGTCGCCGGCGGCGGCGGCGAGGCGGATGTCGTGCGGGCGCACGCACAGCAGGCAATCGGTGCCGTCGGCGAGCGCGTGATGGTTGCGCGCGGTCAGCGCGGCGCCGCCGAACTCCACGCGCGCCATGCCCGAGGGCAGCGTGGCCACTCCGCGCACCGGCAGCAGGTTGGCACGGCCGAGGAATTCGGCCGAAAACCGGTTCGGCGGGTTGCGGTAGAGCGACTGCGCGTTGCCGAACGCCACGAGCTTGCCGTCGCGCATGATGCCGATGTGATCGGCGAGCGTCAGCGCCTCGGTCTGGTCATGGGTGACGTACAGCACCGTCAGCGACGGCAGGTCGCGATGCAGGCGCGCGAGCTCGTCCAGCATCGAGCGGCGGATCTGCGCATCGAGCGCCGACAGCGGCTCGTCGAGCAGCAGCACCTGCGGGCGGATCGCCAGCGCGCGGGCGATCGCCACGCGCTGCTGCTGGCCGCCGGACAGCTCGCGCGGATAGCGCCGCGCGTAGTTCGCCATGCCCACCATGCGCAGGCACTCGGGCACTCGCTCGCGGATGAGCTCCGCCGGCGCGCCGCGCGCGCGCAGGCCGAATGCGACATTGTCCTCCGCACGCATGTGCGGGAACAGCGCGTAGTTCTGCACGACCATGCCGATGTTGCGGGCGTGGGGCGGCAGGTCGGTGACGTCGCGCGCGCCGATGGCGATGCGCCCGCGCGACGGCCGCACGAAGCCCGCGACCGCGCGCAGCGCCGTGGTCTTGCCGGAGCCCGATGGCCCGATCAGCGCGACGATCTCGCCCGGACGCACGGCGAGGGTCAGCGACTCGAGCACGACCTGCTCGCCATAAGCGACGCAGACGTCGTCGAATCGGATGCCGTGGCTATCGGTCGCGGCCGCCCGCCGTTCGACCGGCGGAGCCGCGGCCGCGAGGCCGGCTCCGCCGATTTCCGCGGGCATCAATTGCTCGAGATCGCCTTGTTGTAGGCGGCGACGTCCGCCGGCAGGTCGGACAGCACCTTGTTCCAGTCGGGATACCAGACTTCGACGCCTTCCAGCATCGCGTTGAGCTTCTTGAAGTTGTCGTCCGTCGGATGCACGTCGGTGCGCACGGGGATGCCCTGCGCCACCGAGCTCACTTCCTTCTGCGCCGCCTCGTTCAGCAGGAAGTCGATCAGCTTCTTGCCGTTTTCGCCATGCGGCGCGTTGCTGACGAGGCCGATGTAGTAGGGCAGCGGGAACACGCTGCGCTTGCCGTCGGGACCGGCGGGGAAGAACACGCGCACGTTCGGGTTGTCGCGCATCTGCGCGAGGTTCATCTGCAGGTCGCCGTTGGCGACGTAGATCTCGCCCTTGTTGACGAGGGCCGTGAGCTTGCCGGTGGACGCGGAAGGCCCGAGGTTGTTGACCTGCAGCTTCTTGAGATACGCGAGGCCCGCCTCCTTGCTGCCGAACGCATGAAACGCCTGCAGCATCAGCGCGGTGCCGTCACCGGCCTGGCCGGGTGTCGAATACTGGACCTTCTTCTGGAACTTGGGATCGAGCAGGTCCTCGTAGGTCTTCGGGGCTTCCTTCAACGCCGATCCGTTGTAGATGAAGTTCGGAAAGTTCTTCATCAGCACGACGTACATGCCCTTCGGATCCTTGTCGGGGGCGGCAATCATGCCGGCATCCTTCGGCGTGAACGGCTGCAGCAACCCGTCGGCGGCGGCACGCTGCATGAACGGCGGCAGCGTCACCAGCACGTCGGCTTGCGTGTTCGACTTTTCCTTGGCGACGCGGTCGGCGACGCCACTCGAGCCGGCCTCGATGTACTGCACCTTGATGCCCGTGGCCTTGGTGAATGCGGCGAACTGGTCGCCGAACCAGCTCGGATTGCCATCGTGCAGTCCATCGGCGGCGTAGATTGTCACCACGTCGGATTGCGCGGCTGCGGTGCCGGCGAATGCCGCCAGCGCGCAGGCCAGGATCGTCGTCAGCTTCGACTTCATCTCGGGTTCTCCTCCATGATCGGATCGAAAATTGGAAGCGCATGCCTTGCCGCGCGTTCGCGGAGGGCAGCCATGCGCACGACTCGTCTTGACGCTGCATGCCCGGCGCGACGCGACGCGCGGCACCGGCTCCCCGGCGGTCCCCTTGCCACCATGCGGATTGTTGACAATCTACACCGCGGCTTGTGTAATAACAAGGCCGCGCGCCGCAGGATGCCATGATCGTCACCGCGTCGCGTGACGCCTCGTTGACAGTGCACCCGCGCCCGGTGCAACACGCGGCACCGCTTGCTGCCGGAGACATTCCATGACCTTGCCGTCGCGCGATCCCATCCTCCTCACCCCCGGTCCGCTGACGACGTCGCTCGCCACGCGCGCAGCGATGCTGCGCGACTGGGGATCGTGGGACGCGGCGTTCAACGCAGTGACCGCGTCCGTACGGGCGCGACTGTGCGCGGTCATCGACGCGCGTGACACGCACGTGTGCGTGCCGTTGCAGGGCAGCGGCACGTTCTCGGTCGAAGCCGCGGTCAACACGCTGGTGCCACGCGACGGCCACCTGCTCGTGCTCGTCAATGGCGCCTACGGCAAGCGCCTTCTCAAGCTTGCGCAGATGATGGGCCGGCGCACGTCGGTGTTCGAGACCGCCGACGACGTGCCGACTACCGCCGCCGACGTCGATGGCCTGCTCGTGCGCGACCCCTCGATCACGCATGTCGCGCTCATCCATTGCGAGACGTCGACCGGAATCGAGAATCCGCTGGCGGACATCGCCGCCACGGTGGCACGTCACCAGCGCGCGCTGATCGTCGACGCCATGAGCTCGTTCGGTGCGCTGCCCATCGACGCGCAGTCGATGCCGTTCGACGCGTTGATCGCGGCATCCGGCAAGTGCGTCGAGGGGCCGCCGGGAATGGGCTTCGTATTCGCCAGAAAGAGCGTGCTCGAGCGTGCGCAGGGGCGCTCGACGTCGCTGGCGATGGACCTTCACGACCAGTGGGCCTACATGGAGAAGACCACGCAGTGGCGCTTCACGCCGCCCACGCATGTCGTCGTTGCGCTCGACGCTGCGCTCGCGCAATTCGAGGCGGAGGGCGGCCAGCCGGCGCGGCTCGCGCGCTACCGGGCCAACTGCGCGACGCTGTTGAAAGGGCTCGCCGCGCTCGGCCTCGTGTCGTTCCTGCCGGCGGCGATCCAGGCGCCGATCATCGTCACCGTGCACGCGCCGCCCGACCCGCGCTTCTCGTTCAAGGATTTCTACGCGCGCGTGCGCGACAAGGGCTTCGTCCTCTACCCGGGCAAGCTCACCGCCGTCGAGACGTTTCGCGTCGGCTGCATCGGCGCGATCGGTCCCGACGAGATGCGCTCGGCCGTGCACGCGATGGGCGATGCGCTCGACGAGATGGGCGTCAGGGCGCGCGCACCGTCGGCGCCGGCGACCGCGGTGCGGGCGGTCGGCGGCGCGACCCGCTGAAATCCGGCGGAAGGCGCGCTGCCGATCAGCTGGCGCGCACGTGCGCCAGCATCTCGGCAGCGATGGCGGACAGCCCGAACCGGGGCCGCCAGCCCCAGTCCTCCGTCGCGTCGCGATCGTCGATCGCGGCCGGCCATGAATCGGCGATCGCCTGGCGAAAATCCGGCGCATACGACACCGCGAAGCCTGGGACGCGCCGCGCGATCTCGGCGGCAAGCTCGCCGGCCGAAAAGCTCACGCCGGCGACGTTATAGGACGAGCGGATGCGAACGCGCGCCGGATCGGCCTGCATCAGCTCGCGCATCGCGCGCAGCGCATCCGGCATGAAGATCATCGGCAGCACCGTGTCCTCGTCGACGAAGCATCGGTAGACTTCGCCGCGCTTGGCGGCGTGGAACATCGCGATCGCGTAGTCGGTGGTGCCGCCGCCGGGCGGCGTGCGATGGCTGATGACGCCAGGCAGGCGGATGCTGCGCACGTCCACGCCATAGCGCGCGAAGTAGTAAGCGCAAAGGCGCTCGCCGGCGAGCTTCGACGCGCCGTACATGGTCGTGGGATCCATCACCGACCATTGCCTCGCGGGCGTTCGCGGGCTGTGCGGTCCGAACGCGGCGATCGACGACGGCCAGAACAGGCGCCTCACCGCGCCTTCGCGTGCGAGCTCGAGGAGATTGAGAAGGCTGTCGATATTGAGGCGCCACGTGTCGAGCGGTGCCGCCTCGCCGCGCGCCGACAGCACTGCCGCGAGCAGGTAAACGTCCGACACGGCATGCCGCTGCACGACTTCGCGCAGGTGCGCGCGATCGAGCACGTCGAGGCAGACGAACGGCGAGGGCCCCGGCACGCGCGGCGGCGCGAGGTCGGCGGCGATCACTGCGGCGGGTCCGAGCGATTCCGACAGCATCTCGACCAGCTCGCTACCGATCTGGCCGTTGGCGCCGATGACGAGCGTGACGCTCACCGCGCACCGTCCGCCGGCGCGACGATGCCGAGCTCGCGGCCCGCCGTGGCGAAAGCATCGAGCGCGCGCTCGAGCTCGGCGCGCGTATGGGCGGCCGACAGCTGCACGCGCACCCGCGCCTTGCCGTGCGGCACCACCGGAAAGAAGAAGCCGCTGACCAGCACGCCGAGGTCGTAGAGGCGCGCCGCCAGGCGCTGTGCGCGCTCGGCCTCGTGCACGATCACCGGCAGGATCGGATGCGATCCGGGCAGCACGCTGTAACCGAGCCGCGTGAGGCCGTCGCGCAGGAAGCGCGCGTTGGCGGCGAGCCGTTCGCGCGCGGCGCCGGAAGTCTTGACGACGTCGAGCAGCGCGAGCGTGGTGCCGGCGATCACGGGGGCCAGGCTGTTGGAGAACAGGTACGGCCGTGAGCGCTGTCGCAACGTCTCCACCAGCGGCGCTCTTCCCGCGGTGAAGCCGCCCATGGCGCCGCCGAGCGCCTTGCCGAAAGTTCCGGTAATGACGTCGATGCGGCCCATGACGCCGCAGTGCTCGTGCGTGCCGCGGCCGTTCGCGCCGAGCACGCCGGTGGCGTGGCATTCGTCGATCATCGTCAGCGCGCCATGGCGTTCGGCCAGGTCGCAGATGCGGTCGAGGCGGGCGATGGTGCCGTCCATGGAGAACACGCCGTCAGTGGCGACGATCCGGTAGCGGGCCGTCGACGCTTCGACCAGGCAGCGCTCGAGGTCGTCCATGTCGTCGTGCCTGTAGCGCAGGGTCTTCGCGCGGCACAGGCGGATGCCGTCGATGATCGAGGCGTGGTTGAGCTCGTCGGAGATGATCACGTCGTCGCGATCGAACAGGGGCTCGAACAGGCCGCCATTGGCGTCGAACGCGGACCCGTAGAGGATCGCGTCCTCCATGCCGAGGAATTGCGCGACTTCGCGCTCGAGCACCTTGTGCACCGACTGCGTGCCGCAGATGAAGCGCACCGACGACAGGCCGTAGCCGAAGCGGCGAATCACGCCGACGGCCGCTTCGGCGGTCTCGCTCGCGCCGGCGTAGCCGAGGTAGTTGTTGGCGCACAGGTTGAGTCGCGTGACGCCGTCGTCGCAAGTGACTTCCGCGCCCTGCGGCGAAACGATCACACGCTCGCGCTTGAAGAGTCCGTCGGCGCGGGCCGCGTCGAGGCGGGCGCCGAGATCGTCGTAGTACGTGCGCTTTGCAGAATCGGTCATGCCTGCTCCCTGCGCGGCGCGGCCCGATGCGGGCCATGCCATGGCCGTGCGCGATACGGTACCGCGTGTGCGGCGCGGCGCATCGCACGCGTGCAAATCGGCATCGATCCGCTCCTTGCGGATTCGTCTCGCGAGTCCCCGCCGTAGTTCTGGCCCGGACTGTACCGTGGCCCCGGTCATTTGACGAAATCGCAGCGTCGCAGGCAATCGAACGCCACCAGCGTGGCGTCGATGGTCAGCACGTCCGGGCCGCTGCCATTCGCCATCAGCCGCGCGGCCTCGGCGAAGTCGACGAGGCGGTGCTCGACCACTTCGCCATCCTGGTTGCGCGGCACGAACGTCGCCGGCAGCCAGAGATCGTAGACGAAGATCGTTTCGTGCTGGAACCCATCCGGCACGACGCGCTCGAGCGTGAGCATCGCCGCCGCCGCCCCGACGCGCATGTCGGCGAGGCCGGCCTCTTCCCATGCCTCGCGGCGCAGCGTTGCCGCGGGTGAATCCATGTCGGCGATGCCGCCACCGACCAGGTTGTCGAGGCGCGAAGGGTCGATCGCCTTGGCCGGGCTGCGTCGTGCGAGCCACATGCGCGGCCAATGTGTATCGGTGCCTTGCGCATCGCGCACCAGGCCGTTGGCGTGCGCGGCATAGGTATGGATGCCGAAATAGCGCGCGGCGGCGCGCTCGAGGTGGAATGCCGGCGCATCGCCGAATGCCGTGCGCACCGCGTAACGCTCGTCACGCCAGGCGGTGAGCGCGCCTTCGGCGGCGAGCGTGGTGGCAACCGCTTCCAGCGCGTGGCTGCGGCGGGCCGGAGTGTCGAATGCCGCGGTGAAGCGCAGCTCGGCGCCGTCGCGCACGAACACCTGCGCGAACGCAGCCAGGCGCGCCATGCGCGCCGCATCGAAGCGCGCGAGACGCGCGCCGTCGACCCACAGGCCGTGTGCCGGGGCCGCGCCGCCCGTAAGCGCGGCGTCCAGCCGCGCGGCGATCGCCGTTAGAATCGCCGCCTCGATCATGGAGGCCATTGTAGTGTCGATGCGGGACTCACTGGGATGACGGCCCGCGTGCTCGACGGCAAGGCGCTTGCCGCGACGCTCACCGCCGACGTCACGCGCAAGGTTGCCGCGCGCGCCGCCGCGGGTGGAAGCGCGCCCGGGCTGGCCGTGGTGCTGGTCGGCGAGCATCCAGCGTCACAGGTGTACGTGCGCAACAAGCGGCGCACGATCGAGGCCACCGGCATGCGCTCGTTCGCGCACGACTTGCCGGCCACGACGTCCGAGCGCGAGCTGCTGGACCTCATCGACGCGCTCAACGCCGATCGACAGGTGAGTGGCGTGCTGGTGCAGTTGCCGTTGCCGGCGCACATCGACGCCGAGCGCGTCACCGAGCGGCTCGATCCGCGCAAGGACGTCGACGGCTTCCACCCGTACAACATCGGCCGGCTGGTGCTGAAACGGCCGGCGTTGCGGCCGTGCACGCCATGGGGTTGCATGCAGCTCCTCGCCGCCACCGGCGAAGAGCTCGTCGGCATGCACGCCGTGGTGATCGGCCAGTCGGCGATCGTCGGCCGGCCGATGGCGCTCGAGCTCCTGATGGCACGTTGCACGGTGACGATCTGCCATTCGGCAACACGCGACCTGCCGCGTCTCGCCCGCGACGCCGACATCCTCGTCGCAGCGGTCGGCAAGTCGCGTTTCGTGCCAGGTGACTGGGTGAAGGAGGGTGCGATCGTGCTCGACGTCGGCATCAACCGCGGCGACGACGGCAAGCTCACCGGCGACGTCGACTTCGCCGCGGCGGCGCAGCGCGCGGCGTGGATCACGCCGGTGCCCGGCGGTGTGGGCCCGATGACGATCGCCACGCTGCTCGCCAACACGCTGCACGCGGCCGAACTGCAGGATGCGATGCCGACGTCTTCATAGGAATTCTGCGCGCGTCGCCGCGCCGATCTGCAGAGTCCCTTCGGCAACAAATCGCAACACTTGTCAGCTCATCGTCAGGCAGGGTAGTGATGCCCGTCAGTCAGCGCGCGTAGCGTTTGCGCGTGCAGAGCCGCTTGGGCGCCGTGATGCGGGGTCCACTCGACGGCTCGCCCTACGGAGGAAACCACGTGAACGCCACGGCCGAGCAGGAACTCGCCCAGTACACCGGGCTGCGCAACCGATGGGTGCAGCTGGTGCTGGCCATCATCTGCATGGCGATGATCGCCAACCTGCAATACGGTTGGACGCTCTTCGTCAATCCGATGCGCGACAAGATGGGATGGACGAGCGCGCAGATCCAGGTCGCGTTTTCCGTCTTCGTGCTCACCGAGACCTGGCTCGTGCCGCTCGAAGGGTGGCTGATGGACAAGCTGGGGCCGCGGCCCGTGGTGCTGGTGGGCGGCGTGCTGGCGGGCCTGTCGTGGGTGCTCAACTCGAGGGCGACCTCGCTGGAGATGCTCTACTTCTCGGCGGTCGTCGCGGGCGTCGGCGCGGGCTGCGTGTACGGCACGTGCGTCGCCAACGCGCTGAAATGGTTTCCCGACAAGCGCGGCCTCGCCGCCGGCCTCACGGCCGCGGGATTCGGTGCCGGTGCGGCCATCACGGTCGTGCCGATATCCAACGCGATCCACGTCAGCGGCTACCAGAGCGCGTTCTTCACCTTCGGCGTGATCCAGGGCCTCGTCGTGCTGGTAGCGTCGCTGTTCCTCATCCGCGCGCCGTTGTCGCTGCAACTGCGGTCGGCGGCATCGCGTGCCAATCCCATGACGAAGCGGGACTACAGCCCCGGCGAGATGTTGCGCACGCCCGTGTTCTGGTGGCTCTACGCGGCGTTCGTGCTGGTGGCGGCGGGCGGCCTGATGGCGGCGGCACAAGTGGCGCCGATCGCCAACGACTTCGGGATCGCCAAGGTGCCGATGACGATTCTCGGCGCGACGTTCCCATTGCTGACCATCACGATCGTCGTCGACAACCTCGCCAACGGCTTCACCCGGCCGCTCACGGGTTGGATCTCCGACCACCTCGGACGCGAGAACACGATGCTGCTGGTATTCGTGCTGTCGGGCGTGGCCCAGCTCGGGCTGGTCTACTTCGGGCGTACGCCGGCTGGCTTCCTCGTCTTCGCGCCGATGATCTTCCTGTGCTACGGCGAGATCTTCTCGATCTTCCCCGCCGTCATCGGCGACACGTTCGGCTCCAGATTCGCCGGCGCCAACAACGGCCTCATGTACACGGCCAAGGGCACCGCGTCGCTGCTCGTGCCGCTGGCGAGCGTGCTCAACGCGATGACCGGCAGCTGGGTCGCCGTGCTGTGGGTCGGCGCGGTCATGGGCATCGGCGCGGGCATTCTCGCCAAGTTCGTCATCATGCCGATGCGGCTGCGCTGGCTGGCGCGGCAGCCGGCCACCCCGCCGAAGGCGGCGATGCAGGCGGCGTGAGCACCGACGCGGTGCGCGCGGGCTTGGCGACGCCCGCGCGCCGCCGGGCGCCGGCGTCCTGCCGCCATCACACGCCGCAGCCGGCGCGTTGCCGCGCACTTGCGGTGCGAACGACTATGCCCCGCGCAGGTGCCACGCCTTGGGGCGCGTGAACGTCTCGATGCCGTAGGTGGACAGCGTGAGGCCGATGCCAGAGTGCTTGACGCCCGACCAGGGCAGCCGCGGGCTGACGCGGTCGCAGCAATTCCAGTAGACGCTGCCGGCCGCCAGCTGGTCGAGGATCCGCCGTGCGCGCTTGCCGTCGGGCGTGTACACGCCGGCGGTCAGGCCGTATTCGGAGTCGTTCATCAGGCGAATCGCCTCGGCGTCGTCCTTGACCGGCGCGATGCCGATGATCGGTCCGAAGCTCTCGTCGCGCATCAGCGCCATCGAGTGGTCGGCGTCGGCGAGCACCGTCGGCGCGAACCAGTTGCCCTTGCGCTTGACCACGTCGCCGCCGGCCAGGAGGCGCGCTCCCTTGCGCACGGCGTCGGTCACCTGGCGCTTCAGCACCGCGAGCTGCGGCGCGCGCGTGATCGGGCCGATGTACGTCGCCTCGTCGAGCGGATCGCCGAGCTTGAATGACTTGACCTCGGCGACGAACGCGGCGAGGAACGGCTCGTACACCGACTCGTGCACGTAGACCCGCTCGACCGCGCAGCACGATTGGCCGGTGTTGTAGAACGCGCCGTCGGCGACCGCCGCCGCCGCGGCCCTGGGATCGACGTCGTCGCAGACGTAGATCGGGTCCTTGCCACCGAGCTCGAGCTGCACCTTGACCATGCGCCGTCCGGCGGCGGCGGCGATCTTGGTGCCGGTGGCGTACGAGCCTGTGAAGAAGATGCCGTCGACCGGCTGGCGCAGCAGCGCATAGCCCGTGGTGCCGTCGCCGAGCGTGGGCACGAAGACGTCCTCCGGCACGCCGGCGGCATGCAGCATTTCGCCCAATGCGATGCCGGTCAGCGTCGCGAACTCGCTCGGCTTGTAGAGCACGGCGTTGCCGGCGACCAGCGCAGGCACGATCACGTTGCCGCCGACGAAATACGGGTAGTTCCACGCCGAGATGTTGGCCACCACGCCGAGCGGCTCGTGCGAGATGCGCTCCTCGAGCTTGCCGGCGGCATCGGTGTGCACCGTTTCGTCGCGCAGCGTGCGCGCCGCCTGCGCGAGGAAGAAATCGATGCGTGCGAGGAAGCCGTTGAGCTCGTTGCGCGACTGGCGGATGGGCTTGCCGACTTCCTGCGTCAGCGTGTGCGCGAGCGCGTCCTGGCGCTTGACGATCTCTTCGCGGAAGGCGCGGATTGCGTCCAGCCTTCGCTTCATCGGCAGTGCCGACCAGCGCGGCTGCGCGGCACGCGCGCGCTCGTACTTGTGCCGCACCGCGGCATGGCCGTCGACGGCGACTTCGGCGAGCACCGCGCCGGTGGCGGGATTGAGAATTCGCATCGCGGGTGTTCGCTTCAGTAGGTGAGCGCGTCGGCCTTCATCCGGGCGTGGCGCAGGAAATCGTCGAGCAGCGGCGTGTCGTCGATGAATCCGCGATCGCCGGGCGGATGGAATTCCGGATGCCATTGCACGGCGGCGACGTAGGACGGTCCCTGCCAGCGCACCGCCTCGACGATCCGGTCCGGCTCCGACCATGCCTCGACGGCGAGACCGCGTCCGAGATCCTTGACCGCCTGGTGATGGATCGAATTGGTCTTGACGAGCGTCGCGTGCGGATAGAGCCGCGCCAGCGACGAACCCGGAACGATCGACGTCGCGTGCGCGTTCTTCTCGTAGATCGCCCAGTCGCGGTGGTTGAGCGCATGCGGCACTTGCGTGGCGAGGTCCTGCCACAGCGTGCCGCCCATCGCCACGTTCAGCACTTGCAGGCCGCGGCACACGCCCAGCACGGGCTTCTTCGCATGCACGAACGCGTTGAGGAGCGCGATCTCGTATTCGTCGCGCACGCGATCGCCGCTCCAGCGCGGATCGAGCGGCTCCTCGCCGTAAGTCCCTGGGCAGACGTCGGAGCCGCCCATCAGCACCAGCGCGTCCATCTCCCGGGCATAGGCGGCCATCGTCACGCGCGAGGATTCGCGGCGCGTGCCGCCGTCCGGCGACGGGATCATGAAGGCCAGCACGTCGCGCTGCATCAGCCAGTGGGCGATGTTCTGCTCGATGTACTGGAGCGTCATCCCCTTGAAGATGGGACGCTCGGGATCGGCATGGAAGAAGCTCGCCGAGATGCCGACCTTGACCATCACAGCGCGGCTTCGAACAGCGCCGCGAAGTCGGCGGCGGTCACCGGGCGCGGGTTGGTCTTGTGGCAGTTGTCGGCGACGGCGATCGCGATCAGGGCCGGCACGTCGCCGCGCGTGACGGCGCGCGTGCTGCGGACACCGGCGAGCGTGGACGGAATGCCGATCGCCCCCTTCAACGCAGTGAGCCACGCGACGAATGCGCGGGCGCGCGCTTCGGCCGATCCCGCATCGGCGCCCGGCGCGCGCGCGACATGGCCGAGCTCGGCCATCTTGTCCACCGCGGCCGGCAGGTTGAAGCGCATTACATGGTCGATCATCACGCCGTTGGCGAGGCCGTGATGCAGGTCGGCGACCGTGGACAGCGCATGCGCGCAGGAGTGCACGGCACCCAGGTCCTTCTGGAACGCGATCGCCCCCATCATCGAGCTCATCAGCATGTCGGCACGCGCCGCGTGATCGTGGCCATCGGCGACCGCCCGCGGCAGCGCGCGCGCGGCGATGCGCACGCCCTCGAGTGCGATGCCGTCGCACAGCGGGTGATAGGCGGGCGACAGGTACGACTCGATGTTGTGGGTGAGCGCGTCCATGCCCGTGGCGGCGGTGATCGGCGGCGGCAGGTCGAGCGTCAGGTCCGGGTCGGCGAACACGATCCTGGCCAGCAGCTTCGGCGAGAACAGGATCTTCTTGACGTGCGTCGCGTCGTCCGACACGACCGACGAGCGGCCGACCTCGGAGCCGGTGCCGGCGGTGGTCGGCACTGCGACGAAGTACGGTAGCGCGTGCTCGATCGCGCGCGCGGCGGGATGATCCCACGCGTATTCCAGCACGTCGCCATCGTGGGCCGCCATCACCATCACGGCCTTGGCCACGTCGAGCGCCGCGCCGCCGCCGAAGCCGATGATCGCGTCGGCACGGTGCGCGCGTGCGGCGGCGCCGCCGGCCATCGCCTGCGAGCCCGTCGGATTGCCGAAAACGCCATCGAAAAGCGCGACGTCGAGGCCCGTCGCACGCAGCGACGCCACGAACGCCTGCGCGACCGGCAGTCGCGCCAGCGCGCGGTCGGTGACGACCAGCGGGCGCGCGAGCCCCTTCTCGCGCAGGTGCGGCCCGACCTCGCGCGCGGCACCCGCGCCGAATCGGATCGTCGTGGGAAAGCCGAAGGTCTCGATCGACATCTCAGATGATCTCGAAGTAGCGCTTGCGCTCCCAGTCCGTGACCGCATCGAGCCACTTGCGCCATTCCCATTCGCGCGTGGCGGCGAAATGGTCGACGAACTCGTCGCCGAACCAGTCGCGCGCGAACGCCGAATCGCGGAAGATCCGCGTGGTCTCGATCAGCGTGCGCGGCGCGCGCGCGATGCCCTCGCCGCCGACGTTCGTGCCCTCGATCGGCGGCGTGGTGAGCTTGAGGCCCTTCTCGATGCCGGCCATGCCGGCGGCGATGCAGGCAGCGATCCCGAGGTACGGATTGACGTCGGCGCCGGGACAGCGCGTCTCCAGGCGCGTCGATTTCGGCCCGCCGGGGATCACGCGAAAGCTCGCGGTGCGGTTGTCGACGCCCCACGTCGGCTTGACGGGCGCCCAGAAGCCGTCGACCAGGCGCTTGTAGCTGTTGATCGTCGGCCACAGCATCGGCCCCAGTTCGAGCAGCCACTTGAGCTGTCCGGCGAGGTAGCTCTCGAACACCTTGCTCATGCCGCCACGCCCGGCGGTCCTGGCGTTGGCGTCGTGGAACACGTTGCGCTTGCCGTCGGACAGGCTCTGGTGGCAATGGCCCGAGCACCCTGGAAAGTCGGCACTCCACTTGGCCATGAAGCTCGGCATGATCTCGTAGCGCGCGCCGATCTCCTTCGCCCCCGACTTGAAGAGCGTGGCACGGTCGGCGGCTTCCATCGCGTCGCAATAGACGATCGCCGCCTCGAACACGCCGGGCCCGGTCTCGGTATGCAGCCCCTCGATGGGCACGCGAAACGCCTCCATTTCGGCGAACAGCGCCGCGAAATAGTCGCGTGAATGATTGGCGCGCAGCAGCGAATAGCCGAACATGCCGGGCGTGATGGGCGAAGGATCGACGCCCTTCTTGTCGGCCCAGCTTTGCGGCGTCTCGGCGAAGTTGAAGAATTCGAACTCGAGCGAGGCGAGCGGGTTGAAGCCCGCCTTCTGCGCGCGCGAGACCACCCGCGCGAGCACCTGGCGCGGGTCGACCGGCAAAGGCTCCGGACCGCGCCGGCCCTGGCGCACGAAGCGCGCGAGAAAGAAGTCGACGCCGCCGTCCCACGGCACGTTGCGATGGGTGGCGAAGTCGATCTCGGCGGTGGCGTCGGGAAAACCCTTGTGCCAGCCGGTGAGCGTCGTGTTGTCGTAACAGGCGTCCTGCGAGTCCCAGCCGTAGACGACGTCGCAGAAGCCGAAGCCGCCTTCGGCCGCCGACGCGAACTTCTGCTTGTGCACGTACTTGCCGCGCAATATGCCGTCGATGTCGACGACGGCGAGCTTCACCCGGTCGCCCGGCGTTTGCATTACCTCGGCGAGGACCTTCTTGTCGGACGCCATCGATTCCCCCGTGATGCCCGCCGTACGGCGAGCGCGGCGATTCTATCGCAGCAATGCTAGTGTACGAGATCAGGATTTTGGGAGCGGCCGTGCGGGGAATTGCGACGTGACGACGGGCGCGCGTGCGCGCGTCGCGCTGCACGCGGCGGCGGTGTTGTTCGGCCTCACCGGCGTCATCGGCGCGTGGCTCGAGCTGCCGGCGATGGAGATCACGCTCGCGCGCTGCGTGGTCGGCGCGCTCGCGCTGTGGGCCATTGCCCGCCGTCGCCGCGAGCCGCTCGCGCCGACGCGCGCGCTGGTCGTCAATGGCGCGCTCCTCGCGGTGCACTGGACGAGCTTCTTCGCCGCCGTCGCGGCGGCCGGCGTTGCCGTGGGATCGCTCGGCTATGCGAGCTTTCCGCTCTTCGTCGTGCTCTTCGAGCGCGTGCTCGCGGGCCGCACGCTCGATCGCACGGGTGCGGTCACCGTCGTGCTGGTGTCGCTCGGCCTCGCCACGATGGCGTGGCCGGGCACGGCGGTCCCGGGCTTGGTTGCCGGCCTCGCCTTCGGCGTGGCCTCCGGCGCGAGCTTCGCGTGGCTCAGCGTGCGCGTGCGCCTTCACCTCGCGGGCGCCACCCCGGTCGCGCTCGCGTTCGGCCAGTGCGTCTTCGCCGCGCTGTGGCTGCTGCCGGTGGTGGCGGTCGTCGGCGGCCTGCGGATGCCGGCGCCCGCGCAGGGCGCGGGTCTGCTCGTGCTGGGCGTCGCCTGCACTGCGGTCGCGCACACGCTGTTCATCGGCGCGATGCGCGCCGTATCCGCGCACACCGCGAGCGTGATCGTCGCGCTGGAGCCCGTGTACGCGATCGCGCTGGCGGCCCTGCTGCTGCGCCAGTTGCCGGGCGCGACGACGCTGGCGGGCGGTGCGCTGGTCATCGGCGCGGCGGTGGTGGCATCGCGTCGCGGCGCGGTTACGTCACCCGTATGAGGACAGGCGCGCGACGTTTGATAGCATCGTGCATTGTCCAGCATTCGGCCTCGCAAGGGGCGCGACGGAGCGGCGGCACGACATGCACATCGGCATCATCGGACTCGGCAGGATGGGCGGCAACATGGCGCGGCGGCTGGCGCGTGGCGGCGTGCGCGTCAGCGGCTACGATCCATCGCCTGCGGCAGCGGCGGCGCTCGCCGCCGAAGGCGTGGCCGGCAGTGCGGCGTCGCTCGCCGCGCTGGCCGCGGCGCTGCCGGCGCCGCGCATTTTCTGGATGATGGTGCCGGCCGGCGACGCCACCGAGTCGACGTTCGAGGCGCTGTGCGGCGTCGCCGCGCCCGGCGATCTCGTCGTCGACGGCGGCAACGCGTTCTACAAGGACTCGCAGCGCCGCGCAGAGGCGGCTGCGGCGCGCGGTATCGAATTCGTCGACTGCGGCGTGTCGGGTGGCGTGTGGGGCCTCACCGAAGGCTACGCGCTGATGTTCGGCGGCAGCGACGCCGCGGCGGCGCGCGTCGCGCCGCTGGCGCGGATCCTCGCGCCTGCCGCCGATCGAGGGTGGCTGCACTGCGGGGCCGCCGGCAGCGGCCACTTCGTCAAGATGGTGCACAACGGCATCGAGTACGGAATGATGCAGGCGCTCGCCGAGGGCTTCGCGATCATGCGCAACAAGGAGGCGCTGGGCATCGACGTCGCCGAAGTCGCCGAGATGTGGCGCCATGGCAGCGTGGTGCGCTCGTGGCTGCTCGACCTCACCGCGCAGTTTCTCGCGCAGGACGCCGATCTCGCGGGGATCGCACCCGTGGTCGCCGATTCCGGCGAGGGGCGCTGGACGGCGCAGGAGGCGATCGAGCAGGGCGTGCCGGCACCGGTGCTGACGCTCGCGCTGATGAACCGCTTCGATTCGCAGGGGCGCGGCGACTATGCGGCGAAGCTGCTGGCGATGATGCGCAAGGGATTCGGCGGCCATGCGGTGACCAAGGCGTCATGATCATCGCGTTGATGGGCGTCTGCGGCAGCGGCAAGACGACGATCGGCGAAGCCCTGGCGCGCCGGCTCGGCTGGCGCTTCGTCGATGCCGACGACTTCCATCCGCAGGCGAACATCGAGAAGATGCATGCCGGCGAGCCGCTGAGCGACGCCGATCGCGAGCCTTGGCTCGCCGCGCTGGTCGCGGCGCTGCGCGCGATCCTCGGCCGCGGCGAGTCGGCGGTGCTCGCCTGCTCGGCGCTGCGCGAGGCGTACCGCGCGCGCATCCGCGAGGCTGGCGACGTGCGATTCGTCTATCTGGCGGGTGACTACGCGACGATCGCTGCCCGTCTCGCCACGCGCCACCACCGCTACATGCCGCCGAGCCTGCTGGCGAGCCAGTTCGCCACGCTCGAGGAGCCGCAGGACGCGCTCAAGGTCGACATCCGCATGAGCATCGACGAGCAGGTGGAAACGATCGCGGACGTCTTCGTGCCGCGCGCTGGCGGCACGCGGCCTGCAGCCGGCGCGGTCCCGAATTCCGGCGCCGCGCCACGATGAAAAAGCCGCGCAAGCCGGCGACGCTCGCCGTCACCGGTGGCCGCGACCCGCGGCGCTTCCTCGGTGCGATCAATACGCCGGTGTTCCACGCGTCGACCATCGCGTTTCGCGACGTCGCCGAGCTGGAGCGTGCCGAGCGTGGCGAGCGCGAGGCGAGCCTCGGGCCGGCATACGGCCTGCACGGCTTGCCCACGGTCACCGACTTGCAGGCGGTGCTCGCCGAGCTCGAGGGCGGCGCCGCCGCGTACGCCGTGCCGTCGGGGCTCACCGCCACGACGCTGCCGTTCCTCGCGCTGTGCCGCACCGGTGACCACGTGCTCGTCACGGATTCCGTCTATTTTCCGACGCGGCGCTTCTGCGCGACCACGCTGGCGCGTTTCGGCATCGACGTCGAGTTCTACGATCCGCTGATCGGTGCCGGCATCGAGGCGATGATGCGCGACACGACACGGCTGGTGTTCGTCGAGTCGCCGGGCTCGCTGACGTTCGACGTGCAGGACGTGCCGGCGATTGCGCGCGTCGCGCATGCGCACGGCGCGTTCGTGGTCGCCGACAACACCTGGGCGACGCCGTTGTTCTTCCGCGCGTTCGACCACGGCGCCGACGTCTCGGTGCACGCGGTGACAAAGTACATCGGCGGCCATTCCGACCTGATGCTCGGCGCCATCGTCTGCAACGAGGCGACGCGCCCGGCGATGCACCGCCAGTGGACCGATCTCGGCGTCACCGCGTCCAGCGACGACTGCTTCCTCGCGCTGCGCGGCCTGCGCACGCTGCCGATCAGGCTCGCGCGCCACCAGGCGAGCGCGCTGCACATCGCGCAATGGCTCGCCGCACGCGGCGAGGTGGCCGAGGTGCTCTATCCGGCGCTGCCCCGTGCCCGCGGGCACGACCTGTGGAAGCGCGACTTCACCGGCGCCGCGGGACTCTTCGGGGTGGTGCTGAAGCCCGTGGCCAAGGCGCGCGTCGACGCCTTCCTCAACGCGCTGGAGCTCTTTGCGCTCGGCTATAGCTGGGGTGGCTTCGAGAGCCTGGCGATCCCGGTGCGCAACGCCCGGGCCCGCATGTTGGCGCCATTCGACGTTGCCGGCCCCATGCTGCGGCTGCAGATCGGCCTCGAGGACGCGGACGACCTCGTCGCCGACCTCGAGCAGGCATTCCTGCACCTGGGCATCGATCCATGAGGCTCGCCGAAGGCATCGGCGGGCCCGACTTTCCGAAAGCCACCCATGTCGATGAATCCGATCGCGCGGCCTGACGCCGCTCGCGCTTTGCCCGGGTACGACGTTACCGCCAAGGCGCTGCACTGGCTCGTGGCGCTGCTCGTGCTGTCGCAGTTTTTGGTCGCGTGGCTGATGCCGGGCATCGGCCGCAATCCCACGCCCACGACCCTCGTCAGTCTGCATTTTTCGCTCGGAATCCTTATCGTCGTCGTGGTCGCGATCCGGTTCGTGCATCGCCTGTCGCATCCGACACCGCTCGACATGCCGGGCTCGCCGGCATGGGAGCGCACGGCCGCGTACGCGACGCACGTCACGTTCTATGCGCTGCTGCTCGCGGGGCCCTTCCTCGGCTGGGCATCGGCCTCGGCGCATGGCCTGCCGGTGACGTTCTTCGGACTCCTCACGCTGCCGGACATCGCCGCGCCCAAGGCGCGCTGGGCGCTGACCGCGGGCGACGTGCATACGTACTCGATGTGGCTTGTGCTGGCGCTGATCGGACTGCATGTTGCGGCGGCGCTCTGGCACCGCTTCGTGCTTCACGATGGCGTGCTGCAGCGAATGCTGCCCGGACGTGGTGCGTGACGCGACGCCCGTGAAGCCAGGGTCGCGGCGCGCGGTGCTGCGCGTTCAACCCTCGCCGAGATAGGCGCGCTGCACGCCGGCGTCGGCGCGCACCGCCGCCGGCGGCCCCGCCGCGATCACGCGTCCGCGGTCGAGCACGATCACGCGGTCGGCAAACGCGAACACCATGTCCATGTCGTGCTCGGTGAACAGCACGGCGACCCCATCCGCCTGGGCGAGCGCATGCACCGCCTGCATCATCGTCGTGCGCTCGGCCGCGGCGAGTCCGGCCGTGGGCTCGTCGAGCAGCAGCAGCAGGGGCGCGCCGGCGAGCGCCAACGCAAGCTCGACCCGCTTCGCATCGGCATAGGCGAGCGTCGCCGCATGCTGGTCGACCAGCGCTTCGGCGCCGACGCGGTCGAGCAGTGCGCGCGCGGCTCCGGCATCGTGCCGCAGGCGCTGCGCGTGCCGCGCGACGTCGATGTTCTCGCGCACGCTCATCGACGCGAACGTCGCCGCCACCTGGAACGTGCGGCCCACGCCGCGCCGCGCGATCGCCGCCGGGTCGAGGCCGCCGATGTCGCGTCCGGCGACGCGCACGGTGCCGGCATCGGCGCGCAGCTGGCCATTAATCAGGTTGAAGCAGGTCGTCTTGCCCGCGCCGTTGGGACCGATCAGCGCCACCATCTCGCCGCGGCTTACTTCGAAGTCGACGCCGTCGACCGCGCGCACGCCGCCGAATGCGCGGGCGAGCGCCGCAACCGCCAGCACGGGCGCGGCGCTCAAGGCTCCCCCCGCAGCGAGCTTCGCTCGCTTCCCCCACGGGGGGCAGCGCCTTGGGGCGGCCCGGCGGCGCTCAAGGCTCCCCCCGCAGCGAGCTTCGCTCGCTTCCCCCACAGGGGGCAGTGCCTTGGGGCGGCCCGGCGGCGCTCATGTCGGCTTGCGGCGCCACGCGAAAGTGCCGGCGAGGCCGCCCGGGAACACCAGCACGAGCGCGATGATGAGGAGGCCGAGCGCTGCGCGCCAGTAGGTGAACGTGCGCGCGAGCGTGTCCTGCAGCCACGTGTACGCCACGGCGCCTGCCAGCGGCCCGAACCACGCGTTGATGCCGCCCAGCAGGACCATGACGAGGGCGTCGACCGATTTCGGGATCGCCAGCGTCTCGGGCGAGATGCTGCCCTTGGAGAACGCGAACAGTGCGCCCGCGAGGCCGGCGAATGCACCCGCGACGATGAACGCCAGCCATTGCGTGCGCGCGACGTCGATGCCCACCGCGGCAGCGCGCAGCCGCGCGTCGCGGGCGGCACGCAGCGCGAAGCCGAACGGACTGCGCGCAATCGCGACGAGCGTGGCGAGGGCGACCGCCACGATCGCCGCCGTGGTCACGAAATACGCGGTCGAGGACGCGATAGGCCGCGGCGGCCAGACGCCGACCAGCCCGTTCGAGCCGCCGGTGACGCTGTCCCACTGGTACGCCACCGACCACACGATCTGCGCGAAGGCGAGCGTCAGCATCGCGAGGTACACGCCGGCGAGGCGCACCGACAGCGCACCGATCAGCGCGGCGGATGCCGCGCCGGCGGCGACACCGGCGACGACCGCCAGCGCGAATGGCAGGCCCGCCTTGGCGCACAGCGCGGCGGCGTAGGCGCCGAGGCCGAAATGCGCGGCGTGGCCGAACGACGTCATGCCACCCGTGCCGAGGATGAGCTGCAGGCTGGCGGCGAACAGCGCGGCCAGCAGCACCTCGGTCGCCAGCACGCGCGTGTATTCGTCGCCGACGCTCGTCAGCACGGCGATGAACGCCACGACGAGCAACGCCATCGCCGCATCGCGACGCGACAGCGGGCGCTGCCACGTGCGCAGCGCCGGGACCAGGGTCGTCGCCGGCGCGCCGATCGCGCTACCCATCAGTCCTTGGGGACGCACCACCAGCACGATCGCCATCACCACGAATTCGGCGACGAGCGTCAGCTTGGGAAAGGCGACTGCGACGCCACCCAGTGTGACCGTGCCCAAGCCGATGCAGAGCGCCTTGACCACCGCGATCGTTACCGCGGCGACGAAGGCGCCCGGGATCGAGCCCAGGCCGCCCATCACCGTGACGACGAACGCGTCGGCGACGATCGGCAGGTCCATCGACAGGGTGGCCGGCTCGCGCGGCAGCGCGAGCGCGCCGGCGAGCGCCGCCAGCGCGCCGCCCAACGCGAACACGGCGACGTAAACGCGCACGGGATCGATGCCGAGCGCCGCCGCCATCGCGCGATTCTCGGCGCAGGCACGCACGAGCGTGCCGAATCGCGTGCGCCGGGTGACATACGTCAGTGCGATGAGCAGCAACGGCCCCACGGCGATCAGCGCGAGATCGTACTGCGGCACGACGAACGCGCCGAAGTCGACGCTGCCCGCGAGCCCCGGCACGCGCGGCCCGAGGCGATCCTCGGCGCCGAACAGCGCGAGCGTCGCGTCGCGCACGATCAGCACCACGCCGAAGGTCGCCGTCAACTGCAGCATTTCCGGCGCGTCGAGCAGGCGGCTGACGAGGCCGCGCTCGAGAAGGATGCCGAGCCCTGCGCCGGCTACCGACGCCGCGGCGACCGCAATCCAGAACGCGGCGTCGCCGCCGACATGCGTGGCGACGACGGCCGATGCGAGGTAGGCGCCCAGCATCGCCAGCGAGCCATGCGCGAAATTGACCACGCGCGTGACCCCGAAGATCAGCGTCAGCCCGGCGGCGACGAGGAACAGCGCGGAAGCCGATGCCAGGCCGTTGACCAGCTGCGAGGCGACCGCGGCGAAGGTCACTGCGCCCGGCGCAGCCTTCGCACGACATCGTCCGGCGGCAGGTAGTCCTTGCCGTCGGCGTAGCGCCAGTCGACCATCACGCCCTTGCCGTCCTTCACCGCCGTGCGGCCGACGTAGGCGCCCATCGTCGACTGATGGTCGAGCGCGCGGAAGCGCACGCGCCCGAACGGCGTGTCGACGTCCAGGTTCTGCATCGCCGCGACCAGCTTCGCGCTGTCGAGCGAGCCCGCGCGCGCGATTGCCGCGGCGGCGGTCTTCACCGTCGAGTACCCGACCACCGAGCCCAGGCGCGGATAGTCGTGGAACTTCGCCTCGTACGCGGCGAGGAAGCGCTTGTGCGCCGGGGTGTCGATCGCGTACCACGGATATCCGGTGACCCACCAGCCGACCGGCGCCTCGTCCTTGAGCGGGTCGAGGTACTCGGGTTCGCCGCCGAGCAGGTTGAACACCGGACGGTCCTTGAACAGGCCGCGCAGCTCGCCCTCACGTACGAAGCGCGCCAGGTCGGGGCCGAACAACGACGAGAAGATGGCGTCGGGCTTGGCGTCGATGAGCGCCTGCACGACCGAGCCGGCCTCGATCTTGCCCAGCGGCACGGCCTGCTCGACGAACTCGATGCCGGCGGGTGCGCGCGCGATCATCTGCGCCTTGAACGTCGCCGTCGCGGCCTGGCCGTATTCGTAGTTGGGATAGACGATCGCCCAGCGCTGCTTGCCGAGCTTCGCCGCCTCCGGCACCAGCATCGCCGTCTGCATGTACGTCGAGGCGCGCAGGCGAAACGTGTAGGCGTTGCCGTCGTCCCACACGATCTTGTCGGTCAGCGGCTCGGCGGCGATGAACAGCGTCTTGCGCTGGCGCGCGAGGTCGGCGACGGCGAGGCCGACGTTGGACGCGAACGTGCCCATCAGCAGCGCCACCTTGTCGCGCGCGATGAGCTCCTCGGCCACGCGCACGGCGTCGCCCGGGGCTCCGGTGTCGTCACGCGACAGGATCTCGAGCGGCCGGCCGAGCACGCCGCCGGCGGCGTTGACCTCGTCGCGCGCCAGCTCCATTCCCTTGCGATACGGCTCGAGGAACGACGGGAACTGCTTGTAGCTGTTGAGCTCGCCCAGACGTATCGGCTGCGCCTGGGCGCACAGCGTCCACAGCGAGGCCGCGAGCAGGACGCCAGTGAGGCGAACGTTCATCGTCGATCCCATGCCGGTCGTAAACCCCTAAGCTTATACGCGACTGAGCGCGGTGGCGCCGACGCCGCAAACCATAAGCTTATGCGGGCCTGCGAGGGTGGGGAGGACCGGTGGCGACGGTAAAATGGCGCGTTATCGCCCTCGCGCAATCCGTTGCGCGCCAGACTGCCGCCAATGCTTGCGCTCGCCCACGGGCTTTCGTTCGACGACCTCTACAGCGACGCCGGCGCGCGCGCCATCGACGCGCGGTTTCGTGCGCACGTGGCGGCGGGCGATGCCGCACTCGCCGGCCGCCTCGAGGCGGCGCGCAGTGGCGCGGTGTCGCTCGACGCGCTCGCGGAGTCGGGGCTCCTGATCGCGCTCGCGTCGCACCTCGAGGACTTTCTGGCCGAGCTGTTCGGCGTCGAGGCGGAAGTGCGCGCGCTCGAGGCGCGCCATCATGCGCTGGCGCCGCTCTTCGCCGTGCGCCGCCAGTTCGTGCAGCGCAAGGCGGTCAACGCGTTCAAGGCGGCCGCGGCGCTGGAGCTCGACGGCGCCGCGCTGCGCGCCGCGCTCGAGGCGCGGCTCGGCGCGTTCGACGATCTCGGCTTCGCCAACGCCGTGCTGCGCTGGCAGGCCGATGCGGCCGCGAACGCGGAGGCGCTCGACATCGCGCTGCGCTACGCGGCGTGGGCAGCGCAAGCGCCGGCCGGACGCGCGGCGCACAAGGGGAGCGTGCTGTTCCGCCTGCCGCGCAAGCTCGATTACCTCCATCTCGTGCCGGTGACGTCCACCACGCGCCACGGCGCGAGCGTCTACGCGACTGCCGACGCGCACCTGCGCCGCCGCGAAGGATTCGCCCTGACCGATCCCGGCACCGACCTCGAAGGCGGGCTCGCCGAGGCGCATTACTGCATCTGGTGCCACGAGCAGGGCAAGGACTCCTGCGCGAAGGGACTGCCCGAGCGCAAGACGGCGTCGCCCGACGCTTCGCCGTTCAAGACGAGCCCGTTCGGCGTGCCGCTCGCCGGCTGCCCGCTCGAGGAGCGCATCTCGGAATTCCACAAGCTGCGCGCGGAAGGCCTGCCGCTCGGCGCGCTGGCGATGATCTGCATCGACAACCCGATGGTGGCGGCCACCGGCCACCGGATCTGCAACGACTGCATGAAGTCCTGCATCTACCAGAAGCAGGATCCGGTCGACATCCCGCAGTCGGAAACGCGCGTGCTCAAGGACGTGCTGGCGCTGCCCTGGGGCTTCGAGATGTACTCGCTGCTGACACGCTGGAATCCGCTCAACCTGCGCCGGCCGTTTCCGGCGCCGCCGAGCGGACGCCGCGTGCTGGTGGTCGGGCAGGGCCCGGCCGGCTTCACGCTCGCGCATCACCTGCTCAACGACGGCCACACGGTGGTCGCGATCGACGGTCTCAAGATCGAGCCGCTGACCGAAGACCTTGGCGGACCGCACTTCACGCCATTGCGCGATTTCGCCGCGCTCGAGGAGCCCCTCGACGAGCGCGTGATGGCGGGCTTCGGCGGCGTCGCCGAATACGGCATCACCGTGCGCTGGGACAAGAATTTCCTCAAGGTCATCCGCGTGCTGCTGGCGCGACGCGCGCGCTATGCGCTGTTCGGCGGCGTGCGCTTCGGCGGCACGCTGACCAGCGACAGCGCGTTCGCGCTCGGCTTCGACCACATCGCGCTGGCGCTCGGCGCCGGCCGGCCGACGGTGCTCGAGCTGCCGAACGGCCTCGCCAACGGCGTGCGCACCGCGTCGGACTTCCTGATGGCATTGCAGCTCACCGGCGCTGCAAAGGTCGATTCGCTCGCCAACATGCAGCTGCGCCTGCCGGCCGTGGTCGTCGGCGGCGGACTCACCGCGATCGACACGGCCACGGAATCGCTCGCCTACTACCCGGTGCAGGTGGAGAAATTCCTGGCCCGCTACGAGGCGCTGTGCATCAGCGAGGGGCGCGAGCGCGTCGAGGCGCGCTGGACCGCGGCCGAGCACACGATCGCAAGCGAGTTCATCGCCCATGCCAAGGCGATCCGCGCCGAGCGCGCGGCGGCGGTGCGCGACGGTCGCACGCCCCGCATCGTCGAGCTGCTGCAAAACTTCGGCGGCGTGACGATCGCCTACCGCCGGCGACTCGTCGACAGCCCGTCGTACACGCTCAACCACGAGGAAGTCGCCAAGGCGCTCGAAGAGGGCATCTGGTTCGGCGAGGGCCTGACGCCGCTCGCCATCGAGGTCGACGCCGACAATCGCGCGCAGGCGCTCACGCTGTCGGCGCAGCACAACGACGGCGACGGCGTGTGGCACGAGTACGCACGCATCAGTCTGCCCGCGCGCACCATCCTGATCGCCGCGGGCACGCAGCCCAATACAGTGCTGGCACGCGAGGACGCCGGGAACTTCGAGCTCGACGGCAAGTACTTCCGCCTGCTCGACGAGAGCGGAAAGGCGGTCAAGCCCGAACGCGGACACGTCAAGCCTGTGCATCCCGCGGTGCTCACCGCCATTCGCGGCGACGGCCGCGCGACGAGCTTCTTCGGCGACCTGCATCCGTCGTACCACGGTAACGTGGTGAAGGCGATGGCGAGCGCCAAGGCCGGCTATCCGATCGTGTCGCGCGCGCTGGCGAACGTGACGCCGGCATTCGCAGGCGACGACGCCGCGTTCTTCGCCCGCGTGGCGGACGAGTTGACGGCGAGCGTCGCCTACGTCAACCGCCTGACACCGACGATCGTCGAGGTCGTGGTCAGGGCCCGGGCGGCGGCTCGCCGCTTCGCGCCCGGTCAGTTCTACCGCCTGCAGAACTTCGAGTCGCGCGCGCCACGCCTCGATGGCAGCCGCCTGGCGATGGAAGGCCTCGCCCTCACCGGCGCATGGGTCGATCGCGAGCGCGGACTCGTGTCGACGATCGTGCTCGAGATGGGCGGGTCGTCCGACCTGTGCGCGAGGCTCGCGCCCGGCGATCCGGTGGTACTGATGGGACCGACCGGCACGCCCACCGAGATCGAGCCAGGCGAAACGGTGCTGCTGGCCGGCGGCGGCCTCGGCAATGCGGTGCTGTTCTCGATCGGCCGCGCGTTCCGCGACGCGGGCTCGACGGTGCTCTACTTCGCGGCCTATCGCCGCGCGATCGACCGCTACAAGATCGACGAGATCGAGGCTGCCGCCGATGTCGTCGTCTGGTGCTGCGACGAGGCGCCCGGCTTTGCGGCGCGGCGCCCGCAGGACCGGGCCTACGTCGGCAACGTCGTCGACGCGATGCGCGCCTACGCCGAGGGCCGCCTCGGGACGTCGCCGATCGCGCTCACTGCGGTGAAGCGCATCATCGCCATCGGCTCCGACCGCATGATGGCGGCCGTGGCGGCGGCGCGCCACGGCGTACTCGCGGCCTACCTGGATCCGGCGCACCACGCGATCGGCTCCATCAACTCGCCGATGCAGTGCATGATGAAGGAAGTGTGCGCGCAATGCCTGCAGCCGCAGCGCGATCCCGCCACCGGCAAGGTCACCTACGTGTTCTCGTGCTTCAACCAGGACCAGCCGCTCGACCGCGTCGACTTCAACGCGCTGGCGTCGCGGCTGGCGCAGAACGGGGTGCAGGAAAAGCTCACGGCGCGCTGGCTCGACCACGTCACCGCCGAGCAGGACGCCGACGCCGCCGACTGACGCGCGCTGCAGCGCGCCACGCATCGCAGCGGGCGCGCTCTGTTACATTGCGCCGGCATGAACACCCGGGCTCCCCGGCGCCACCTTGCGGCGCACGACTTGGAGGCGATCCTCGGCGTCACCAGCAAGCTGGCGGCGCCGTTCGACCTTGGCACGATGCTCGCGGAAGTCGTGGCGGCGGCGAAGCAGGTGCTGGCCGCGGAGCGCGGCTCGGTGTGGCTCTACGACGTGGCTGCCGACGAGCTGGTGATGGAAGTCGCGACCGGCATCGCGCCGGTGCGCATGCCGTCCGGCACCGGCCTCGCCGGCGCCTGCGCGCGCTCGCGCAGCATCATCAACGTGCCCGACTGCTACTCCGATCCGCGCTTCGACGCGCGTGTCGACCGCGCCACAGGCTATCGCACGCGCTGCATGCTGACGCTGCCGCTCGTCGACCACAAGGATGTGCTGGTGGGCGTGATGCAGGTCCTCAACAAGAAGGACGGCGCGTTCGACGCCGACGACGAGGCGCTTGCGACCGCGCTCGCCGCGCAGTGCGCGGTGGCGCTGCAGCGCGTGCGGATGACGGGAGCGCTGATCGAAGGCGAGAAGATGCGCCAGGCGCTGGAAATGGCACGCGAGGTGCAGATGAGCACGCTGCCCGCGCGCATGCCGGTGGTGGCCGGCTACGACATCGACACGGCGTTCCGGCCGGCCGAGCTGACCGGCGGCGACACCTATGACGTCTCGCGCGTCGGTGACGACGTCGTCATCGTGCTCGGCGACGCCACCGGCCACGGCATTGCGCCGGCGCTGTCGGTGACGCAGATGCAGGCGATGCTGCGCATGGCGTTCGGCATGGGCGCCAGCCTCGAGACGGCGTTCGTCCACGTCAACAACCAGCTGGCCGCGACGCTGGCCGACGACCGGTTCATCACCGCCTTCGTCGGACTGCTCGATCCGGCCGGCCACCGCGTGCGGTTCCACAGCGGCGGCCAGGGCCCGATCGTTCGCTACCGGGCGGCGAGCGGCGACTTCGAGCGCTTCGGCCCGACCAGCTTCCCGCTGGGTGCGATGCCGCTCGCATCGCTGGCGCCGGCGCAGTCCCTCGAGATGCAGCCCGGCGACATCCTGCTGCTGCTGTCGGACGGCTTCTACGAGCAATGCGACCGGGCGGGGGAGGCGTTCGGCGAGGCTCGCGTCGAGGCGATCGTGAAATCCCTGCAGAGGGCCAGCGCCGGGCAACTGCTCGCGGCGCTGCTCACGGCGATCGACGCCTTCGCCGGCGGCGCTGCGCAGGAAGACGACATGACCGCGGTGGTCGTGCGCCGGGTGGCGGCGCAAGCCGACGGCCGCTTCGCGCGTGCGTTCGACTCGATTCCCGCGCTCGTCGCGTTCGTCGAGTCTGCCTTCGAACACCTCGGCGCCGACCCGGGGCTGCAACCGGTGGTCGATCTCGCAGTGGAAGAGCTCTTCACGAACATGGTCAAATACGGGGCCGGCAGCAACGCCGCGGTCGAAATCGACCTGCGGGCGATCGAGGACGGCGTTGCGCTCACGCTCGTTGATCGCGGCGTCGAGCCCTTCGACATGACGCAGCGGCCGGACGTCGACATCGACGCGCCGCTGGAAGAACGGGTGCCGGGAGGGCTTGGCCTGCACCTGCTGCGGCGCATGGCGGATTCGATCGAATACGAGTACAAGGTGGCGAACCGCGAAAGCCGCGTCACGTTGCGGTTCACGCGGACGGGGATGGCGGCGCGCAGCGCCGCGGGGGGAGATGGGGGTCGCAATGCTCGCAATTGAACACGGTCCGGACGGCACCGTCGTCGTTTCCGGCCGCCTGGATGCGGCCCAGTCGCCGGTGGCGCAGGCGTTCCTCGATCGGGTCGAGGGCACCGTGACGCTGGACATGAGCCGGCTGGAATACATCTCCAGCGCCGGGCTCGGGGTGCTGCTCAAGACCCAGAAGCGACTGATGGGCAGCGGCGGCCGGCTGCGCCTCACCGGCCTCGGGCCCCACCTTCGCGACATCTTCGTGTACTCGGGCTTCGACCGGCTGTTCGAGATCGAGCCGCCCCGGTGAACGCCGCCCGTCCCAACTTTTCGCGGATCGCGGTGTAATTGTGCACGAGGACTCCGACAACGAGCTGCTGGCGCGATACCGCAACGGCGATCGGGAGGCCTTCGGTTTGATCGTCGTGCGCTACCAGCGGCCGGTCTACAACGCCGCGTTGTGGATCCTGCGCAATGCCGAGGACGCGCGGGACGTCGCGCAAATCGTATTCCTGAGGGTGGTCGAGCGACTCGAAGACTATGATTCCAGGCACAAATTCTTCAGCTGGATCTACCGGATCGCGGTCAACGAATCACTCAACCTCCTGCGCCGCGGCGGACGCGAGGAGGAGCTCGACGACGACGCCGAGCTGGCGGACAGCGACAGCGTGAACCCGGAGACGCAATTCAACGCGGCGGAGCGATCGCGCCACGTGCACAAGGCCTTGATGAGCATGTCGACCCATGACCGTACCGTCCTGATGCTGCGCCATTTCTCGGAGTGCAGCTACGACGAGATCGCGGAAATCCTCGATCTCGACGCCAAGACGGTGAAGTCGCGACTGTTCGAGGCCCGGCATCGCCTTGGAGGCAAGCTGAAACACCTTGGACCAACGACATGAACAAGACACAACTCACTGAACGGATGCATCTGGTGCTCGACGGCGAGGCGACGCCCGACGAGGCGCGCGAGCTCGAGCGCGAGATCGCCGGCGATGCGGCGGCGCGGACCGAGTTCGAGCGCCTGCGCATGCTGTTCGCCGGCATCGCCGCCATTCCCAGCGCCCATCCGCCGGAGGGCCTGGTGGCCGCGGTCCTGGCGGCGCTGCCGCAGCGGCCGCCGAGCGCTTCGGCGGAGGACGCCGACGACGAAAGCCAACCTTTTGCGGGTTCGCGTGTAATTGGAGCAACTTCGGCAGATATTCCGGCGGGACGCCGGGGCAGAATGACAGGTAGTGAGCCAGTTTCCCAATCGGGGTTCTATTTCAGGGGTGAGAGCATGAGCGAGCAGAACAGTCGTTTCTCGGGCAGGCGCAACATGTGGATCGGCGGCGGCGTCGCCACGGTGGCGGCCGTCCTCCTGGTCTCATTCGGGATGAACATCCCGCCGAAGTCGACGGATACGGCCGGCACGATCGCTCCGGCGCAGCGTTACCGCGCACAGCAGGACATGTCGGACAACGTCAATGGCGCGCCAGGCACGGCGCAGGCGACGCAAGGCCTCCCCAGCGCGCAAAACGCGCTCGGCGCCGAAGCCAACGCCGTGAACAACGCCACCAACAGCGCCACGGCAAAGGCGGTTGACAGCGCCACGGCGAAGGCAGTCGACAGCGCGACGGCGAAGGCGGTCGACAGCGCGACGGCGAAGGCGGTCGACAGCGCGACGGCGAAGGCGGTGGACAGCGCGACGCAGCGTGCGGTGGACAATTCGACGGCGAAGGCGGTGGACAGCGCGACGCAGCGTGCGGTGAACAACTCCACGGCGAAGGCAGTCGACAGCGCCACCGCCAAGGCGACCAACAGCGCCACGGCGAAGGCGGTCGACAGCGCCTCTGCCAAGGCGGTGGACAGTGCGACGGCCAAGGCGGTCGACAGCGCGACAGCCAAGGCGGTCGACAGCGCCACGGCGAAGGCGGTCGACAACGCGACGATCAAGTAAAGCCGTCGTCTACAGCATCAACCGAACCGCCGGCCTCGCGCCGGCGGTTTGCTTTTCGGCATCCGCCCAGTATGCTTCGGCGGTCGCGGAGCTGGGGGAGGCTCGTTCGTGCGCAACATCCTGCTGTGCCTGCTGCTGGCGCTCGCGCCGGCGGCGGCGATGGCCGAAGAGGACAATCCGCTCGGCCTGTCGTATGTCGAGACCAAGGATCTGCGCCTCATCTATTTCAACTCGCTCGAGTACCTCGTGCCGCACGCGGTGAGGACATTCACCCAGGCCCACGCGTGGCAGGTGCGGACCTTCGGCTGGACCCCCTCCGAGTCGACGATCATCCTGCTCAAGGACCTCGCCGACTATGGCAATGCCGCCACGACGGCGACCCCGCACAACCGGGCGATCTTCGACGTGGCGCCGCTGTCGCATGCGTTCGAGACGTTTCCGGCCACGGAGCGCATGTACACGCTGATGAACCACGAGATGGTTCACGTGACGATGGGCGACATCGGCAATGCCGAAGACCGGCGCTGGCGGCGCTTTTTCCTCGGCAAGGTGTCGCCGCGCGCGGAAAACCCGGAGACGCTGCTTTACACCTACCTGACGGTGCCGCGCTTCACCGCGCCGCGCTGGTTCCACGAAGGCGCCGCCGTTTTCATGGAAACCTGGATGGACGGGGGCATCGGCCGCGCGCAGGGGGGTTACGACGAGATGGTGTTCCGCGCGATGGTGCGGGACGACGCGCATTTCTACGACCCGCTCGGCCTCGTGTCGCGGGGGGTCCAGGTCGACTTCCAGATCGGCGCCAACGCCTATCTCTATGGCACGCGCTTCATGACCTGGCTCGCGTACGCGTATTCGCCGCAGAAGGTGATCGAATGGGTCAAGCGCGACGACGGCAGCGACCGTTACTACGCCGACAACTTCGAGCGCGTGTTCGGGCTACCGCTCGACAAGGCGTGGCAGGACTGGATCGCGTTCGAGCACACGTTCCAGCAGCGCAATCTCGCCGCGCTGCGCAAGTATCCGATCACGCCCTACCAACGCCTCGCGGGCAGCGCGCTGGGCTCGATTTCGCCGATGAGCTACGACGAAAAGACCGGCATGCTCTACGGCGCCTTCCGTTACCCGGGCACTGTCGAGTACGTGGGCGCGCTCGACACTCGCAACGGCAGCGTTCGCCCGTTGGCCGACATCAAGAACGCGATGCTGTATCGCGTGTCGTCGTTCGCGTACGACCCCGGCTCGGGCACCGCGTTCTACACCAACGACAACCTCGCGCTTCGCGACCTGATGGCCGTCGACGTCAACACCGGCGAGTCGCGGATGCTGCTGGAGGACGCGCGCATCGGCGACCTCGCGTTCGACCGCGTCGATCGCTCGCTGTTCGGGGTGCGCCACGCCAACGGCCTGGCGTCGATCGTGCGCATCCCGTACCCCTACACCCAATGGCAGGAGGTGCATGCGTTTCCGTACGAATCGGTGCCTTACGACCTCGCCGTCTCGCCCGATGGCAGACTGCTGTCGGCGTCGATGAGCGACGAGAACGCCAACCAGTACGTGCGCGTGTGGGAAATCGACAAGCTGGCGGCCGACCAGCCGTCGCTGGTGTCGGAGTTCAAGTTCGGGCTGTCGATCCCCGAGAGCTTCGTGTTTTCCGCCGATGGCCGCTACCTCTATGGCAGCAGCTACTACACCGGCGTCTCGAACATCTTCCGCTACGAGGTGGCCACCGGCAAGACCGAGGCGGTGTCGAACGCCGAGATCGGATTCTTCCGGCCGATTCCGCTGGCGGATGGCCGGCTGGTGGTGCTTGCCTATACGGGCAACGGCTTCGTGCCGGCGACCATCGCGCAGAAGCCGCTGGAGGATGCCAGCGCCATCACCTTTCTCGGCGCCGAGCTTGCGGAGAAATTCCCGGTGGTCAAGACCTGGCAGGTGCCGCCCGCGCGCGACGTCGACTACGACGCGGTGGTGACGGCCAAGGGGCCCTACCTCCCGCTGCACGAGCTCTCCATCGCCAATGCTTATCCCGTTCTCCAGGGCTACAAGAACTCCGTCGGGGTGGGCTACCACGTCAACATCACCGACCTCATTCCATTCGCCAACATCGGCGTCACGCTCGCCTATACACCCACGGGTGACCTGCCGGGCAACGAACGCGCGCACGCCGAGATCACCGGCGACTATCTCGGTTGGCGCGGCAGCCTCGCCTGGAACAAGTCGGATTTCTACGACCTGTTCGGGCCGACCAAGGAGAGCCGCAAGGGTTTCGCCGCCAAGGGAGGCTACGACGACCTCCTGATCTACGACGAGCCGCGCAAGATGACGCTCAAGTACGACGTCGCGTACTACGACCATATCGACACGCTGCCCAACGCGCAGAACATCGGCAGCGGCTTCACCCGCCTCACCACCGCGGAGGTCGGCCTGTACTACACCGACGTGCGGCATTCCCTCGGTGCCGTCGACGACGAGAAGGGGATGGCGTGGTCGGGTATCACGAAGGCGAGCCACGTCGAGACCGGCACACCGGTGGAGGCGCGCGCCACCTTCGACTACGGCTTTGCGTTGCCGCTCGCGCACTCGTCGCTGTGGCTGCGCAGCGCGGCGGGAGTGACGAGCGGCGACCGCGACAATCCGGTGGCCAATTTCTACTTCGGCGGCTTCGGCAACAACTACGTCGACCACGGCGAGGAGAAGCGCTACCGCGACTACGACTCGCTGCCCGGCTTCGGCATCGACGAGATCAGCGGCCAGAGCTATCTGCGGCAGATGGTGGAATGGAACCTGCCGCCGGTGATCTACGAGTCGGTGGGCACTCCCGGCTTCTACCTCACGTCGCTGCGCCCCGCGGCCTTCGTCACCGGCCTGTGGACCGATCCGGGCAATTCGCATCACAAGGCGTACACCAGCGTGGGCGCGCAGTTCGACCTCAAGTTCCACGTGCTGCACTGGTACGACATGACGCTGTCGGTCGGCTACGCGGTCGGTCTCACGAATTCGCGGCGCACGGGCGACGAATTCATGATTTCGCTGAAGGTCCTCTAGCGCTCCGGCATGCTCGCCGCAATCCTGCTGCATGCGGCCATCGGCCTCCTGCCGGTGGCGGGCCTGCTGTGCGCGCTGGTATTCCTCGACGGGTACAAGCTCGTAACGCTGCGCACGGTGGTTGCGGTGGTCGTCGCCGGAGTCGTCGTGGCGGTAGCCGCGTATTTCGTCAACGGCTGGATGCTGGCGCTCACCGGTCTCGATTTCACCGCCTATTCGCGCTACATCGGGCCCGTGGTCGAGGAGGCCGGCAAGGCGCTGGTCATCGTCCTGCTGATCCGCGCCCAACGCATCGGCTTCCTCGTCGACGCCGCGATCTTCGGCTTCGCCGTCGGCACCGGCTTCGCGCTCGTCGAGAACCTCTACTACCAGTACATGGTGCCCGACGCCGGCGTCGCGACGTGGATCGTGCGCGGGTTCGGCACCGCGCTGATGCACGGCGGCACCACCTCGATCTTCGCGATGATTGCGATAACGATGCTGGAACGGACGCCCGGTACGACGTACGTTGTGCTCGTTCCCGCTTTCGCAGTCGCTGTCCTGCTGCATGCGGGCTTCAACCATCTGCTCGCATGGCCGAAGCTTTCAACGCTCGTCGTACTGGGAGTGCTGCCGCCGACTATCTACTTTGTTTTCCAGCGCAGCGAGCGAGCGGTATCCGATTGGCTGGGCAGCGGCTTCGACGCCGACGCCGACCTGATCGAGTCGATCGGCTCGGGACGCTTCGCCGATTCGAATGCCGGCCGCTATCTCGCCGCGCTACGCGATCGGTTCAAGGGCGAGGTGGTGGCCGACCTCCTTTGCTACCTGCGGCTCCACACCGAGCTCGCGCTGCGCGCCAAGGGCATCCTGATGATGCGCGAAAGCGGTTTCGATGCCACGGTGGACGACGACATGCGCGCCAAGTTCGCCGAGATCCGCTATCTCGCCGGCAGCATCGGCCGCACCGGATTGCTCGCGCTGCATCCGATTCTGCGACGCAGCCACCGCGACTTGTGGCAGCTCAACATGCTGGAGAGCGAATTCGCGGCAAGTGCGGGGCGATCCTCGGCGCCGACGGCGAAAAGTTAGCCTCGAGTGGCCTCGACGGCACCCGGTCAACCCGTCGGAAAACTTTACACATGTCTGGCGGCCCGCCGCCGCCCGATCGAAGGCGCCGCCAATTCATTAATCGATTCAATCGATTGCGGCGCTGCCCGTCGGCTGGTGCGGTTCTTGCGAACTTCCTCCCCCACCGAATCGACGACGTCGATCCGGCGCTTTTTGCATGCCCGAACCCAGACCGCTGACGGGCTCCCTGCGAGCCCAGATCGGGGAAGTGACCATGACCCATCTGCCTGTCCGCCTGTCGCTGCGCATCGTCGCCGCGGCGTTCGCCTTCTCGCTCGCCGGTCTGGCCCAGGCCGTCATCTTCAACTCGCACTTCGATCCGCTTGCGTTCGTCGGTGACGGGGTGTTCAAGTTCGACGACGGATGCCTGAGCCGGGAGGACGGCACCTATACCGACTGCAACGCACAGCTACTGAGCGCATCGGTGGACGTTACCGATTACGGCAACACCGCGCATACGATTGTGAACGGTACGGCGCACCTCGACTTCGGGGCTGCACCGCCGAGCTCCATTTTCGATGTCGTGATCCAGGGCGGCACGCTGGTGGGCGTCGACTCCGACCTCATCGGATTCGTGTTCTCGACGACATGCGACGGCGACCTGTGCAACGGCAAGCCGTGGTGGATACAGTGGCAGGCGACGCCGGATCCGGTGTTCCTGTATACGGGCAACTGCAATGGTGATTCGCCGCTCAAATTGACCCCTGTTGACCCGTTGAACTGCTCACCGGACCTGCAGAATCCCACGATCGCCTTCAATGTGACGTTTTCGCGCGTTCCCGAGCCCGGCACGCTGTTGCTGGTCGCCGGCGGCCTCTTTGCCGCGTGGCGCTCGCGGCGCGGCACGCGCGGAAAGCATTAGAGAAAATAGCAAGCAGGTCGACGCTGCGGGCCACGGCACCGCAGCGCGACGGCGGTAACGCGGCAGCAAGGGCGGGGGGAGACTCGCGACGACTGGCGGTGCGCCCGGCACTGGGCGCACCGTCAGGCGGCGATGGGCGCGTCGACCGGATCCAGCGCCTTGCGGATCGCCGCATCGATCTCCCATCCCCGACCGTCCGACCAAGCCGTCTCGAACGCCAGGTCGCCCAGCACCGCACGTGCGGTGGCGACGTCCTCGCGCCAGCGGGACTCGCCGCGCGGTGGCCGGGCCAGCGCGAGGCGCTCGCGCTGCACGCTCGCCGCGCCGTACAGCCGGGCCGCGTCCTCGGCGTCGCCACACGCCTGGGCCAACCGCGCATGGTCCTCGATGCAGCCCACCAGCTCCTCGCGCATCTCGATCGCCTCGAACGACCTGAGCGCGGCGCACAGGCGGGCGCGCGCCGATGCGAGATCGGCCGCCGCGAGATCGGTCTTGCCGAGCCACCACAGCGACGTCGCCTCGTCGCGCTTGTCGCCGGCGACGCGGAAGATCTCGAGCGAGTGGGTGAATCGGGCGCGCGCCGCCGGGAGGTCGTCGGCATAGAGCGCGATCTCGCCGCGCATTCGCTCGCACTCGCCCTCGACTTCGCGATGCTTCACCGCGCGAGCGATGGCGTCGCACTGCTCGAAGCACGCTTCAGCCTCGGCGTCGTCGCCGATGCAGGCGGCGATCTGCCCGAGGTGGAGGAGGCCGATCGCCTCGCCGATGCGGTTGCCGAGTTCACGGAAGATCGCCAGCGCCTCGAGCTCGTCCACCCGCGCGCCGTCGGTGTCGCCGAGGCGCAGCTTGACAAGGGACAGCGTCGACAGCGTGGCGGCGACGTCGACCGGGCGGTCGATGCTGCGGCGCACGTCGAGGCACGTCTCGAGCGTCTTCACCGCGGCCGTGTAGTCACTGTGGCTGGCGGCGAGCGCCGCGCCGACGTACAGCGCATGCGCCAGCGCCACGCTCGACGCCTGCACTTCGGGGCGTTCCAGCGCCATGGCGACGAGGTTCGCGGCTTCGCTCACGTAGCCGCGCAGGATCCAGAAGCTCATCAGCGCGACCTCGTATTTCACGGCGATCACCGGATCGACGCCGCCGGCAAGCGCTAGCGCGATCGCGGCGCGCATGTTGTCGAGCTCGGCTTCCAGTCGCTGGATCCAGTCCGCCTGGTCCGGCCCCTGCAGTCCGTGATTGCCGGCCTTGGCCATGGTCAGATAGTGCTCGCAGTGGCGCGCTGCCATCGGTGGCAGCTCGCCGCGCGCGGTCAGCTTCTCGCGCGCGAATTCGCGGATGGTCTCGAGCGTGCGGTAGCGCGTCGATTCGTGGCGCGCCTCGGCCATGACCAGCGACTTGTCGGCGAGCGAGGTGAGGAGGTCGAGCACGTCCTCCGGCGCCAGCGGATCGGCGCCGCAGACGTTCTCGCAACCGTCGACGTCGAAGCCGCCGGCGAACACGCCGAGGCGGTCGAGCAGCAGCTGCTCGTCGGGCTGCAGCAGGTCGTACGACCACGTAACCAGCGCGCGCAGCGTCTGCTGCCGCTCCATCAGCAGGCGGCCGCCGCCGGTGAGAAGCTTGAAGCGGTCGCGCAGCCGCGCATTGATCTCCGCCACCGACAGCGCGCGCACGCGCGCCGCTGCCAGCTCGAGCGCCAGCGGGATGCCCTCGAGGCGCACGCACAGTTCGGCGACGGCGGGGGCGTCGCGATCGGTCAGCACGAAGTCCGGCTTGTGCAGCCGTGCGCGCTCGACGAACAGCTGCACCGCGTCGGACTTCGCCAGCACATCGACGCCGGCGGTGCGGTCGGGCACCGGCAGCGGCAACACGGCGTACGTCTGCTCGCCCGGGATGCGCAGCGCCTCGCGACTGGTGGCGATCACGCGCACGTCGGGTGCCGCCTGCAGCAGCGCCGCGGCGAGCTCCGCACAGGCATGCACGAGGTGCTCGCAGTTGTCGAGTATCAGCAGCACCTTGCGCGACTTGAGGTGCGCGCACAGCGTGCGCGTCAGCGCGCGCCCGGGCTCCTCCTGCACGCCGAGCTCCTGCGCGACCGCGCTGGTCACCAGTGACGGGTCGCGGATCGGCGCGAGGTCGATGAACCAGACGCCGTCGGCGAAGCGGTCGAGCGCGTCGGCG